>QBMC01000202.1 GCA_003242035.1 Nodosilinea foveolarum | reverse complement strand
TAAAAGCCATAGAGACTGTCATGGCTACGCTGTAGCTGTTGTGTCACCCCTTCAGGCAGTGGGCAGAGGCTCGCAAGCTATCAGAAAAGTCTTTAGAGATTGCTCGATTGATTAATGCGGATGATATTGCTTCGCAATCGGCTTGGCAGCTAGGCCGAATTTTGAAACAACAAAATAATACTGTTGAGGCGATCGCTGCTTACAAGTTGGGCAAGATAACGAAGCCATCTCTCAGCACTGGTATGAACTGCTAGAGTCTGTCGGTCTGGCTGATATTGCGGCAGCGCCGATTGTAATGGGCCAGTGACGCTGCCACTGAGCGACTGATTTGAACGGGGTTGACCGGTTAATAGGTCGTCCTTTTGATGGGTAGATGATAGACAACGAAGATACGCGGACAGGCTAACGGTGGCTTGTCCGTTTTTTTTCGGGCTGCAAGCGGTGGCGAAGGCGCGAAGGAAAATCTTGTAGGATAAGAGAAAGGTAGCTGTTGTGTAAGTATGTTTATGGTTGAGAAGATTTTAGAGCGATCGCGGTTGGGAGAGGATATTTCTGTGGCGGATGGAATTGCGCTGCTACAGGTAGAGTCGTTGGCAGAAAGAGAACTCATTCGGGCAACTGCGGACGAATTGCGGCAGCGGCAGGTCGGTGAGACGGTAACCTATGTGCTGAATCGCAATATTAACTACACCAACATTTGCGAGCAGCACTGTAGCTTTTGCGCTTTTCGGCGAGATGCTGGACAGGCAGGTGCTTATTGGGTGGACTGGAGCGGCATTTTGGAGAAGGCGACAGAGGCGGTTGCCTTGGGAGCTACTGAAGTTTGTATGCAGGGCGGGCTAAATCCAGCAGCGAAGATTGAGGGGACATCTTTAGCTTATTACTGCAAGCTAGTAGAGACTATTCGACAGGCTTCTGCTGATTTGCATGTTCATGCCTTTTCGCCGCAGGAGGTGCAGTTTATCGCGAGAGAAGACGGTCTGAGTTTGGAAGCGGTATTAGTTGCCCTGCGAGATGCGGGCGTGGGGTCTTTGCCAGGAACGGCGGCGGAGGTTTTGGATGATGACGTGCGGCGGATTTTGTGCCCGGAGAAAACTTCGGCGGCTGAGTGGTTGGAGATTGTGGGACTGGCGCACAGAGTGGGTTTACCAACAACTAGTACGATGCTGTCGGGTCATATCGAAACGGTGGAGCAGCAGGTTGTTCATTTAGATTTGCTACGGCAGTTGCAGCAGCGATCGCGCCATGCTGGATTCGATGGGATTTCAGAATTTATTTTGCTGCCGTTTGTAGGGCAAGAAGCGCCTAAGTCTTTGCGGCGTAGAGTCGGGCGCGATCAGCCGGTGCTAGAAGATGCGCTGTTGTTGACGGCGGTGGCTCGAATATTCTTGGGAAACTGGATTGTGAACCATCAGCCGAGCTGGGTGAAGCTAGGACTCGGCGGAGCGACGGAAGCACTGCGATGGGGCTGTAATGATATTGGGGGAATTTTGATGGAGGAACATATTACCTCTATGGCGGGGGCGACTGGGGGGACTTGCCGGAGTGAGGCGGATTTGGTGGGAGCGATTGAGTCTTTGGGACGGCCTGCGCGCCAGCGAGATACGCTGTATGGAAGGGTTAAGGTCGATGCTGTTGTCGGTGCGATTTAGTGTCTGTTTGTAGTTTTTTAAGGAGCTGTATTAGCTGTTGCCTAACTGATTCGTGAGAGTGAGCGGCGTTGGGATGTGGGGGATGGTTTGGCGATTGGAAGTGGGGGCGATCGCCCGTGAGTTTACTTTGAGCGATCGCGATTTGCCTGAAAAATTCTTGAAAGGTGGTGGGTTCGTTGAGTAAACTCTCGATGATTAAAGAGAGGGCGGTGAGCGGCCTGTCTAGATGACGGCTGACTTGAATATCTTCTTTTGCCCAAGACTGAAGTGTTGCTGAGACTGGGCCGTTAGAATTTGGGAGGTGGGTGGTGACGAATTGATTGATTTCTGCGATCGCTCTGAGTGGCCGAGGAATCGCGGATTCACCTCTCATAAAGTTGCCGCCCTCTCGACTGATAGCTTCGGCAATGGTAAATTTTCGCTGAGAGCGGATCTCGCGCACTAGTGCTTGAGAAGGTAGATCTTGAGAGCTTTGGTTTGGAGCAGAGAATACTTCTGTTGGTTGTTCTGGGGTGGTTAGCTTTGAGATAGACGACTGATTGTTCTGCTTTGACTCTCTAGCAGTCGTAAGTAGGCTAATGAGTCGCTTTATGAACAAAGGTATGTTCATGTGTTGGATAGACGTGAGACTGTGTTGCTTAGCTTGTGCGCTTCTGACGGTTCTGCAACGGTATCCAACTGAGAGAGAAAAGCGGTGGCTGTTTCTGTGTAAGCAGCTTTGAAGTCGGTGGTAAGGTTGTTATGGCCTGCACCGGATACTAGCCAAAGTTGCTTTTGGGCGGGCGATGCTTCAAAAAGCTGTTGGCTAAAGGCTGAAGGAACGTCGGTATCTTGGTCTCCGTGGACGTAGAGCACAGGGACTTTTAGATTTTGGACTTTAGATAGAGAGTCGAAGGCGTGGTTGAGAAGTTGTTCTACTGGGAAGATTTGGTAGATTTTCTTGGCGTGAACGGCGTCTTTCATAGAGGTGAAGGAGCATTCTACGATGAGGCTGTTGAGTTCTGGATGCTGGGTGGCTAGGTTGATGGCGATCGCCCCCCCCAAGGAATGACCTAATACAGTGATGGTGCCGGGTGCTATCTGCTGGTTTACCGTGAGATAGCGTAGAGCTGCTTCGGCGTCTTCGTATGCTTTTTGTTCTGAAGGGGGTTCGCTAGGGCTGAGGCCATAGCCTCGATAGTCGAAAGAAAGAACAGAGAAGCCTAAGCTGTGATAAAAGTGGCAGCGATTAACGTTGTAGCTAACGTTGCCGTAGTTGCCGTGGCACAGCAGCAGCGTACGATTGCTGTTTGGGTTTGGCATCCACCAACCGTGAAGTTTTGCAGTAGGTGATGCGGGGTGATGGGCTAGCGAGATCCAAACGTCTTCGTAGGCGAGGCCGGTTTCGGCGGGGTTGCGAACTAGGAAGGGAAGGGGCCGAAAGATAAGACTAGTTTGGTAGTTGTAGAGGGCTAGACAGGTGCCTGCATAGGCGATTGTGGCTAAGCCGCCTGCTATGAAGAGAGGCGTGGAGAGTTTGCTGAGGCTGATCATAGCGGATGAGACAATTCTAGTGTGTGGAGGTTACTTTTTTTTAGATACGAAAAAAGGTGCCGTGAGACACCTTTTTTGCACAAGTTAGCTTAGGAAGCTGGCTGACTCGCTTTTATGGAATGAATTTACTTGTGTAGCCACTTAGCGGCGATCGCCCCAATAGCAGCGCCTACTAGGGGGTTGCTCAGAAATTTCAAAATAGCTGGTTGGTCGGCCAGAACGTCTTGGAAAACGTCCGGGTGAGCGGTGTAAGCAAAGGACGCTAGCTTACCTACATCGTCAGAACCCATTCTTTTGGGATTGTGGGTAGAAAGACCTAGCTGCTTTTCTAAATCTTTTTCGCTGAGGCCACGCTCTTTGAGATGCTTAAAGAAGTCGCGAGCCACATCATCACGCTCGTTGGGCTTGATTTTGTCGATAGCGGACTTGAGTTCGGGATCCATCTGAGCGGCGGGAATGCGCTCTGGCGTGAAGGAGCGGCGGAGAAGACCGTGGCGCTCGTCTCTAGAAGACCGATTGGCAAAGTCATCAAAGCTTTCAAACTTTTTACCGATTTCTTCGTTGTCGCCGAGTACTTCTTTATTGCCACCGGCGAGATCTTTCATAATCTCGCGCTTATATTTATCGCTTGAAGACATGGGGGCTTTACTCCATTGTGGAATGAACAGTGTTGAGAGTAGTGCTGTGCTAGCCTAGCTAGGCTGCTCGTAAACAACTTCCTGACTTTGTGAGTCGTAGTTGGCTTGCAGAATTAACTCTTTATCTGGCGCGTAGACCAGTACTTTGAGATCTTTATTAGGGAAACTCTGACGGAAACCCTGAAGGAGAGATCTAGAAAGATCTTTGACTTCGCTAGGCTCTACTGAGTTAGTAATGACAACGCCGAGTTTGTCGTTGTCGCGAACGTAGGCATCCGAGACGAGTCCTTGGGCCGCGTTGACTACCCAGTCGCCATAGGCTTGTCCAGCGTCGGAGTTGCCGCGCTCTAGCTGGCTGTAGCCAACGTTTGTAGTGGTGGGCGATTCGGCGGTGGCTGTACAGCCAGTGGAGATAGTGAGCAGCAGGACTAGGGCTAAGGCCGATAGCCATTGACGGCTGCGTTGAAAGAAAGTCATGGCGTTTCCATGTTCCTTGAGTTAACGATAGGAGTGTTGCAACCATAAAAACTTAGTTGCTAGCTGCCTTTATGGTACGGATCTTGCAGCTTTTTTAATACTCCTAAAAGAATAAGGTGAACGGCTGCAAGTGTCTCTTTGGGAGTATTTGAGGCTTTTATATCTCTAAAGGCATAGGTGTATCTATATCTTTGGATTCTGGTGCGTTTAGCCTTTTTTGATTGAGAATACCTGGCTTTTGCCAATAGCTATAGGCGCTGTAAGCCATGGTGATAACACCTGCGATTAGGGCGCTTTCGTCAATTTCGAATCGGGCGTGATGGAGGGGCGGATTTTTGCGGTTGGGGTAGCCGACGCCGAGACGGAACATGGTGCCAGGGACAATGTCGGTATAGTTGGCGAAGTCTTCTGCGCCCATTGAGGCGTCGGCTATCCATTGAATGCGATCGCGCCCTAAAGCCTCAGTAGCGCAGCTAGCAACCAAATTTGTTAAATCTATGTTGTTGAGTACGGAGGTGCATTTGCGGGTGTATTTGACGGTGCAGGTCGCGCCGTGGAGGTGGCAGATGTCGGTGGCGATTTTTTCGATCCAGTCTGGGAGGAGGGCGTGGGTGTCGGCGTGGAGCGATCGCACTGTACCCGTCAACCGAACTTGATCGGCAATCACATTGGGGGCGCGTCCGCCGGAGATTTGGCCGATGGTGATGACGGCGGGATGAAGGGGATTAATGGTGCGGCTGATGGATTGCTGAAGCTGGCAGATAACTTGGGCAGCAATCCAGATGGCGTCTACGGCTTCGTGAGGGCGCGCGCCGTGGCCGGATTCGCCAGAGATAATGATTTCTAAATCGTCGGCAGCAGCGGTGAGCGGGCCTTGGCGCAGGCCGATGACACCAGCGGGAATAGAAGGAAAGACGTGAACGCCTAGAATGGCCTTAACGTCTTGCATGACGCCGTCTTCGATCATCCACTTTGCGCCTTGGGAGGTTTCTTCGGCGGGTTGGAAGAGGAAGCGGGTAGTGCTGGGGAAGGGAATGTCAGTGGTTTGGACGAGTTCGGAGAGGATCATGGCGGTGCCGAGGCCGACGGTGGTGTGGGCGTCGTGGCCGCAGGCGTGCATGATGCCGGGGCTTTTGGAGGCGCAGGGAATGTCGGCTTTTTCGAGGATGGGGAGGGCGTCCATGTCGGTGCGGATGGCCAGAATGTTTTGATCGGGGTCGGTTTTGCCTTTGAGTTCGGCGACGACGCCGGTTTTACCGACCATTTCTTGAACTTGGAAGCCGTGGGAGGAGAGAATGCCGGAGACGTAGGCGGCGGTTTTGTATTCTTGGCCGCTGAGTTCGGGGTTGGCGTGGATGTGGCGGCGAATTTCGATCAGGCGAGGCTGAAGTTTGGCGGCGATTTTTTGGATAGTGGAGAGCATAAATACGCTGTAAGAAATTGAAGCCTGCGGCTGTGCTTGGCTAATTGGCGAGATGGCTGACGGCTGGCCAAGAAGATAGGGCTTTATTTTAAGGCTTTTGGGCGTGGGCGTGGGCGTGGGCTTGTAGACGCTGGTTCTGCGGTTCGAGTGGGTAAGGCTGTGGAAAAACTGTGTCTTTGGATGAATAGCTTGGACAGCGGTTTTATTTGATTATCATGAGCAGCTAATATCCCTTCTCTTAGAAAATCTCCTTATGGCTGAACCCAACGGCGTGATGATGCAGTATTTCCACTGGTATAACGAGGCAGACGGTACGCTGTGGAACGAGGTGGCGAAAAACGCTAAAGAATTAGCGGAAGCAGGCATTACGGCGGTTTGGCTACCGCCTGCCTACAAGGGCGCAGCCGGTGGTTATGACGTGGGCTATTCGGTCTACGATCTGTACGACCTTGGGGAGTTTGATCAAAAAGGCTCGGTGCGAACCAAGTACGGTACTAAAGATGAATACGTTGATGCTATTAAACAGGTGAAGCAAGCAGGCATTGAAGTCTATGCCGACGTAGTGATGAACCATCGGCTAGGCGCAGATAAGGAAGAAGAGTTTAAGGCAACGCCTTATTCTCCAGATAATCGCAATCAGCCGATTGGCGATATGGTGACGATAAAAGCCTGGACGCACTTTACCTTTCCGGGGCGGCAGGGCAAATATTCTGATCTGGAGCTGCACTGGTGGCATTTTGGCGCGGTGGATTACAACGCTTACGAGACGGGCGATTTTGAAGCGATTTATTTGTTTGAAGGTAAGGAATTTTCGGAGGAAGTCGATTTGGAAAAGGGGGGCTTTGACTATTTAATGGGCTGCGATTTGGATGTGAGCCACCCGGAGGTAAAGGAAGAAATTACTCGTTGGGGTGAATGGTACGTAGACACAACTGATTTAGACGGCTTTCGATTCGACGCGGTGAAGCATGTAAAGGCGGACTTTTTCCCGAAATGGGTGAATGACCTTCGCAAGTACAGCGGTAAGCGACTGTTTGCTGTAGGTGAATACTGGTCGAACGAAATTGAGGCGCTGCATAGCTTTATTGACATTACCGGGGGCGACGTGGCCCTGTTTGACGCGCCTTTGCACTATAACTTTCGCGAGGCGAGCAAGGGCGGCGATCGCTACGACATGCGAGCTATTTTTGACAACACGCTGGTGAAAGAACAGCCAGCTCTGGCGGTTACGCTAGTAGATAACCATGATTCACAGCCTTTGCAGTCTTTGGAGTCGGTGGTAGAACCCTGGTTTAAGCCGCTGGCTTATGCGCTGATTTTGCTGCGGCGAGAAGGCTATCCCTGTATTTTCTATGCAGATTACTACGGCGCTCACTACACGGATCAAGGGAAGGACGGCAATGAGTACGAGATTTGGATGGATAGCCACCAATGGATAATTGATAAGTTTCTGTCTGCGAGGCAGACTTACGCCTTTGGCGATCAGTATGACTATTTCGACCACCCAAATACGATTGGCTGGACTCGACTAGGAACTGAGGGAAACCCTGGGGGTATGGCTGTTGTGATTAGCAACGGTGAAGCTGGCAGCAAGTGGATGGAAGTGGGCCGAGCTGACTGTACCTATATAGACATCACGGAACACGTTGAGGAGCCGGTGACCACGAATGAAGAAGGTTGGGCCAACTTCCGCTGTGAGGCGGGATCGGCTTCTGTGTGGGTGCCTCAGTAGCTTCTTTTCTCCGTTGCCGGGTCGATAAAACTAAATCTTGATCGCTGTTTGGGCGCTGAGTTTATGCAAACTCAGCGCCATTTTATTACCCGGTCGATAAATTGTCCATTTTGAGCTGCTTTGTTAGGAGTTGTTGTGGTGATTAGCTTGGGAAAAAGGCTTTTTTGCCTTTCAATTCGCGCTGATCTTAAGAAAGTAAATGTTTATAGAGCCTGTTTGACATCTCAGAGAGAGGCTGCAAGCCGCTTGAGCATTAGCC
>QBMC01000201.1 GCA_003242035.1 Nodosilinea foveolarum | reverse complement strand
ACAAGTTGCCCGATGCTCCTTCTTTAATTCCTCTAGCTACGACCTGAATCCTTACCTTTACCTCATGTCTTCTGTACTATCAGATAATTTTTTGCACCATAAGGAATTCTCAAGTACTGACAACTAAGCCTGCTTGAGCAGTCAGTACGTCAGACAAGTAAGAACATAACGCAACAAGTGCTCGTATTCAAGACAAGCTCGATATTTTTTTGCGACAAGATCATCTACGTAAAATTATCTATCCCTTATCGCACGGCCTTTTGCCCATTAATCTGTGTTTGTATGATCGTAAAAAAACCAGCCAAATAGCGTAGATGTTTGGCAAGATCTCGAATATTAGAAGCTCACCAGCAATCAGCTAGTGGGGTCTTTCATTGGCTTCTTTGATAATCGCCGCGATCCCAAATACACAAATCATCACAACCTAGCCGCCAACATCGCCCTCAACAACGCCTGTCTCCGGTGAGCAATAGACCGCTTAAGAACTCATCAAATCTGAGCAGCCGTGATATTCTGCTCAAATGCCCCCGCTAGTCCTTTAACTTCGCCAGCGCAGCGTTTTCGCTTTGATCGGATTAACGAAAGGACGATCTTCTGCTGCTGAGCGCGCAAACTCTTTCTTTAACCTAAAGTACCACCGCGCTTGGGTATCCGCGTCGCCCACTAGCTTGGTCGCAGGGGCGTCTTGTAGCCGAGTGTTCTGCTTGGCTAAAATCACCCGGTCTTGCTCTAAAAAGCTGTGCATAAACCGAAGTGCGAGCGGTTTAAACAGGGGAAACCAGGGCAGCGTCGCGTAAAGCAGCGTGGTTACTTCGGTTTTGGTTTCTGAGATGGGCGTCATTGCCGTTAAGCTACAGACCGTGTTTTTATCGGTTGAGATGTGCTCAATGCGGATGCCGGGTAGCTGAAAGGAAATTTCAACTTCTGGATTAGCCCCGATTAGGCGGTAGAGCAGGGTTTGTTCTTCTAGCTGGTGCCGCTGCATGGTAAAGCCGTGCAGCGAAGGCTTGAACTGTTTGGTGACTTCTTGAAGCTTGGCGGGCGATCGCCACCACCAGGCCCGATGCACATAGGAAATATGCGCCGGGTCGAGCAGGCCCACGACGGCATGGTCTATATCGCTGGCATACTGCATGGAGTAGGCTACTTGGTAGGGGCGATCGCCAAAAAACGGCACCTGTGGGACAGTCAAGTCTATCTGGCCCTGATGACTGGCGTGACTAGCCATATAGATCCAAATATTGCCCTGCACCTCACGCACCGGATATGCCTGCGCCTTCAGACAAGTGGTATTGAAAGTCTGCGAACTGGCTAGCGAGGGAATGGACGTACACTGGCCGGTTTCATCAAAAGTCCAGCCGTGAAAAGCGCACTCTATTTTGTTGCCATCGAAAGTGCCTGCGCTCAACGGAGCGGCCTGATGCGGACAAGTATCTCGCAGCGCAAACACAGACCCTGACAGGGTGCGCCCAAATAAGATCGGTTCATTAAGAAAAGTTTTAGCGCTCGTTTGCCCAGGCTTAAGCTCATGACCTGGAAGCCCGTAGTACCAGACATCCCTTACAAATAAAGATTTCGCCGCCATAAATAGATTCTCTTGCCTTTTCCTGAGCGGCATCGGCTTAGTTAGTCGACGTATCCTACAACCTTCTCAGTCTCATAATGAACCTTTGCCATATCCGCAAGTCTATCATCCTCCGCTCGGTAGCTGCCATACAGACCACAACCGCCGAACCGCCTTTCTCCCTCAGCTCAGGACAACAGAATGCCTTCATAAGGTAAAAGTTCGAAACTGTCTCCAGGCTTAAACAACTCTCTAGCTTGCGTCGAGAGTAGGCTCTGCCAGCCGCTAGCTTTGTACGGCAGAACAATCTGTTGAGATGTTTTGCTGAAGTTGGCGATAGTTAGCGCTTGACTATCTCCTAGCGCCCGTTCGTACATCAGTACTTCGCTAGGCGCATTGAGTAGCTGAAGACTGCCTGATAGCAGTGCTGGCGATCGCTGCCTAATCGCTATCAGGCAACGATAAAGCATCAGTAGTGACGCCTCATCTTGCTGCTGACGCTCAACATTGCGTTGCCTATTCTGGTCGCCGATTGGCAGCCACGCTTCGCCTTGCGTAAAGCCCGCGCCCGATTCACTACGCCAAGGCATCGGTGTCCGACAGGGGTCTCGGCCTTTACCAGGCTGACGCGCCTCCCACACATCCTGAATCTGATCGGAGGGGATAACGACGTTCTCTAACCCGAGTTCGTCGCCATAGTACAGATAAGGCGTACCGCGCAGCGTTAGCAATAGGAGCGCGGCTAAACGGCTTTTGGGTTGGCCTAAGCGACTTGCCAGACGAGGCGTATCGTGGTTTCCCAACGTGTAGTTTGGCCAAGCCTCAGCGGGTAGCGCCGCTTCGTAAGCTTGAATGTAGGCTTTTAGCGCGGCTGCTTCAAAGGGTAGGCCCAGCAAACCGAAGTTAAAAGGCTGCAATCGCGCTGCCTTGCCGTAGTAGCTGACGGTTCGAGCCACGTTCGAACCCGGATTGATTTCGCCAATGGCAACGCGATCGGGATAAGCGTTGACCACCCGACAAATTTCTTCGATGGTCTGAGCGACTTCAGGCTGATTGAGATGGCGCTGGGCAGTCGCAAACGTATAGCCAGCATTGGCTTCGTCGCGAAACGTGGCGTCCTTAACCAGGAAGTCCACCATATCGATCCGCAGTCCGTCTACGCCGCGACTTAGCCAGAAATGAAGGGCAGACGCAACGGCCATTCGAACGTCGGCGCTGCGCCAGTTGAGATCTGGCTCGCAGGGGAGGAAGCTGTGTAAATAGTACTGCCCGGTCAGCTCGTCTAGACTCCACGCCGAACCGCCGGTCACGCTGCGCCAGTTGTTAGGCGGGCCGCCGTCAGCCTTTGGATCGCGCCAGATATACCAGTTCCGCTGCGGGTTGGTTTGGCTTTGCCGCGAGGCCAAAAACCAAGGATGTTCGCTGCTCGTGTGGTTGGGGACAACATCGAGAATGACTCGAATGCCGAGGGTGTGCGATCGCTCAACCAAGCGATCAAAGTCCTGAAGCGAGCCAAATTGCGGATCGATACCGGTGTAATGAGTAATGTCATAGCCAAAGTCTTGCATCGGCGACGGGTAAATTGGCGAGAGCCAAATCGCGTCAATACCCAACCATTTGAGATAGTCTAGCCGCTGTATAATTCCAGTCAGATCGCCTATCCCGTCGCCAGTACTATCTTGGAAGCTGCGCGGATAGATTTGGTAGACGACCGCTTTTTTCCACCAAACATCTGTATCTGTGCCCATAGCAAGTCTCTGAGTCGGCCGATTTTTCTCACAGTCAGCGTCAGGAGAATGTCACTTTGGCCGCACCGCCACGGTGTACGAAGGCCGCTGGGATTTTTCGCGTTGGGTTTTAACCAGACGAAATTCCCGATCAATATACAGATTGTCTAATCGAGGTCTCGCTTTGGATATTTGCTGGTACTGCTTAGGTGCAACGCGATTAGTTCGCTGCGTTGGCAAAGAATCCTGCCGTTGAAGCTGAGGCGACTGCTGATGCTTTGCGATCGCTTGATCGAACCAAGCTTGAGCAGCGTCAGCATTGAATGAAATAGATCCAAAGCGCAGAGACTGCTGGATAGAGACGTTTTGAATGTCCCAATATTCCTGACCCGGTTGCTTAGGTGCGAGGGGATGAGTCGGTGCACCAGTCGCTTGAGCTTGAACAGAATAGCTCTGCATAATCATCAAATCGTAACTCAGTAGCCAGCGAGAGAGCCAGCTTAGCGCCTGCCGTTTTTGCCCCGGTTTATATCGGGCTAGATTAGCATAGTAGCCATTGTCACCAAAGATTTGGTATGACTCACGATGCACTCGCCCTGGCAAAATGTCCTGAAAAGGATTGGTAGACCAAACCGGAAACCAAACACCTTTCAAGAGCGGAATTTGTTCACTCAACTCAGGCGTAGGATTACGTTTTTCTAGCTCGTTAAACAGAGGCATTAAAGTCTCGTTAGCAAACCGGACTTTTTTGGCCATCGGATCTGTATCTCGCGATTCCACCTGTTTCAACAAGCTAGACTTTAAGCTGGAAGTATTTGCCTTTTCTACGGCAACAGGTTCAAATGGAGCTTCTAATAAAGCTGAATCCATTTTATTCTAGGCTCCAAAAAACGATTCCGATAGGCTCTGATATTGCTAGGATCATAGCAGAGTTACTGGGATCTTTTAGTCAATAGATTATCGTCCTCTGAGCTAATCTAAACCTCAGGATGAGTTTCAGGGTCGTTCAGCAGGCAGGGCTGATTGCGATAGATTGGCAAAACTAAGTGTCTTTTTTTACAGTCATGGTGCCGCGAAACATATTCATGCCGCAGTGAAAAGTATAGTTACCTGCTTTCTGAGGTAAAACCTCTACAGTCGTCGTTTGATTTAACGGCAGGTCTATCGCTTTGTTGAAGTCGGGTAGAATAATTTGCTCCAGGCAACTGCTAGGATCTTTTCTCAAAAAGTTTAGCTTTACTGGCTGACCTGCCTGCACGACTATCTGGTTTGGTGTATAGCCGCCATCTACGGTGATATCTATGAACTGGATGCCCTCGGAGGCTGTTGCTGATTGCGCCTTGGTTTTGCTCAGAAGAAACCACCATAGCTCTATCCCGATGAGGCCAAGGCCAGCGGCAGCGACCCCTACTTTCAGGCCAAGAGGCTGTTCAATTTGTCGAAATTCGCCTGTATCGACCTGTGAAATTTGCGCGCTAGCCGCGTGAGGAATGAGCAATAAACTAGCGCTTAGCAAACTGCTGAGTAGCCATTTGTTCTTTAGAAGCTGTTTTTTCATAGGTTTGAGAATGCTCTATCGAACACCTTTAGGTTGAAAGTTTCTGAGGCGAAGGGCGTTGGTCACGACGGAGACTGAGCTGAAGGCCATTGCTCCGCCCGCAATAATTGGATTTAGCAACCAGCCGAAAATAGGGTAGAGAATGCCCGCTGCGATTGGAATGCCCGCTACGTTGTAGATGAAGGCAAAGAACAGATTTTGGCGGATGTTGGCAATGGTGGCTTGGCTGAGCTGAATGGCAGTGACGATGCCTTGTAAGTCGCCCGAGATGAGGGTAATGTCGCTAGCGGCGATCGCCACATCTGTCCCCGTCCCAATTGAAATTCCGACATCGGCTTGCGCCAACGCAGGCGCGTCATTAATTCCGTCGCCGACCATAGCAACCTGTTTACCTTCAGACTGTAATTGCTCAATTTTTGCCACCTTTTGGTCAGGGCGAACTTCTGCAAAGACTCTGTGAATGCCGACTGCTCGAGCGATCGCCTCAGCCGTCTGCTGGTTATCTCCAGTCAGCATCACCACTTCTAATCCCATCTTCTGCAATGCGCTGACAGCTTGAGCAGAGGTTTTCTTCAGCGCGTCAGAAATGCCCATCAGCCCTTCCGCTTTGCCATCTACTGCAATCCAGGCTGTGGTTTTTGCCGCCTGTTCCCACGCCTGTCGCTGCGACTGAAGAGATTGAGTGTCGATATCTAAATCCTGCATCCAACGTTCGGTGCCAATTTGTACCAGGTGTCCATTGATTGTCCCTTGAACGCCCCTACCCGTGACCGCATCGAAGTCTTGAACGCCGGTTAGCTGCTTCTGATCGATGCCTTGAGACTTAGCGTAATTCACTACCGCTTCAGCAAGCGGATGTTCTGAATTTCGCTCAACCGCCGCCGCCATTTTCAACAGCTTTATTTCATTGCTATCAGCCGTACCGCGCACGGTCAAATAGTCTGTAACTGTCGGCTTTCCTTCCGTCAGCGTGCCAGTCTTGTCCACCACCACGGCCTGTAGTTTATGGGCGCGTTCCAGACTTTCAGCATCTTTAATTAAGATGCCGTTCTCAGCGCCTTTACCTGTACCCACCATGATAGAAGTCGGTGTGGCCAGTCCCAGAGCGCAAGGGCAGGCGATAATGAGAACGCCTACGGTAGTAAGTAAAGCCAGCGTCAGGTTGCCCATGATGACGAACCAGAGGACGAAGGTGGTAATTGCGATCGCAATGACCACGGGCACAAACCACCCCGTTACCTGATCGGCTAGCTTTTGAATGGGTGCTTTCGAGCCTTGAGCATCCTGCACAAGCTGAACAATCTGCGCGAGTACCGTGTCTTTCCCAACCCGCGAAGCTCTAAATCTAAATCTACCTGTCTTGTTAATGGTTGCGCCAATAACTTCCTCGCCCTGCTCTTTTTTAACCGGGATGGGTTCTCCGGTTACCATCGACTCATCGACTGTAGAGGTACCTGCTGTCACTTCACCATCAACTGGAATTTTCTCACCAGGGCGAACAATGATAATGTCACCAACAACAACCTCCTCAAGCGGCAGATCAATTTCCTCCTCTTGCCGCACTACCCTAGCTGTATTTGCCTGCAAGCCGATAAGCTGACGAATCGCATCCGACGTTTGTCCGCGAGCGCGGTTCTCGAAGTATTGGCCTAGCAGCAACATGGCGATAATAACGACAGCCGTTTCGTAGTAGACTTCCGGCGCAAGTCCTTGTGAGAGAAGGAATCCAGGAAATAACGTCACAAAGAGAGAATAGACGTAGGCCGCACCTGTTCCGAGCGCTATGAGGGTATTCATGTTAGCTGCGCGATGGGTAAAGGCTTTCCACGCACCCACATAAAACGATTTTCCGCACCAGAACAAAACAGGCGTTGCCAAAATAAATTGTAGCCACGGGTTGTGCAAAAACATGGGCCAGCCAGGAATATCTATCCCCAACATCATTGGCAGCGTACCTAAAATCAGCACTGCGCCAACGACGCCGCTGATAACCGTTTTGGTGAGGAGCGATCGCTGCTGTGACTTTCGCTCCTCTTGCTCTTTGGCATCTTCTTCACCAATCCCTAAGTCTTCTCTCTCACTCGCCTCGTAACCAGCATCTGCTACGGCAGCCTGAATCTTCTCCAGATTGGTATTGCGCTCGTCATATTCAACGCTGGCCTGTTCAGCCGCGAAGTTTACCTGAACGCTATCGACCCCCGGCACCTGTTGAATAGCCGACTGGATGCTGTTTGCACAGGACGCGCAGCTCATGCCTTTTAGCTTGAGTGTAGTTGCTGTCATACGGGGTCTTTCCTCTCTTTTGAAGAATTTTGATGAAAATTAGGCGTTAGAAGCTAGATGCTAATATCAGGCCGCAGCGTAGCCAGCATTTTTGATGGCCTGCTTGATAGAAGACTCAGAGGACTCAGTTTCTACCTCGACGCGCTTGGTCTTAGGATCGGCTTCAACCTTTGCATTCTGATCTACTTCTTTAATGGCGTTGGTGATGGTTTTTGCGCAGGAGCCGCAGGCCATGTTAGGAACGTTGAGTTGCAGTTTCATAATGTATTCGTTTGTCCGTTGAACTTCTGTCTTCTACCTGACGCCTTTTCCGTAGAAGTCTGCAGGTGACTAATCGTATCAGTGCTATTAACATAGACCCTCTAGTCAAGGAGAGAGTCAAGGGGGTGCAAAAATATTCCTTAACAACCCCCGAGAGCTTGACGAAGAAATAAGCTTAGCGGCGTGGTTTTAAACCGCCGATTTTGGGTCACCCTCGCACCTCAAAATAGATACACCTACTGGCTTCACATTGGGCGTTTACTGATATGCGCGGCGGCGATCGCTTTGCCGCTTCACAAGCGCATTTTCTAGAGGAAACTGAGGTAGCTCATGATTAATGTGCGTCAGTGGAGCTAACCCTAAAAGTTGCGGTAATTGCTCAACTCCCCCCAAAAAGGTATGCGAAGAAGGAAGAAAGGTCTTAGT
>QBMC01000200.1 GCA_003242035.1 Nodosilinea foveolarum | reverse complement strand
GCTGCCAGTTTAGTCTAGACACACTTAAACGTATATTTAGAATGAAATAGCCCTGCATTGAGGACTGTCTTCGCAACACCAAGAACGAGGTCAGCTCAAACTCAGTAGATTCCTCACATGCTGTCTCGTCCCCAGATAATACAGTTAGTCAACTTACCATTGGTGACATTGAACGCTTAGGAAAGCTTCTGAAACAAGATCTAATTACTCAACAAGAGTTCGATTCCCAAAAGGCTAAGCTTTTTGGTACTCCATTGTCACAGCCAATAGTAGATTCAACTATTTCTATGCCAAAGCAATCATCGTTAGTCTATGGAGACGATGAGCGAGAAGCACAGTCAATGTTCAATCAAGCTCGAGAGTATGTTCGAAATGGGCAAAAAGACGATGCAACAAAAATTTTGAGAAATTTAATCGAGCGTTTTCCTGGAACGAAATTTTCAGGGCGTGCCCAAGAAATACTAACACCTCGACCAAAAGCTATTTAGTACATTTCCAGCGTTTCTCAATGGTGTTAGAGATTTTCTAGACTAGCTTCAAAGAGATTTAGAACAGTACCAATATAGCCCTCGTTCTTCAACCACATCTTAGTTTTTGTACATGGTTCGTTTTCTTTAAATTAGGTTCTATCCTAATAGAGGACTCAGCTTCGGTATGACCATTGAACGAGACTCTACAACAAGCAATCACTCAGCGTATTCAGCAAACTCAAAAACAACGCATCACATTCGCTGAATACATGGAGCTAGCGCTCTATCATCCGCAGCTTGGCTACTATTCCAGCCAAGCCACTCAGCGAAAAGAGGCGGCAATTGGGCCACAGGGAGATTTTGTCACTTCGCCGCACATGGGTCACGATTTTGGTGAGCTGTTGGCGGTGCAGTTTGTAGATATGTGGGTGGCGTTGGGCGAGCCTGAGCGCTTTACATTGGTGGAGATGGGCGCGGGTCAAGGGTTGGTGGCGGCAGATGTGATTGGGTGGTTGCGATCGCACCACTCACCCTGTTTCCACGCCCTAAACTACATCATCGTAGAAAAATCAGCGACGCTAAAAGCCGAGCAGCAAAAGCGACTGGGCCATTGGCAAAATGAAGGCGTATCGCTGAGCTGGCAGACCTTAGAAGATATTTCATCGGATTCTGTGGTCGGCTGCTTCTTCTCTAACGAGCTAGTTGACGCCTTTCCGGTTCATTGGGTAGAGGTACAGGATCAAAAGCTCAAAGAAGTTTGGGTCACTGTCGAAGATGATCGGTTGACGCCAGTCGTTAGCGAGCTTTCTACGCCGCAAATTGAAAAGTATTTTGAGCGGGTTGAGATGGATGTCGCGAGCTATGAGAATGGCTATCGCACTGAGGTGAATTTGGCGGCGTTGGATTGGATGGGATTGGTGGGCGATCGCCTCAAAAAAGGCTACTTACTCACCATCGACTACGGCTACACCGCTCAGCGCTACTACAGCCCAGCTCGCCGTGAAGGAACCTTGCAGTGCTACTACCGCCACAGCCATCATAATAATCCGTTTATCCATGTGGGTGAGCAGGACATCACGGCGCATGTAGATTTTACGGCGCTGGAGAATCGCGGGGAGGAAGTGGGTTTGCAGCAGTTGGGGTTTACGCAGCAAGGGTTGTTTTTGATGGCTTTGGGGATGGGCGATCGCCTCTCTACCCTCTCCAATCCCACCGATCAAATCGCTAACGGCCAAAACATCCAGCAAATTATGATGCGCCGCGATGCTTTGCAGCAGCTCATCAGCCCAATGGGACTCGGCAACTTTGGCGTTCTCATTCAGGGCAAAGGACTGACTCAAAAAGAAATCGCCAGACCGCTAAAGGGTCTGACGATTCCGCCGATGATGTAGCTAGATTTCAGTCAGCTCATCCAACCCATTGAGTTAGAGAGGGCGGAAGATGAATGGATAGCGGTAAGAATGGTCTGGGTCTGTCACGCTACTGAGAATAGCGAAGACTGGCATAATGAACTGTACCAGCCCCAATAAAGCAACGAAGGGCAGTCCAATCAGCAGCGCCGCTGGAATGATCAGCAATACGCTATACAGCCACATATTGAAATGAAAGTTCAGCGCTTCTTTAGCATTTTCCTTACTGACCGGATCGTCAGAAAGCAGCAAAATGCCAAACGGGACGCCTGCGGAGAGTACTAACTGACTCAAAAAGATGGAGCCGTGAGAAGCAATGGATAGCAGCTTCCGCTTGTCAGAATCAAAAGTGGTTTCCATAGAAATCAATCCTCAAAAGTGCTCTAGTTTTAAGCCAGCTAGATCGCCTTGAAAGCTCTGCTGTCTCTTATGTACTCATAGTACCGGGTAAGTCAGAATAGAGAAATACGGTCGGATTTAGTAAAAACCGTCAGTAGAATCTGCTTCAGGCCAGAAGGAACTACCCGCCGCCTGCTTTAGAATAAATGAATTGATACAGACTGACTGACCGAACCGACTAGAGGAAAATGACGATGCAAATGAAGCGACTAGGCCACGTAGCCGTATGCGTAGAGGATGTGGCAAAGGCCGCTGAGTTTTACCAAAACTTGGGCATGAAGCTAGTTTGGCAAGACAGTGACTGGGCCTATCTGAAAGCGGGTGAAGACGGACTAGCGCTAATGAGCCCCGACTACGATCAGGCGGGGCCGCACTTTGGCTTTGTATTTAGCGACAGAGCAGAGATTGATACGGCTTACGAAAAGCTCAAAGCCGACGGCGTAAAAGTTGGCAAAATTCACGATCACCGAGACGGCACAGCCTCTTTCTACGGTCGCGATCCGTTCGGCAATTGGTTCGAGTACTTGTACGAACCTGATGGATTGTTTGATGAGAAAGAAGTTGTCACCTCGGCTGTTGCTAGTGCGTAGTGAGCGCTTCAGAAACGGAAGGCATTGAGACTGGCTTAGTCGCCTGAGCAGATGCCGCTCTTTGCTGCTGAAACTCCGATAGCAGCTCAAAAAAACGTTCAAACCCCGTCTTCTCGTCATGACAAGAGAGCATAATTAGCTTGGCCCAAGAAGTGACTGATCGAACACCTAGCCTCTGTTGCAGCCAGGGTTGAAACTGATCGTGAAAGACCTCCTCCTCTCTTGTTAGTTTTATAGGCAAGTGTAATCTGACTAACTCTCTGCCAAACTTCTTCCTGAGAAAGCCTCTAATCCAATCGATCTAAAGTTGTCGTCCTCGGATCGATAATTTTTTTACCAATACCAGGGAAGTGGATCGCCAAGCAGATCTTATTGCCTGCGCCAAAGATATGAGTGACTTTGCCTTCGCCAAATGCCTTGTGAATCACAGGCGCACCCACGCTCCAATCGTTCTCATGCGTACCGGGCTTGTTCAAATTGGGCTGAGGATTTTTTAGCTTGGCTTCGCGGTTGGTTGAAGTCCAGCGCTCGGGCAAGGCACTGGGCACCGTTGCCATGATGTAGTCACGCGGTAGCTCGCCCAGGAAGATAGACGGCGTTGAAACTTCACGCATTGCACCGTAGGTTCGGCGTTCTCTAGCATGAGAGATAAACAATCGATCTTGTGCGCGGGTGATGCCCACATAGCAAAGCCGACGCTCTTCCTCAATGGCGGCGGCGTCTTCTAGCGAGCGGAAGCTGGGGAAAAGTCCCTGCTCTAGGCCAACCATAAAGACAACGGGAAACTCCAGACCCTTAGAAGCGTGGAGCGTCATTAGCGTGACCTGATCGCCATCTTCCTTGTCGTCGCTGTCGGAACTCAAAGAAGCATTCGCCAAAAAAGTCAGCAGCGTCGCGTCTTCGTTTTCTTCCTCGAACTGCACGACCGCGTTGTAAAGCTCTTGAATGTTCTCAATTCGCGTTTCGTCTTCTTCAGTGCCTTTCGCCTTTAACGTTTCGATGTAGGCCGTCTGCTCCAACACGTCTTGCACGATGTCGGTCGGGGTTGCCGTTTCTACCCGCTCCTGCCAGCCGCTGATCATGCGGGCAAATTCGGTGACCTTTTTACCGGCTCGTCCTGCCAGGGTCTTCACTGAGGTTTCGTCTTTTACGATGTCCCATAGTGGAACGCCCAGTTCTGCGGCGGCTTTGTCCAAATTGTCCATGGTCGTCTTACCAATGCCGCGCCTCGGCGTGTTGATAATGCGCTTGAGGCTGACGCTGTCTGCTGGATTTACCGCTAGACGCATGTAGGCCAGAATGTCTTTGATTTCGCGGCGATCATAGAACCTAAGGCCACCGACGACTCGGTAGGGGACGCTGTAGCGCGTGAGCACTTCCTCTAAAGCCCGAGACTGCGCGTTGGTGCGGTAAAGCGTAGCAAAGTCTTTCCAGCTCAACTCTGGGTTTTTGCCTTCTAGATTGCGAATTTGGCTGACGACGTATTCGGCTTCCATCGCCTCGTTGTCGGCGCGGTGGCAGAAGATGGCGTCGCCTTCCCCTCGGGTGGCGCGGAGAACTTTGTCGATCCGCTCGGTGTTGTTTTCGATCAGGTGGTTAGCAACATCTAGGATGTTGGAAGTGGAGCGGTAGTTTTCCTCTAGCTTGACTAGGGTTTGCGTGTCGTCGTCCGAGAGGCCGTCGCCAAACTCTTCTTGGAAGCCCATCAGAATGGTGAAGTCGGCGGCGCGGAAGGAATAAATGCTCTGGTCGGCATCGCCTACGACAAAGACGGAGCGCTTATCCCAGTCGTCGAAGCTGTCGCCCTTGCCGTTGGTGGTCAATAGCTGAATTAGATCGTACTGGGTGCGATTGGTGTCTTGATATTCGTCTACTAGGATGTGACGGAAGCGACGGTGCCAGTAGTCGAGCACTTTCTCGTCTTGGCGAAAGAGCTGTACGGGCATCCGAATCAGGTCATCGAAGTCTAGCGCGTTGTTGGCGGATAGCCCTTTTTGATAGTAGCGGTAGGCTTCGGCAACGTTGCGCCCTTTGAAGTTCGGGTTTTCTTCTTCGTACTGGTCGGGGGTGAGGCCCTGATTTTTGGCATTGCTGATAGCAAAGCGAACGGATCGCGGATTGAATTTGCGATCATCCAGGTTCATTTGCCCGATGACGATGCTTTTGACCAGGCTCTGCGCGTCTGACTCGTCAAAAATGGAGAAGCTGCGCGTCCAGGTTGACCCATCGGGGCTTTTATACTTTTCGATGTCGTAGCGCAGAATACGTGAGCAAAGGGAGTGAAAGGTGCCAATCCATAGCTCTTTGAGAAAATGCTTGTATACATAGGAGCGGAGCTGCGTTTGCTCGGGCGCTGGCAGCATGTGCAGCGGCTTCCCGTGGCGAGCGATCGCCTCCTGCTCTGCAAACAGGCGTTCGATGCGCTCTTTCATTTCGCGAGCGGCTTTATTGGTAAAGGTGACGGCCAGGATGTTTTCTGGTTCGACCTTTTTATTTAGAATCAGGTTGGCAATGCGGTAGGTGAGGGCGCGCGTTTTTCCCGATCCGGCTCCGGCCACGACTAGCAGCGGGCCGCAAAAATGTTCTACAGCTTGGCGCTGGGAAGGGTTGAGCTGAGTGAGAAAATCGACGGTGGTCACCATACTGTTTGAAGGGCTTTGCTGCCATATTGCTTATAGTCAGTATGGCACTTGATACAAACCCATTGTGGATGAGATCCGTCATTGTGCGGATAGATCTCTGATTTGAGCTGAATCTGGGCGCTATAGATAGTACTTTTGCGATGGACGAGCACGATATTTCAAATATCCCAACAGAGGACAGTCTATTTGCTGATATGCCAGAATCTGACGTTTTAAAGACAGCAGCAGAGTTTGAGGAATTCTTAGGTGTTGGGCCACCGGCGATCGCCAACCCAATCTACTTACAACATCGGCTTTGGATGATGAGAGCGATCGCCCTCGCTAACACCGCCGCCGCCCAAGGCGAAGTCCCCGTCGCTGCCCTCATCGTCAATGCCAAAAATCAGCTTATCGCCCACAGCACCAATCGCAAAGAGCAAGACCACGACCCCACTGGCCATGCCGAAGTGCTGGCCCTACGTGCCGCTGGCAAACAGCTTGGCAACTGGCACCTCAACGATTGCACGCTCTATGTCACGCTAGAACCTTGCCCCATGTGCGCTGGGGCCATCATCCAATCGCGTTTGGGCTTACTGGTTTATGGAGCCAATGACCCCAAAGCAGGGGCCATTCGCTCTGTTTTGAACCTTCCAGATGGGCCTTGCTCAAACCATCGGCTAGCGGTGATTGGCGGCATTTTAGAAGCCCCTTGTAGAGAGCAATTACAGCGTTGGTTTAAGGAGAGGCGATTCTCCCCAAGAGAGGCTTCGCCAACGCCTAAAAAGCCTCTAAACTAAACGGTTTAGTCATTCTCCCAGGCCATTCTTAGTTTGGACTCAGCATTAGCTCAGCTTCGTTTGCTACCTCACAGACCAGCCTTCAAACTGTCAACTTGCGTCTCAATTTCATCCAGTGATGTCGGTATGTTAAGCGCAGCATTTACGCATCAGCTATTCACTGAGCTATCCCCTTCAATCCCGCGCTAACTTGCCCATCTAAGAATCCCTCTTCGACCTGAGCGCAGACCTCTACACGCCACTATAGGCAGCCACTACAGGGTGCACTTATCTCTTCCCTTATGATTATGAATTCTTTAGATATGGCGTTACCTGCCGACCATCCTTGCCCTGCTGTGCAGTCTCGGCTGTCGCCCTGGCTCGCGCCCATCATGTACGGAATCGGCGAAAAATTAGTTCTTCCTGCTTACTTCAGCCATATAGAAATCACCGGCCAAGACAACATTCCGGAAACTGGCCCGGTTATTTTGGCCCCAACTCATCAAGCTCGATGGGATTCCCTTTTAGTCGGCTTGTTGGGCAAGCAGGCGGGCCGATATCTTCGCTTTATGGTGACGGCTGATGAGTGTCTAGGCATTCAGGGCTGGTTTATCCGACGGCTGGGCGGCTTTCCGGTTCACGTTCGTCGTCCTTCTGTAAAAACCCTGCGCCACGGCGTACAGCTTCTGCAAGAAAAAGAAATGATGGTGATTTACCCAGAAGGCAATATTTATAAAGATGGCATCCATTCGCTGAAGCCGGGTCTGGCTCGCATTGCCCTTAGAGCTGAGCGCAGTCGTCCGAATCTAGATGTGAAAATTGTGCCGATTAGTCTTGAATACAGCGAGCCTTGTCCTAAATGGAGAGGTACAGCAAAGGTGGCCATTGGTAAGCCTATTTGCGTCTCTAACTACAAGGCAGGTGAGCCGAAGGTGCGCTCTAGAGAGTTGACGAAGGATTTACAGTTGGCTCTAGAGAATCTAGCTTCTTAGAACGGTTGAGCTTGCGGCTTAATTCCTTCTTCCTTGCATACATCCAGAAAAACCCGGAGTGAATGCTTGAACTCGATGCGAAGCTCGGCTGGGCTTTTTTCATAGAAATCTGCATCTTCGTTCAGGCCAAGAATTTCTCCCCGAAAAAGGTTGAGGTTGTCATCGCAATCAATCTTGGCGTGGTATTCGTCAACGGTCATTACATTCATGACTTGCCCTTTGCGATTAGCGCGATGAAGTTCTCAATTTTGATTCTAGGTGCGCCTGCATTGAGCACGGGAAATCGAATTAAGTTTGGGGCGATCGCCAAACTAGCCCTTGCAGATATCTAGCGGTTTCATCGTTTAGTTGCCACAATAATACCGCTAGCCCAAGATAGCTTTGTGACCCAAAATCCCCTCAATTGCTCAAGCGTAGCGATCAGATTATCTACTTTTTCAGCATGACCTTCTGGCCAGTTAGCTTGGGGCAACATATCGTCAATCACATACATCCCCAGGGCTATTTCATTTGCAGAGATAGCTTGATAGGTTAGGGACTGAAAACCCGATTTCAAGTTGAGCATCGCTTATGCGC
>QBMC01000001.1 GCA_003242035.1 Nodosilinea foveolarum | reverse complement strand
GGGACTCAGGAAGCCCACTCTATAGCCCTCGGGCTTAGAGTGGGAGTATGTCACTCAGGCCAAAGTACGCCAAACCGGGGCCGTCCGCGATGGTCGAATGCAGCTCTCACTCATGAGCGCAGATCGCACCACCGCCGCATACCTCCCTTTTACCGGTCAGTTCGACGCAGACTGGTCAGCGCTGAGCCAAGCCCTCGGAGTGCTACAGGCAGACCTTCCTCAAGTCCCCGTTGATCCTTACTTGGTGCTACCCACCAAAACCCAGCAAGGTCGCAGTCGAGAAGTCCGCGTCGGGCAATTGCTCTTACCAGGAGCCGTCGCCGAAACGCTGCTTTCGATTGTGCAAGACCTGGACTTTTCGGGTCTCTACGCGGGCGGGATGACCTATCGCGCGTACGGCGACTCTGCTGAAAATCGCCACTGGTTTGAGACGCCTTCTTTTACGCTCGACTATTCTTTGTTTGGCGATCGCCCCAACCAGGCCGTCAAAGGCACTCTCGCAGGCAGCCGCTGGAGCCTTACCGACTATCAGCGCAACATCCGCCACTCACAGCAACAGCTCGACTTACTCAACCGTCCTACCAAAGTCGTCTCCAAAGGCGCGTATCGTACATACCTCGCCCCCGCCGCCGCTGCCGACATCATCGACACTGTCGTTTGGGGCGGCGGACTAGGCGAAGCCGACTTACAGCAAGGTAACAGCGCCTTTAGACAGTTAGAAAGCGGTGACGCTCAACTCTCTGAGAAGTTCTCACTTAGCGAAAACTTTCAGCGTACAGACGTACCTAGATTCAATGAAAATGGCGTACTGGCTCCCACCCGGCTATCGGTGATTGAAAACGGACGCTGGGCAAATTCTCTGGTGAGCGATCGCAGTGCCAAAGAATACGGCAAGCTCAGCAATGCGGCGAACCAGGCCGAATCTATGCGTGCCCCCACCGTCGCCCCTGGCAATCTCCGCGCCGATCAGGTACTCTCCCAGCTAGATACCGGCCTGTATGTTTCTAACCTGCACTATCTCAACTGGAGCGATCGCACTGCTGGAAGACTCACCGGCATGACCCGCTATGCCTGCTTCTGGGTTGAAGCGGGCGAAATCGTCGCGCCCATCGAAAACCTCAGGTTTGACGACAATCTCTACCGCTTTTTAGGTGAAGGACTAATTGACCTGAGCGATCAGGCAACCTTTTTACCCGCCGTAGATACCTATGACCGGCGATCGCTCGGCGGCATTTGGACACCGGGCCTATTGATAGATGAGTTCAGATATACGCTTTAATTAGAATCTACGGAACAGGGGCGTAAAAAGTAGTGGCCCAGTGCGAATACTATGGCTTCTGAACAGCGACTATCTATATCTTTGAGCAGTGTATTGGTAGTGTTTGCTGCGATCGCCGCCGCTATTATCGGCTGGCAGCTCAGAGGACTGCTTCTACTGGTGATGATTTCGGTGGTGCTCGCCTGCTCAATTGCACCCATCGTTGGCTGGGCCGAACAGTACAAAATCCCTCGGTGGGTCAGCGCCCTGCTTACCTACCTCGCCATTATCAGCACCCTGGTCGGCGTCATTCTACTGATTGGCCCCACCGTACTCGACCAGCTTCAGCTCCTGGTTCGACAGCTCCCGCTATTGCTGCGTAGAGCCGTCATGCAGATCGAAGCCTGGATCTTGGTACTCAACGATAATCGCCCAGACTTCACCACTCAGGTCTTCGACCAATTAGACGTACAGGCGATCGCGGCCTGGGCCATTCGCTCTACCCGTCAGGTCGCCCTGCGCTCTTTCAACCTCACCACCGACATTCTTGGAACGCTGCTCAGCCTGGTGCTAGCCGTCTTCATCTCAGGCTATATGCTCGCCGACAGCAGAACCCTCACGGCCAACTTTATCCGGCTATTGCCTCCACCCTGGAACTGGCGGGTTAGTCAGTCCTTGCCTACCATCGGCGATCGCATTGGCAGCTACATTCGCGGCAGACTCCTCGTATCAGCGACGCTAGCTCTAGTCACTAGCATTGGCCTACCTTTTTTGGGCCTCAGAGATTTTGCGCTTGGCTTGGGTGCGATCTCGGGCGTCACCAATCTCGTTCCTTTTCTGGGTCCCCTACTCGGAGCTATCCCAGCGCTGATCGTAGCGATTCCCTTAGGCGGCTGGACTGTTGTGTGGGTGATTGTCTTCTATGTTGTGATCCAAAACATCGAAACCTACCTCCTCGATCCTCTATTAGTAGGCAACTCAGTCGGCGTTCACCCGCTGTATCAGCTATTGGCAGTGCTGGGCGGCGCTCAAGTGCTAGGCATTATTGGGGCTTTGATTGTCCCGCCCTGGGTAGCGGGTAGCGCGGTACTTTTAGAAAACCTGTATCTACAACCCAAACTTAGTGAAGAAGAAGCTAGCCGCAGTGTGCCAGTGTCAACGGCTAGCAGCTTGGCTGAGAAGGTAAGAACGACGTAAAGGACGACTAGCTAGACAAGTAACGAGACAAGCACCTGCTAAAGTTAGCGCTCCGCCGCATCCACAAAACACGTAACTCTATGAGCAGCATTGTCCTAACTCTGGGTGTGGTAGCGATCGCCTTAGTCCTTTTCATCCTCGAAAAATTTCCTGCCGACATCACCGCTTTGGGCGTCATGGTGTCCCTGATTTTGCTTAAGCAAGTCACCCCGGAAGAAGGCATTGCAGGCTTTAGCAATCCAGCGACCATCACCGTCCTGGCTATGTTCGTGCTTAGCTCGGGCATTGCTCGAACCGGCGCACTGCAACAGGCTAGCACCTGGCTCATTCAGTGGGGCGGCAAGCGGCTAGGTCAGCAAGTAGCCACGTTGGGCCTGATCGTCGGCCCCATGTCCGCACTCGTCAACAACACCGCGATCGTTTCCGTTTTCCTCCCCATCGTCGAAGACTTCTGCCAGCAGCATCGGATCTCGCCGTCCAAGCTACTTATGCCGCTGTCTTTTGCTACCATTTTAGGCGGCATGATGACGGTCATCGGCACCTCTACCAGCGTTTTAGCTAGCGGCCTAGCCGGAGATTTAGGCATTGGCGAATTCTCCTTATTCCAGTTCACCGGACTGGGCGTTATCACCTTCGTCGTCGGCTTAGCTTATCTCGCCATCGTCGCCCCCTTCCTGCTCCCCAACCGGCAGGTTAACGATCAGGGACTCAGCCAAAAGTACGGCATGAAGGAGTACGTCAGCGAGTTAGTTGTCACACCTCGTTCTAGTTTGGTCGGCCAAACGTTACGGGCCAGCCAGCTACAGCGACGCTTCGATGTAGACGTGCTCGAACTTATCCGCGACAACAGCCATTTTCCGCAGCCCTTTGCCGATAAAACGCTGGCCGCAGGAGACATTTTGATGGTGCGCGGAGGCAAGCAAGACCTGTTGAAAATTCGAGAAAGCGAAGGCTTAGAAATTCTTCCAGACGTGCAGTTTGGCCAAAAATCCTGGCAGGGCAATTTGGGCGAAGAGGAAGCGATCGCCGAAGCCCTGATCATCTCCAACTCCGATCTAGTCGGATCTACGCTCAAAGACGTTCGGTTTCGCCAGCGCTACAACGTCACGGTGCTAGCCATTCGACGAGGACAGGAATTGGTGCGCGATCGCATGGGAAAAGTCACCCTCCGATTCGGCGACTTGCTACTTGTCCAAGGGCCAAAACAAAGCCTAGTCGGTATTCAAACCGACCGCAATCTACTTCTGCTAGAACAGCGCGACTTAGAAACGCTACGAACCAACAAAGCGAGTATTGCCTTAGGAATCGGTGCTGCTGTAGTTGCGGTGGCGGCCATTACCGACTTCCCTATTCTGGTATCAGCTTTGGCAGGGGCATTGCTTATGGTACTCACTGGCTGCTTGAAACCAGGCGAACTCTATCAAGCCGTCCGCTGGGACGTGATCTTTTTGATTGCCTGTCTAATTCCGCTAGGCACCGCCATGCAGAACTCGGGCGCAACCGAATGGATCGCCAGCCAGCTAGTTCAGGCCAGCGGCGGCCTCTCTCCTTACGGCCTGCTCACGCTAATCTATGTTCTCACCGTGATCCTGACCGCCGTATTATCAAATAATGCATCCGTCATTTTGCTATTACCGATTGGCGTTCAGGTGGCTCGCACCGTTGGCATCAGCCCACTGACTACGGCCTTTATCATCACCTTTGCCGCCTCCAATAGCTTTATGACACCGATTGGCTACCAGACCAACACCATGGTCTACAGCGCGGGCGGCTACCGCTTTCTAGACTTTTTAAGGGTAGGTGGGCCGCTGAGCTTGCTGATGGCGATTATCACGCCGCCGCTGGCTATTTTGCTGTACGGCTTGTAGCTGGCGGGTTTCGGCTACGCTCAACCCTCGGTCAAACCCGGCTGGCTGAGCGTAGCCGAAGCCAGGGCCAGCCGGTGCCCTCCTTCTGGTAAAACCGGCATTTCATGAAGTTAGGAGTAAATAACCATGTCATCAGAACAGCGCGGCGTCACCGTCTGGTTTACCGGTCTCAGCGGCGCGGGCAAAACCACCATTAACGATGAGCTGACTAAAAGACTGCGCGATCGCGGCGTCAATCTAGAAGTTTTAGACGGCGACATCGTCCGCACTAACCTTACCAAGGGACTCGGCTTTAGCAAAGAAGACCGCGACGAAAATGTCCGTCGCATTGGCTTTGTATCAAACCTGCTGACGCGCAACGGTGTGATCGTGTTG
The DNA here is from genome assembly GCA_003242035.1 of Nodosilinea foveolarum. Lineage (GTDB taxonomy): Bacteria > Cyanobacteriota > Cyanobacteriia > Phormidesmidales > Phormidesmidaceae > Phormidesmis > Phormidesmis foveolarum. Next base: position 72,340 of record QBMC01000001.1, on the reverse strand, counting down.
GTTGCTGCCATTTCGCCTTATCGAGCGATTCGAGAAGAAGTGCGCGATCGCATTGGTGATTTCGTTGAAGTCTACGTCAGCACCCCGGTCGAAGTCTGCGAAGAACGTGATGTCAAAGGTCTCTATGCCAAAGCCCGCTCGGGCGAAATCAAGCAGTTTACCGGCATTAGCGATCCTTACGAGGCTCCTAAAAACCCCGAAGTGAACTGCGAAACGCACAAGGAGAGCTTAGACGAGAGCGTCAACAAGGTCATTGGCAAGCTCGAAGAGATGGGCTATCTTCCCACTGCCGTAGTCGCCTAGATTGGATTGAAATCCGCTGAAACTCAACATCCCAGCCGTCTACAGATCGCTGATGTTGGGTTTCACGGAGCGCTCAAATCCAACTACCTCATCAAATCATCCAGCTCAGCGTAGTCCGGTAGGGTTGTATCGATCTGCTTTCCATTGCGAATGACCACGCGATCGCGCTGCCCCCTCGCCATCAGCTCATTAAAACTCCGCGCCTTAAACATCACCAAATCTGCGGGCATTCCCTCACCAATCAGACCCGCGTTATCTAGCCCCATCATCTCAGCGGGCGATCGCGTCACCGCCCGAGGCCAATCGCCAATCGGATGATCCAAATGTCCAATCCGCGCCGACTGTGTAAATACTTCTAGTCCGTCATGGTCGCCATAGGCAAAAAACGGATCGCGGCAGTTGTCTGAGGCGATCGCACATTTCACGTCCGCCGCCGCCAGCTCTCGCAAAATCGTCACCCCCCGATACCGAGGCGATCGCCCCTGCCGCCGATTTTGCAAATACAAATTGCACATCGGCAAACTCACCACCGAAACATTCGCCGCCTTCACCGCCGCCACTGTCTCACGCACCGCCGCCTCAGACTGCACCGACAAACTACAGCAATGCCCGCAGGTAATGCGTCCTTCAAACTGATGCTGCACCGCCGCCTGCGCCACCAAACGCAACGTAATATCGTCCGGGTCTAAACTCTCATCAGTATGAAAATCCAGGTCTAGTCCTCTTTCCATCGCTAGCTCAAACACCCGATCTATCTGAGCAACAATATCCGCATTCATAAACGCCACGCCCCCCAAAACACCCCCAGACTCAGCCACCAAATCAGCTAGCTTTTCTCCTTTCTTATCCAAAAAGTAATCCAGCGTCACCAAACAAACCGCCTGAAGCGCAATCTTTCCTCGCCAAGCGTCTCGCAGCGCTCTAAACACCTCAAAGCTAATTTCGCCCTGCCCATCAAACGCATCTAGGTGAGTACGAATCGCCTGAGTCCCATGGGCATAGCTACACTTCAGCCCAAACTCCGCTCGCCGATACACATCTTCAAAATCCCATCGCTGCGAACTATCCTGGCGAACCGTTTCCAAAGCCCCATCGAAAGTCCCATCGGGGTTAGGACTTCGAGGCCAAATATGTCCCTTATCTAGATGAGTGTGCATATCTACAAAACAAGGCCAGACCAGACTAGAACCGGCATTTATAGAAGGAACAAGAGAGGTATCACTAGAATCCATAGCCTGAACGCTGATGATTTTTCCTTCTCGGATCTCTATATCTACCGCAGCTAGGTTTTCGGGCGTTGGCAAAGCCTCTCCAAAGGAGAAGTGCTCATCACCCGCTACAGCAAAACACTCATGGCTAAGTAAGGAACGGGGAACTCGAACATCACAGAGCCAATAGTGAGGAACTGCCGCAATTTGCAAAAAAGAAGTTGTCATGAAAAGTCGCTGTCGCTCGCAGGGCATCAATCAGGGTTCGAGCCGGGGATAAGCCCTAACCGTTACACTATAAATAGCCGCTCAGCAATCAAGACTGCAATTGAATTATGGTTCAGCAGCTTTCCAAAACGGAGATCGTCTATCCCGATAGTGACGGGCAACCGATGTCAGACAATACCGAACAGTTCCAGTGGATTGTAGACATCAAGGAAAACATACAAGCTCTCTACAAAGACGACCTAGACGTTTTCGTAGCAGGCGATCTGCTGTGGTATCCAGTGGAAGGCAGCAATACCATTCGCCAAGCCCCCGATACCATGGTCGCATTGGGACGACCAAAAGGATATCGCGGCTCTTACATGCAGTGGAAGGAAGCAGGCATCGCCCCCCAAGTCGTCTTCGAAATTCTCTCACCTGGAAACAGAACCGGAGAAATGGCGAAAAAGTTTCAGTTTTATCAAAAATACGGCGTTCAGGAATATTACGTTTACGATCCCTACGACATTGAGCTAATCGGCTGGCAAAGAGCAGGGCAACGCCTGGAGATCATCCCAGAGATCAACGACTGGATCAGTCCTTCCCTAAAGATTCGCTTTGTAATGACTGCGGAAACGCTCAAAATATATAGACCAGATGGTAAGCCGTTTACAAATCTGGCAGAAGCAGAAACAGCACGCGAACAAGCCGAAGCTCAAAGAAACCAAGCCGAAGCTCAGAGAAACCAAGCCCAGGCAAGAGCTGAAAGACTGGCCGCTCAGCTTAAGGCACTCGGCATTGACCCAGACGAAGGCTAAACATGATTGAGGTTAGCTCTGAGCGGACTTTTCGACCCATTCCACCACCTGATTACCCAAGCGAACATCATCTAGCCTATCTACCTCGCGGATTCCAGTCGGGCTAGTCACGTTTACCTCAGTCAAAAAGCCGCCAATAATATCAATGCCCACAAAGATTAGGCCGTCCTTTCTCAGCGCGGGTGCGACCTGCCGACAAATCTCTAAGTCGCGCTCAGTCAGCTCAGTTTTATCGCTGCGACCGCCAACCGCCATGTTGCCCCGGAATTCTTTGCCCGTCGGCACTCGATTCACCGCGCCAATCGGATCGCCATTGAGCAAGATCACTCGTTTATCGCCTTCTTTGGCAGCGGGCAAATAGGTTTGTACCATCACTGGCTCTTGGCCCTGGTGCGTACTGACTTCTATGATGGAGTTGAAATTGCGATCGCTCCCCTCCAAAAACAAAATCCCCTCACCTGCCTTACCTCCCAAAGGCTTCAACACGCCAGCCCCCCAGCGCTCCACCGCCGCCCGAATTACCTGCTTATCCGCGCTCACAATCGTCTCCGGAATCGCCTTGTCAAACTGCAAGGCATACATCTTCTCATTCGCCGCTCGCAGCCCTGCTGGAGAATTAATCACCTGAGTTTTGCGGCTATCCACATAGTCCAAAATGTAGGTGACATACAAATAAGGCACCGTTACCGGCGGATCTTTGCGCATAAAGACCGCATCCATCGCCTCTAGCGGCTGCCACTTCAGCTCGCCTAGCTCGTACCAGTCCGACACGCCCACCCAGCGATTATCTGCTAGGGTCACGGGCGTCATCTTCATCGCCTGTAGCCAACCATAAGCCTTACCATCAACTACACCCAATCGGTCGGCCTGAGTCACGTATACCTCGTGCCCTAACACCTGCGCCGCTTCTATGATGGCGACACTCGTGTCGTGCCCAGGGTCTAACTTCGCAATCGGATCAATGATGAAAGCAAGTTTCAAAAGCGCTCTCCTAAATAAAGACTAAATAAAAATACTTTAAAAGCATAGGGTAAAACCCATGACATAACGGACATCCAGCCTCATCTAACAGTTACCTATATCAAGCCTAAATCTTCACTACCTCTACATCTACGAATTAGAAGATACAAGATACATTAGGCACAACTTGGGTGCAGCGAATAGCCCTAGCCGCAACAGAGACGCCATAGAAATTAAACAGGCGAAATCAAGTCTTTTCTTAAGGTTTGCATAATTATTGATTTGTGCTGTGCCAGTTGAGATTGGGTAACATCACTGATTCGCTAGACTCTAACAACTCACTAATCTGAGCGGTAATCGGGTGAGAAGAAAGGCTAATATAAATGATATTCAAATTAACGCAGGCAGCCATCATGACAATGGCTTTATATCTTTTAGTAGGGTTTAGCGCTGTCGAAACGAGAGCGTCGGCTGGCAAAACCATTGAGCCACCCGATGCGCTGATTGCGCTTAAGCAGGTGCTGATTAACCGATAACTTAGTGAGACTGGCAGTATTTAAGATCTATAGCCTTTAGCCTTTGCAATTTTCACATAAAGAAGCCTGCGTTCTGTATAGACACGCAGGCTTTTTTCGGGGTTGGCTGAACTAATGATTGATCGAAAGGTTTATAAGTAGCCTTGGAGCATAGTCTAGCTGGCTAAGGCAGCAGGTGCGAAGCTAGGCGCGTAGGCTTCAATGACTCTACCGGTGTCTTCGCAAAGCACCATGAGGTAGTCGCAGCGATCGCACTGAGTGCGAACCAAACTATCACTCAAAGAGCGATATCTCTCAGCAGAACCGCCACAAGTAGGACAATTAACTCTTTGCATAGTAGTTACCGAGGCGAATGAAGCTGATGTAGTCTTAGCCATTGAGCTATCCGCCGAAGACGACATCTTAGAACTGCTAATCAATGATTCTAAAAATGACTTTGTTGGACTTTCCATGGCTTTCATAATTCAGCTCTAGTTTTTGACTTTTTCTGGTAGAGATGAAAATGAACTCGTTCATTGCTGGCGCAACACCACGAACAAAACTTAGCGTTTCAGCATCAATCTCTCAGTTATCTTATTATGCCAATATCATCGACCTCTGACCAATATCTAAAGATATATAAAAACTGGGGATCGCCCATTCAAAGAGCGATCCTCAGTTTCCTGGACTGCTTTCGCCGCAAGGGGATCAGGCTTTTATACACACAGAAATACGGCTTTTTATTTTTCCTCTGTCCTCAGAAACTGAGCATAAATTAAGCTTTAATTTATATTTGCCGCTGTAAATCAATTGAGTTATAAACATTAATTTAGGAGAAAATACATAAAGATATGAAACAAATAGTGAGCGCGTTCTTTCCTTATGAGCTTGCTGTTTTGTACACAACAACACAACTTTTATTCATCAATTTAATTGGCAATTGTTAATCGAAAAAGCAGAGTTGTTTAGCGGCTTATTGCGATCGCTTCAATTAAGTTGAGCAAGTCGCTATCTTAATGTCTTGCAAGTACGTTGCTTTGGACACTTTTAGGTCTACGCTGAGGTCTTTGCAGGTGCTGCAACTTTTTCAGACTCTGTGGATTCGGCTGCTGCCGAAGGATGAAAGTAATCGTATATTTGCTGGGCCAGCATGGGGCCAATGCCGTCAACGGTGGCCAACTGTTTGGGTGAGGCTTCGCGAATGTAGTCGATAGAGCGAAACTCGCCGAGGAGCTGCTTGCGGCGGTGGTGTCCCAGACCGGGAATGTCTTCTAGGCGCGATCGCCGCATCCGCTCCGTCCGTTTCTTTCGGTGGAACCCAACCGCAAATCGGTGAGCCTCATCTCGCAAGCGCCGCAACAGCAAAATCCCTGGCTGATCCGGTTCAGTATCCAAAGACTGCTTAGCCCCAGGCGTAAAAACTTCCTCAAGCCTTTTGGCCAAGCTCACTACATTTAGCTCGCTCAGCAGATTCATTTCTTCTAGCTCGGTAACCACCGCCGATAGCTGGCCCTTACCACCATCAATCATTACCAGATCGGGCCAGTCGGGATTCCCCAATCGCTTCAGATCAGGATCTTCCGCGTACCGCCGAAAACGCCGCCGAATTACTTCAGCCATACTCGCAAAGTCGTCTGAGTGGCCGCTCGTCACCGTTGGGTTTTTAATTTTGTAAGTTCGATAGTGCTGCTTGGCAGGTAGCCCGTCCATAAACACCACCTGCGAAGCTACCGCATCCGAGCCTTGAACATGCGAAATATCGTAGCCTTCAATTCGCTTAGGCGGCCCCGGCAAATCGGCTAGCTCTGCGAGATCCTGCATCGCCTGATTATTGCGATCAGTAAACCGCTGCGTACGCGCTAGCTCATGTTGAGCATTCCGCTCGACCATCTCAACGAGTTCGGCTTTCATTTGCCGCTGCGGAACTTCAATGGCGACCTTACGCGTTTTTTGCACCGTCAAGAATTCTGCCAGCATGTCGGCTTCTGGCAAAGCATGTTGCACCAGTACTTCAGACGGAATTTCGACCGGATCGACCATCCGGTAATGTTCTTCTAGCACTCGCTGCAAAATCTCACCCGGCGTGCCCGACTGAGTATCGGCCACAAAGCCTAAGCGACCTACCAAACGGCCCGCGCGAATTTGAAAGAGCTGGACGCAAGAATGCTCGTCGTCGGCGGACAGGGCGATCGCATCGCGAGAAATAGAGCCATCCGGCAGTGCCACTTTTTGATTCGCACTCAGCGTATCTAGCCCTTTTAGCTGATCGCGAATCATCGCCGCTTTCTCAAAGTTCATCGCCTCAGCCGCCTGGTGCATTTGCGCTGTGAGAACGTCAATTAGCTCTTGCGATCGCCCCTGAAACACCATCGCCACTCGCTGCACAATCTTGTGATATTCCTCCGGAGTAATCAGCTCCTGACAAACACCTGGACATTGCCCAATCGAATAGTTCAAACAGGGTCTGTCCTTAAACAAAGGCTGTCGGCGCTGCCGCAGTGGAAAAATTCGCTGAGCAATTTGCAGCGTTCGTCGCAGCAGCCCGGTATCGACATAAGGCCCGTAATAGCGACTTTTGGCATCTTTGCGCCGCTTGCGGGTAATAAAAATACGCGGGTAGTCTTCTCCCCAAGTGATGCAGAGATAGGGATATTTTTTATCGTCTTTGAGCAGCACATTAAAATGCGGCTGGTGCTGCTTAATTAGATTTGCCTCTAGCGCTAGCGCCTCAGCTTCAGTGTCGGTAACAATAAACTCAATTTCTGCCACCTTTTGTACCATCGTGCCGATGCGCGGCGTATGGTGATGCGCACCATCTCGAAAATACGACCGAACGCGGTTTCGCAGACTTTTAGACTTACCAATGTAGAGAATATGGTCAGTCTCGTCCTTCATAAAGTAGACACCCGGCTCTTGCGGAATCTCCTTTAGCCGAGCGGTCAAGCGCTCGGGATCTTTTAGCAATGTTTTTTCGGCAGCAGACGTAGACACAGGTAAGGCAGGATGAAGGAAGCAACCGTCACGGAGACGCCCCGTACGGCGCAATCCCTATTCTAAGCCGAAGCTTCAGACATCGCTTCGATCTTTCTAAACAATTTTTATACTTACGTTAGACCCGCGCTGGAACCATTGACCCAACAATACGCCTTTAAAGAATAGCGATGCGATCACAAAGATTCGATAGGTAAATCAGTGCGGCCCTCGATAAATATACGGAGATAGCAGAAAATAAAAGCACTATCCATCTCCGTGACCGCTATGTCTGCGATCACGAGACCTAGCAAGTCAGATAGATAGATAGCAATGAGCCGTTTAATCGACGCTCAGCCTGAATACTTGTCACTTTCTAACCCGTAAACTCCTGTGAATACCGAAGAATTCGAGAGTCAGTATCAAGCCTCGGTCAGTCAAATCCTTAACCAGCTTCAGTCGATGGCGATTGTCTCGAACCGGTTAGAAGCGTCCGTTGTAGAAGTCGGCGTATCTGTCCAAAAGCTAAATCAAATGGTGGAAGATTTTCTCGATCAGCAGGAAAGCAGATCCCCAAAAGATCAGCAGCTAGGCTAGCAGTAGTCGCTACAAAGTAAGTAAGTCCGGCGATTAGGCCAGCTATCAGGCAATAAGACTTTCAGCAGGCGCGTAGCGATTTTTGGCAAAACTATCAGCCAGACTGTTAGATAAATCGTTAGCCAGCCGACTGGAGGATTGCGTCACGAGTTGAGCGATCGCCGCGCTCAAAGCATCAGGGGCCATGGGTTTGGTGAGATAGGCATTGGCTCCCAACTGGTAGGCCCGCCGCTGATACTTAGTCAGGGTATAGCCCGTCACGACTAAAATAGGCAGCGATCGCCACAAAACATGCGCTCTTACCTGCTCAATAATCGTAAACCCATCAATCGCTGGCATCTTCAAGTTAAGCACCAGCACGTCGGGCCGACAGCTCTCTAAGCTCTCAAAAACTTCACGCTCGTCCGAAAGTTGAAAAACCGAGTAGCCACACTGTTCCAGATATTCGGCAAACAACATGCGGTTTGTACCGTCTTTCTCTAGTAATAAAACCTGGGCGGAGGGCAGAGGAGACATAGAACTTTTCGGCACACTGGAGGTGGAGTAGAAACAGCTTGATAGTTGAGATCTTCTCAGTATGAGACGATGTCTGTCCCTCAAGCACCGGTTTAAATCACACTGGCTCAGTATTCTTACGGAATCTTAAGCTTTTTTATAGACGAATCTTCCTATTGTCTCAATAGCCGCTTCAATCATTGCTGGCGGCTGCACCAGCGCAAAGCGGACATAGCCCTCTCCCGACGGTCCAAATCCTCTGCCTGGAGACAGGGCAACCCCCGTCGCTGCAACCAGTTCCTGACAAAATTCAATCGAGTTCGTTGCCCAGCCGTGAGGCAAATCCACCGGCAGCTTCGCCCAGATATACATCGTGGACAAAGGCGCTGCAACCGGCCAACCGATAGATTGCAGCGCCGAGACCGCCGCATTTCGCCGACTCGCAAACGTATTGACCATATCCGATACGCAGTCTTGAGGGCCATTTAAGGCGGCGATCGCTCCCCGCAAAATCCCGCGATACTGATTGAAATCTACCGTCGCCTTTACCTGCCGCAGTCCCTGAATGAGCTGCGCGTTGCCAATGGCATAGGCCACCCGAAAGCCGCCCATGTTGTAAGACTTCGACAGCGAGAAAAACTCAATCGAAACCGACTTCTCTGGATCGGCCTGAATAATCGAAGGCACCGGGTCAGTTTCGAAATATAAATCGGCATAGGGAAAATCGTGTACCAACACAATGTTGTGCTGCTGGCAAAAGGCAACGGCCTCTTTGAAGAACGTGAGCGGGGCGATCGCCGTCGTCGGATTATGCGGGTAGCTCAATACCATCATCGTGGCCTTTTCCACCACCGCCGAGGGAATATCACTCAACACTGGCAAAAAGTCATGCTCAGCCACAATCGGCATCGGATAAATCTCGCCGCCCGCCAAATACACTCCGCCCACATGCGAAGGATAGCCAGGGTCTAACAGCAGCGCCACATCGCCCGGATTCATGATCGCTAACGGCAGATGCGCTGTACCTTCCTGCGAGCCAATCAACGGCATCACCTCGGTCTCAGGATCAACGGCAATTCCAAATTTCCGCTCGTACCACTGCGCCGCCGCTATCCTAAAATCTTTCGTACTATTGAACAGCGCGTAGCCGTGAGTTTCAGGATCGTTCAGCGCCTTGGCAATTGCTTCTAGCACGTGAGGCGGCGTCGGCAAATCGGACGATCCTAATGAGAAGTCGATTAGGGGCTTGCCGTTGGCGATCGCCTGCGCCTTAGCCCGATCCATATCGGCAAAAACATTGGTTTGCAGCGGCGCTAAACGATCAGCAATTTGCATAGTCAAACTAGAAGGTAAGTGGTTACGAAAAGTTTAAAATAGCAGCCCCTGCCCGGACATACATCCAAACAGGGGAATCAAGCAATGCAGATTAAATCGGATTAATTACAAACTATCCAATTCAGACTTCAAAGCTTCCAACTCAGTATCAACAGCTTTGTCCTTCACCTCAGAAGTCTGCTCCTCGCCTGCTGGCAAAGCACCCCGAGATTCCTGTCCCGGTGGCAGCGTCCCACCTCCCATTGAGGCTTTCAAAGCCTCCAACTCATAGTCCACGTCACTGCCAGACTCTAGCCGCGCAAACTGACTCTCCAAATTAGCTCCAGCTAATTCAGCCGCTGCTTCGCCCGTAGCTTCCATTTGCAGTACTTTCTCCTCCATCCGCTCAAACGCGCCCATAGAGCTGTTCGTACTCATACTGCTAACGCTGTTTTGCAGCCGCTCGTTCGCCTTTGCCGCGCTCGCTCTGGCCTTGAGCATGTCTTTCTTAGTCTTCGCCTCAGAGATTTTGCTCTCCAGCGCAATTAGCTGCCGCTTTAGCGCATCGACTGTTCCCGCCTGCTGATCGAGTTGGGCCTGTAATGCCGACGCTGTTTCAGCTTGAGTTTTCTTCCTTACTAGCGCTTCGCGAGCCAAATTCTCGTCGCCCTTTTGCAATGCTAGCTGCGCTCTTTGCTGCCACTGAGTTGCGCCTGTCTGCGCCTTACTAGCCTGCATTTGTACGCGCTTTTGGGAGGCGATTGCCCCAGCCACAGCTTGACGCATCTGCACCAAATCTTCCTGCATATCCATAATCGCTTGATCCAGGATTTTTCCAGGATCTTCCGCAGAACTCACTGCTGCGTTTAGATTAGAGCGCACCACCCGGCTAACGCGATCAAACAATCCCATGTCTTTCTTCCTCAGATCTGCATGAATGGATAAAAGCTTATATAAATAAACCTAGCCTAACTTTGAGCGATTAGAACAGCTTGCGCTCACCAGTTTTAGGCATCGTTATATCGGCTAGTAACAGTATAGACAGCCGCCCGGTTGGATAGCCGCACTGCAAAAGGCAGATTTCCGACCCTTAGAGCTACTTATAGCAATATAAAAGTCAGTCAGCTTTAGGAAGGCTGCATTCTTTAATGAGGAAGATCGCCACCAAGATCAGTCATTCGGCGATCGCCCGCCCGCAAAGCATCTGGCACCACTCCAGCCCGATAAGCCGCGATCGCGCCTACTGCTTCTAAATAGGTCTCGACAGCGATCGCCCGAATGCCCAAATCCGCCGCTCGCACCGCCATCGTCGTCGCATTTTCGCCCACCGCAATCACCTGTCCGCCCCGCCGATTCAGCATCGGAGCCAAACTCATCACCGCACTGCCCCCAAACGCAGAAGCTGGGACAATTACCGCGTCTACGTGGCTAGAACAAATTGTCTCAGCCGCCAGAGCAGCTTCATCGCACACAAACTGAGGTGCCCGACTCAGACCTGCTAGAACGCAAGGTAGAAAGGTGTAACCAATTTCTTCCGCTGCCGAACGAGGTGAAATATTAGGGTCTAGGGGCAAGGGCAAAAGCGCAGGCGCATGAGCACAGGGAATTTTGAAAGTGCGCACCACTAAATGACTAATCACCGCCTCAACGCCCGCCAGTGGATCGACGCCTTTGCCCTGTCGATAGGCTTCCAGTTCCGGAGAATCTTCGTCGTCTGGGAAACGGGCGATTACGGCGATCGCCCGCACCTGTGCCTCAGCAATCAGCCGCTCTGCCGCTCGCAGCAAGCTACCCGGATTTTCCAGCGTCCCCCAAGAAGCCCCAGAGTCCGTCGTCTTCAGCGTCACGCCCAAAGGCATATCAGTCGTCACGTAGGCCCGCACGTCTAGCCCCAGAGTTGCGATCGCCGCATCCGCCGCCTGCAAATGTCGCCAGCGCAGATCGTCTTCTACCGCCTGGTCAATCACCAGCCCAATCGAATTTTGATGCACAGGCTGTAGCTGCCAGTTCCCCGCCGCAAACTGGTCTAGCCCATAGCCTTCAACATAGTAGGCATTGTCCATCGGCCAATAAAGCTGCGCCCCGTTCAGCACATTCGGATGCGTAATCAGCCGGTCGCTCACCTGCGCCACCGCCTTAGCCACCGGCAAAGCATCTCCCGCGTAGCCGCCAATAGCTGCGCCCACGCCAGTCGGCACAATTAAAACAGTCGTATGTAACTTAGGCGCTATCAAAGCATTACGTGACGGTGGTAACGATGGCTTCTACTTTGGCGGTTTGGTTAGCCTGATCTACAGCGGTAATGGCCCAGCGGAGAGGCGTGCCATGTTCCGTGAGTTTAGTTTCTATGTGCGATCGCAACGCATCAGACCGTAATAAATCCGATCCAGCGATCGCCGCTCGTAGCTTTCCGGGCGGCGTCTGCAAAGATACTTCAAGCGTAATCAGTTCAGTCTGCATTCAAGAACGAAAGGACTATTGACCGGGCTGAGGAAATTGCCGCTTATAAACCTCATCTTCTTTCTCGGTCTCAAGCTTAATATCTGAGGTTGGATAGGCGACGCAAAGCAGCGCAAAGCCATCCGCCTGTAGCTCGGTGCCCACACCCATGCCATCTGCCTGATTCACGCTGCCCTCAGAAATCAACGCCGCGCAGGTCGTACAAACCCCGGCGCTACAAGAAACCGGCAAATCCAAACCCTCTGCATGAGCGGCCTCTAATATAGTCTGATCTTCCGGCACCTGAATCGTATGCGTCGATCCCTGATGGCTAATCTCAACTGAAAATGTCTTACCCATGACTAATCGAAGGCCCATCGCCGTGTCTTATCGCAATATCTAGAGTAGTACGGATGCTGACACTTCGCGTTGACCTGCACATTCCTAAGCTGGAAAAGCCCGATCAAACTCTTCTAACAAGTCGTCAATTTCTTCTAGCGCCTGGTTGATATCAATACGCAAAGTGCCAATACCAGGCTGCTCTAGCAGGCGCAGTAAAGACTGACGCTTTGTGCGAATGAGATCGATTCTGGTTTGGAGGGCTGCAAATTCCATGAAAAAGGGGACTCCGACTGAGTTACATTTCTTTATAGGTTAAGCATACCTATATCAGTCGCGGCATCTACACCGCACTGAAATTTATATCAAAAAGTCTACTTGCATAAGACCGTCATCAGCACCTGTCTGTAGTGCGAGTTTGCAGGCGATCGCTTGCATAATCACTATCCCTTTGAAATCAGAGAACCCGACCTCATGCTGCGCAAAATCCCACTAGGCATCGTCCTCCTCTCCGTCGGCGGCGTTCTTACCATTATCGGTTTCGTCGCCTACGCCCAAGAAAACGCCACGCTAAACCTGATCGGGTTCTTCTACGGCATCCCGATCCTGTTAGGTGGACTGGCCTTGCGTGCAGCAGAGCTAAGGCCCGCACCTTACACGCAGCTCACTAGCGAAGCTGTTATGGCCCTACGCGATCAGGCTACGCAAACTCAGGAGCAAGTACGCAAAGACGTCACGCGATATCGCTACGGCCAAGAAGCCCATTTAGACGAGGCGCTAGAGCGCCTGGGGCTAAGTCCTAATGACACTCAGCGCCCTGTACTCGCAGGACTGCGCGAAGAGCAAAGAGACGGTGCTTACACCCTTGTACTCGAATTTGATTCGCCCTACGTCACCTTTGAGAAATGGCAGGAAAAGCAGTCTAAAATTGAGAAATTCTTTGGCCCTGGAATTGAAGCTGAAGTGACTCAACCCGCTGATAAAAAGGTAGATCTAGCAATGAAGGCGGTCGTTGCATAAAGTTCAGCAAATTAAAGCGCATTAGCCGAGAAAAACATGATGTAGAGCGGCTATTTCTCCAATCGAACGGCATACCATTGGACAGACTCGCCAGGGTTCACTTCAAAGTCGCAGTGATTTTCCAGCAGAAATTTGGCTTGCTCCGCATGAGAGCCTAAGCCCTGTAATTCTCTAGGCATTGGACCATCGTGATTTTCAAGGATGGCTTGTAGCTTGGCCGCAAGTTCTGGCGGCGTCATAAACGTCTCTACGGCATCGGGAGTGAGGAATACGTACATTTCCTCTGCGTACATCATGGAATCGGTCATGGGGGCGAAGGGTTAAACAATATCAAATTATGCGATCGCAATCGGTCATTTTCATAAAGTCTAAAACCGGCTCCGCGATCGCAGTGTTAGAATTCTTACATATTCCCCGCTATCCCGACCGGGTTACCGGTCATTCGATAGATCCATCACGCCAGACGCCTATCCTCATGGTTCAAACGCCACTTCAAGCCCAAACTGTAGAGAACGTAGAGAAAAAAGTCTCTAAGATGGAAGGCATCAAAGAACGCAGTTCATTCCTGCGCGAGCCTTTGCTCACCGAGCTAAAAGAAGACACCACTCACTTCACCGAAGCCGGAATTCAGATCCTCAAATTTCACGGCTCTTACCAGCAATACAACCGCGACGAGGTAGTCCGAGGTCAGGAAAAGCCCTACTCCATGATGCTTCGCCTACGCAATCCAGGCGGCTACATCCCCCCTCAGCTCTATCTCACGCTAGACGATATCTCCGACAAGTACGGCAACAACACCCTGCGGGCCACCACACGCCAAGCCTTCCAGCTCCACGGCATCCTCAAGAAAAACCTCAAGGCTAGCCTGGGCGACATTATTCGCAGTATGGGGTCTACCCTGGGAGCCTGCGGCGATCTTAACCGCAACGTCATGGCCCCACCCGCGCCTTACACCAACAAGCCCGAGTACATCCTCGCTCGCCAATACGCAGACAACATCGCCGATCTGCTCACGCCGCAAACGCCCGCCTACTACGAAATTTGGGTAGACGGCGAGAAAGTCGTTACCACCGAAGAAGATCCTAAGGTTGTCGCAACGCGTACAGGCCAAGACAGTAGCGTGATCCCCGGACAAGAAATTGAACCGATCTACGGCGCACAGTACATGCCGCGCAAGTTCAAATGCGCCGTCACTGTACCGGGCGATAACTCCGTCGATATCTACACGCAAGACGTAGGGCTGGTCGTCATCACCGATGACAACGGCGAGCTGCAAGGCTTTAACGTAATGGCAGGCGGCGGCATGGGTCGCACCCATAACAAAGAAGAAACCTTTGCCCGCACTGCCGACCACCTCGGCTATATAGACAAAGACGACATTTACGACTTTGTGCGGGCCATCGTCTTTACCCAGCGCGACTACGGCGAAAGATTTAACCGTCGCCAGTCAAGAATGAAGTACTTAGTTCACCGCTGGGGACTGCCTAAGTTCATTGAAGAAGTCGAAAAGCGCTATGGCAAAAAGCTAGAACCCTGGAAGGATCTTCCCGAATGGAAGTTTGAAGACTATCTGGGCTGGCACGAGCAAGGCGACGGCAAGCTGTTCGTTGGCGTTCACATTCGCAATGGCCGCGTCCACAATCAGGGCAAGCTGCGCAACAAAACCGCCCTGCGTGAGATTGTTGAAAAGTTCAACGTCTCCATGCGAGTTACGCCCAACCAAAGCGTCATTCTCTGCGACATCGACCCGGCAGACAAACCCGCCATTCAAGCGATTCTAGACCGCGACGGCATCACGCCCGACAGTAAAGTAGACTCGCTAGAGCGCTACTCCATGGCCTGCCCCGCCCTACCCACCTGCGGCCTAGCCGTTACCGAGTCCGAGCGCATCATCCCTAGCCTGTTAGAGAGAATTCGCAAGCTAACGAACAAGTTAGGACTTAAAAACGAGACGTTTACAACCCGGATGACAGGTTGTCCGAACGGATGTGCGCGTCCTTATATGGCGGAGATAGGCTTTGTCGGTCAAGCGCCTAAAAGCTATCAGCTATGGCTGGGTGGCTCGCCTAATCAGATTCGCTTGGCGCGCCCTTACCTGGAAAGGCTGCACGAAGACGACTTGGAGAGGGAATTTGAGCCGTTGTTCGCCTGCTTTAAGCAGAACCGTAACGAGGGCGAAAGCTTTGGCGATTTTTGCGATCGCTACGGCTTCGAAAACCTCCGCCAATTTACTCAAACCTACGAGCCAATGAAAGCAGTTGGCACCGGGCGGCGTCGCAATCGAATCGGCATCTCAGACGAGCTATTCTCTAAGCTGAAGGTCATGGCTAAAGAGCAGGGCGTGAGTATGGCGGATGTGTTGGAGAACGCGGTGCGATCGCATCTAGATTAATCTTCTATTGGCCTGATTATCTTGCAAAATAGAAGCGGCGTTAACGACTTACAGTTAGCGCCGCTTCTACATTATGATCGCTTAATAGCAATGAGCTGGGATATGCTAAAAACTCAATATCTCCAAACTGGTCAAGCCTCACAGATGAAGAGTGTAAGTCTTAGCCTCATTGAACTTCAGGTAGTGGCGACGGCTGGGATAGAGAAACCGGTTGCCTATCAACTAGTCAGAAAAAGTCAGTTCTTCATTGAGTGGTCTGTTCCTACTATCAATCTCGACACGTATATAGATTTTGCGACTGAGTTGTTGTCTCTTGAGCGTCAGCTCAGCCGATGGAAACTTAATTGGTCTGAGTTATGGAACAGCGAGTCTGAGCGATAAGGAATTGCAGAGGTCGCGCAGCAGTGGGGTGATCGTCTACAAAGCCAACTCACTCCACTAATTTTATAATAAGCGCAGCCAGCCAGCCTCATATAGCAAATACTAAAACCAGAAAACAACTTCTAAAACTAAGGGTTAGAATTAGCCATTTCTCTACTTCCTGGCTGCTGGCCAAACAGACTATCTAAATAAATTCGGCTAATCTGCCGCTCGGTAACACCATTCTGCATCAAGAATAAAGACAGTGCTGCACAAAATAACCGATCCTGGCTCCAGCCAGAATGAATATCTAAATAGTATTGAACGGAAGCATGCAGATCCTCAGGAATTTCAACTGACAAGCTAATAGATTGCTGCATCGCAACGACTCCTTTTTGAAAAAATTTCGCCTTAGAAAACGCTGAGTAATACCGCGATCGCAAGGCCACTCTTACGGAGTATCGCACCATACAAACAAAGCTCGCATTCGCGTAAAAACAACGTTTCTCTCAAGCGGAGCTTTATTGTGGTAGATACTTCTATAAAAGGCAACTGATTCAAAGTTGCTGCCTCCCCTTGACAAAAAAAATTTCGCAAAAAAATAGCTATTTCAAGCCCCTTTTTGTTACTTAGCTTAACGATAATGCGCCGCACCGTCTCTTTTTAACCAAGCCAAAAGTAATCCACAAAAGAGAGCAAAACCACCAATCCACGTCTTAACCTGTGGATAACCGCTTCATAATCTGTGGAAAACCTGTGGAGAAGTCGCCTCAAATAATAAGAGTTGTAACATTATGAGCAATTATCAATTCTCGGCGCTCTCTTGACAGTTAATGCTGAAGATGAGACCTTTTTTCACTTTCGAATCAGCGTTGTTCTATGCTGAGGCCAGCCGTTACTTTAGCCGCGATCGCCCTTACCTCATCCGGCATCCGCCTCACCACCTGCCGCCGGTCCACATCCACCGTCACCAAGCCACTTGCCCCGTCAAACCAGTCACGGCGTCAATGCGTAAGCCCTATGGTAGAAATTGCCCGTAGATATTTATTCAAATATCTTCGCAAATGTCTATCTAACGTAGCTTCTAGCAACAGCCGTTTTAGGATGAATACATCAGAGCTTCCACCATCTTAGTTCTGTAATGTTTAGTCCTAAATTTTAGGAAAGAGGGTTTTCGCCATGATCGAAAATATTTTGTTGGCAGATTCCGGCACTGGTAATACCCGAGACATGATGAAGCGGCTGATGGAAATTCCTCGCCTGAATCGCTCATCTATTACCATTCTCCATGTGGTGCCTTCCCAGTCCGGCTCGATGGCAATGACTGAAGGCTGGGAAAAAGGTGGCAGAACGCTAGCAGAAGCCGTCAGCGAACTTAATTTAGATCCGGCTCGGGTAAACGCCGTTCTCAGAGAAGGCGAACCCAAAGACCTAGTTGGCAAAGTCGCTAACGAAATTAACGCAGATCTGGTCGTTATGGGATCTAGAGGACTAAAAGGACTCAAAGCGATTCTAGGAAATTCAGTCAGCCAGTATGTCTTTCAGCTCTCTGAGCGGCCTATGCTGCTGGTAAAAGACGATCTGTATGCGATTAAGCCTATCAAGCGCATTCTGGTTTCTATTGACAAATCTGATGTCGCTAAAGAAAGCCTGCAAGTCGCAATTGACCTGGCTCGCGACATTGAGAAGAGCGAGATTATTTTGGTGCATACGGTGCCTAAGCTTAGCAATAAGCTAGAAGATGCCGTTAAAGAAAATCCTGAGAACGATCCAGTCCTGGCAGACGCGCTGTATAAAGTTCGCCGCATGGGAATTTCCTGTCGCTGTATGGCTCCAGAAGGTAAACCGGGTGATCGCCTCTGCAAACTCATCGACGATCTCAACATCAACCTGCTCATCGTCGGCTCTCCAGATCGCCGACCCAGCATTGCCAAAGCCATGCCCGATCTGGACAAGCTGCTAGGCGAGTCGCTTTCCGACTACATGCGCGTCTATGCCAACTGCCCCGTACTGCTGACTCGAATAGAAGCCAAGGCAGGCCAATAGCCAACGTCTAAAAACCGCCTCTACAAGAACTGGCAGCGACGCTGAAGCGCCTCAGATAGGGTAGCCTCGTAAACCAGCCGCTCTACCTCAAAAGCGCCAAAACGCTCTAGATGTGGGTTGGTAAGCTGGGCATCGAATAGTAGGAAGTTGCGCGATCGCAAATGCTCCACTAGCATCACCATCGCCACCTTCGATCCCTCTGGAATGCGATAAAACATCGACTCCCCAATAAACACCCCCCCCAGCACAATCCCCAAAAACCCACCGGCTAGCTCGCGTCCCTGCCAAGTTTCAAAGCTGTGCGCATAGCCTGCTCTGTGCAGCCGGTGGTAAACCTCTTTCAGCTCATCAGAAATCCAGGTAGTCTCTCTGTCTGCGCAGCCTTCTACTACCGCCGAGAAGTCTTTATTAATAGCCGGTTGGAATTGTTGCCTATTCAGGACGCGCTGTAGAGATTTGGGATATCGAAAGCGGGTGTCTAAGGGAATCAGTGCTCGGCGATCGCTCGAATACCAGTTCAGCGAATGACTTTCTTCATCAGCCATTAAAAAATAGCCTTGAGCATAGCACTGAAGAATTTGAGGAACGGAATAGACCATTTTGCCTGAGAGTTGCCTTCTAGCGCGATTTGCTGAACTTGCTGAACTTAAAGGTCGGAGGTTGCCAAAGCCATCTCCCCATCGTAACGGCACGTAAACTAATCTCGGCTTTCATGTCAGATTCTCACAAAAACCTTTAGCCTTGAAGGAGACTACGACTGCTGGCGCTGAGCGAGAAGGTATGCCCGATTCAAAAGATTTTCTCTCGAAAGAATCTGCCCAAAACGCCGATTCTGGTGCTGAGGTTTCGACCATCGAGTCAATCGAGCTGCCACCGCCAGAGGATGCAGTACAGGAAGGCCAGTGGCTAAAAGCAACGTTGCACAGATGGCTAAATGAAGAGTTCCTGCCCGAGATTATAAACGAGCATATTGCCGCTAGAGCCGCGCAGGTCTTTACTCGGCAGCGAATGGAAGGTGAAAACAACCTCAACGCGCTGGTTCTAGCCGTGCTAACGGAGATGCAGGGCTATGATTTTTCGAAAAGTTTTTACAGTGAGTTTGCGATCGCCAACGCCGTCGGCGACCTACTCCTAGAAAGCCTCGGCATCGAAAAGTGCTGCGGCAACAACGAGCAGCCCAACGACTGAATCAGCTCAGAATAAGCTACACAATCCGAGTCCTTCGATCAGCCCATATAAAGCCAAAGCCCCGCTGAACATCAAGCTCAACGAGGCTAATTTTTTATAATCTCACTTTTGAACATCAAGCAGCTAATAGCCTTTCAACGATCTCTAAAGCAAAGAAAACCGGAAAAAGGACTACCAACTAGACTTCACAACGCCCGGTAGCAAACCCTGATGAGCCATCTCACGCAGCGCATTCCGGCACAGCCCAAAGTCGCGGTAGTAACCCCGAGGACGCCCGGTCTTCCAGCAGCGGTTATTCAACCGACTAGGCGCACTGTTGCGAGGCAACTGCTGAATCTTTCGGTGAATCTTCAGCTTCTGAGCCTGGTTAGGCGCTTCTTCAAATTCTTTTAGCAAAGCCTGACGCTTATCGGCGTACTGCTCTACTATTTTTTCGCGCTTTTTCTGACGCGCGATCATGCTTTTCTTAGCCATGAGGCAGGTTCTAGTTTATTTTATTACACAGTTACTAATATTAAAGGGTCAAAGCAGCTTTTGTAAACCACCTGACTATACGGATTCTCTCAGGATTTTTGACCGCTGTATCCTCAACTTTTAGCTTTTAGTGCTTTCTACCTAGCCTCCTCTTTCTTAGCCTTAGCCGATTGATTCGCCTTTGCTTTAGCGACCTTTGCAGCTTCTTTCCTCAGCCTAATCGCCCCCGGACAGATATCTAACAAATCGCACCGCATACAGTCCGGACTCCGCGCCGTACAAATTGCTCGACCGTGATACACCAGTCGGATCGACCAGTTCTCCCAATCCGGACGCGGCAGCAGCTTCATCAAATCCTGCTCAATTCTCACCGGGTCAGTCTGCTTTGTCACGCCCAGCAATCCAGAAATTCGCTTCACATGCGTATCGACTGTCACGCCCTCATGCACGTCAAAGATATGAGCTAGCACCACGTTCGCCGTCTTTCTCGCAACACCTGGTAGCGTCGTTAACTCAGCTATTGTGCTCGGCATTTCGCCGTCGAACTCTGCGATTAGCCTTTGGCAAGCAGCCTGGATGTTTTTGGCTTTGTTGCGGTAGAAGCCGGTGGAGCGGATGAGGTCTTCTAGTTCGGAAATGTTTGAGTGGGCGATCGCTCCCACATCTGGAAACCGCTCAAACAGTGCAGGCGTCACCAAATTCACCCGAGCATCCGTACACTGCGCAGCTAATATCGTCGCCACCATTAGCTGCACCGGCGACTCATAATCTAAAGAACAAGGCGCTTCCGGGTACATTAGCTTCAGCCGCCGCAGTATCTCCAAAGCCCGCTGTTTTTTAGGTAACTTCTGCGCCTCCCTCAGCGGTGGCGGCAGCCTATCTCCTAACGGAACAGGCACCGCCTTGTAGCCATTGGCTGAACTCGGCGGTGCCCAAGGGGATTTTTTTGATGAGTCAGAATTCACTATCGAAGGTTTTGCAGAACTTCAAGCTGAGTGGTATCACGAATAATCAAAAAGATACCTAAGCCCAACAGTAAAAAGATACCGGTTTGCATCACGCTTTCTTGTAGTCGCATTGGCAAGGGCTTTCCTCTAATCGCCTCAATTAGCAAAAAGGCAAGCTGGCCGCCATCTAGCGCAGGCAAAGGCAGAATGTTGATCATTGCCAGGTTAATGCTAATAATTGCCGCAAACGGAAACAAAAATCTGATGTTCTCCGACGACAGCTTTGCACCCTGCTCAACAATTTTCACCGGGCTGCCCACCTGCCCAGACATCTCAGAGAAGTTGGTAAACAGCGCCAGCATACCGCCAGCTACCAGCTTGGTCTGCTCCTGAAACTGCACCGCCGCAATCGACAAAAGCTCTATCGGATTTCGAATCGGGCGCGGCGCAACCGTACTCAAACTAATCCCAATCACCGCCTCTCCCGAAGTCGGACTCACCTGAGGCGTCACCGCCACGTCTAGCTCCTTGTCTTTACGTTGAAGCGTGAGGTTCACTGACTGGTTTGGACTGTCATGAATAATGCCAATCAGCTTTTTATCAACGCCTTCACCAAGATCGAGTCTTTGCGCGTTTGCCGCAATTACCACATCGCCGTTCTGAATACCCGCCAAGTCCGCCGGACTCTGCGCCACCACCTGCGGAATATACACGCCAGCAACCGGTTCCGGAACGCCCAAAATCCCAAACTGTAGCACAAACACTAAGTAGGCAAAAACCATGTTGGCAATTACGCCCGCACTAATCACAATCGCCCGATCTAACACGGGGCGATTGCGCAGCAGGTCAGGATCGTTCGGCGGAATCTCACTTTCAGGATCGTCGTCGGGAAAGCCCACAAAGCCACCCAACGGAATTGCCCGCAGTGCGTACTCCGTCTCCGGCCCCTGAAATTTCCACAAAATAGGCCCAAAGCCAATCGAAAAGCGGTTTACATGAATTTTTTGTAATCGCGCCGCCATAAAGTGGCCAAGCTCGTGCACAAAAATCAAAAGGGCCAGAACCCCTATTACGGCCAATACGGTCATAGCAGCGCTGCGTCAGGTTAACTTTTGTATTGTACAAGGCTAGCCAACGGTTCGTGTGCGCCAAAAGGTGTGGCTCACCGAATCATCCCGCACTGATCGCATCCACACCCATATACTTTTGCAGCACCTCCGGCACCTTCACGCTGCCATCTGGCTGCTGATAATTCTCCAAAATCGCCGCCATCGTTCGACCAACCGCCAAACCAGAACCATTGAGCGTATGGACAAACTGCGTCCCTTTCTTACCCGCCGCTTTAAATCGGATATTTGCCCGACGGCCCTGAAAATCGACGCAGTTCGAGCAGCTAGAAATTTCTCTATATTTGTCAGACGACGGGAGCCAAACTTCCAAGTCGTAGGTTTTAGCCGCACTAAATCCGATGTCGCCCGTGCAAAGCTCTACCACTCGGTAGGGCAGCTTCAGTTGCTGCAAAATATCTTCCGCGTCGCGAGTCAGCTTTTCCAACTCGTCGAAAGAGTGGTCGGGATGGACAAATTTGTACATCTCTACTTTGTTGAACTGGTGCAGACGAATTAGTCCTCGGGTGTCGCGGCCATAGCTACCGGCCTCACGACGAAAGCAGGGCGTGTAGGCGCAGTAATTAATCGGGAGCTGATCGGCTTCGAGCACTTCGTCGCGGTGAAAGTTTGTCAGCGGAACTTCGGCAGTAGGAGTGAGCCATAGGTCATCGCGATCGCACTTAAACCCATCCTCAGCAAACTTCGGTAACTGCCCCGATCCCTGCATCGAGGCTGAATTCACCAAAATCGGCGGCAGCATCTCCGTATAGCCCGCCCCCGTATGCCGCGCCAGCATAAACGAAATCAGCGATCGCTCCAGCGCTGCCCCGGCTCCAATCAAAGTCACAAACCGACTCTGCGCAATCTTCGCCGACCGCTCAAAACTCATAATCCCCAGCTTCTCACCAATCTCGTAGTGAGCCAGTCGGTCGTCCTTAGCAGGAATATACTCATCGCCCCAGCGCCGCACCTCTACGTTGTCATCCTCACGCTTACCCAGCGGCGTAGACTCACTGGGCAAATTTGGAATCATCAGCAAAATTTCTTCCATCTGCGCCTTCAGCTCGCGCTCTTGCGGCTCCAGTTCACCAATCTGATGCTTCACTCGATTGCCTTCCTCCCGCAGCGCCGCCACCTCATCCCCCTTCGGATCGGCTCCCTCGCGAATTTTTTGACCCACCGACTTGCCCACTTCATTACTGCGCGCCTGCAACTCAGACCGCTGCTGCTCAATCTCGCGCTGCTGCTCGTCTAGACTCAGCAACGGCTGCAAATCATAATTGCCTCTTTTACTCAGGGCGGCTTTCACTTGCTCAGTTTGATTGCGAATCAGCTTGATATCCAGCACAGTCTTAATTTCCTTATTAGAGAGGGACAGCGTTTTTTGACGCGGTAAATTCCCATAAGCAAGGTTAACACCACAAAGGGGCGGTCAAGGTTAAACCCTGCCGCCCCTTCAGACTAGTCAGTCAAAGGATGCAGTTGAAGCACTTATTTACACTAAGCTGCCGACCTACTGAACCTGCTGAATCTCAGCAATCTCAGGAATAAACTCACGCAGTCTGCGCTCGATACCCATCCGCAAGGTCATGGCCGAGCTAGGACAGCTACCGCAAGCACCCTGTAAACGCAGTTTTACAATGGGGCCATCAAGCTCTACGAGCTCCACGTTACCACCATCGGCGATTAAATAAGGACGCAGTTCGTCGAGCACCTGCTCTACATTAGGCTCGGTTAGGGCGAGAGTCGCCATAGCTATTTCTCCAGTTGAATGATTACTCTAGTCTAGCGGTTGAACAGTCGGCTGGCGTTACATAAAGAATATAAAGATGCATCTCACAAACCAGCTTCTCTTTTCGTCCGAAACGTAGACTATGTGATAGCTTCTGAGCGAGTTTATAGCAGGTTAAGATTATGCGTAACGGGTTTAACTGGCTAGTTGTCTTGGGATTGTCACTGGCCATAGGCATAGCAGAGCAGGTGATCGCCCCCCTGAGTCAGAGCGCGATCGCCCAAGTAGCCGAGGTTCCACAGCCTGATCGCAACGGTGACTTCAATACGGCAGTCTTGCGAGGCAATGCAGGCAGCTATTATCCCAACACCCGATGGCTGGTTATGCCTCAACCAGACAGCAGTGGTGTCCTCAACTGCCGCGAATCGCCCAATGGCAGAATTAAATCAAGAATTGCTCCTGGTGCCATTATCCAGGCAATATTCAATGGCCCCCTTCAGCTACAAGGTCGCGGTGGGCCGCCCAATCCAGCCGCCGACGCCATCGATCTTTCCATTGGCCGTCCCTGGCTGCACGTCATAGGCACAGAGAGTTTAGTGATACCTATGTCCTCTGAGGAGGACGATCGCAGCGAACCCAAAGACTGCTACGTCAGAGCAAACTTACGGTATATTGCGCCCGTCAACGAAGAAGCAGACACTAGCTTCTAATCGATCAACCCTATCGGTCAGCTAGCTTGCAGCTCGTCCAATCTCGCGAGCACTTCCTGACTGTGAATCGGCGGACGGACGCCCAAAAACCGCTCTCGCAAAACCCCATCAGGATCGATCAAATAAGTATGCCGCCGCGACATCGGCTTAATCCAAGATCCATAAGCCTTACTCACTGCGCCATCGGTATCCGATAGCAGCGGAAACTCCAACGCCTCCGACTCACAAAACTCCTCATGAGAAGCCACATCATCAGCGCTAACGCCTACAATCTCCGCATTGCGAGCCTGATACTCCGTCAAATCGCGTTGAAACCGCTGAGCTTCTAACGTACAACCGGGCGTAAAATCGCGTGGATAGAAATAGAGCACCACCCATTCACCTCTGTAATCTGTTAGAGAAACCGCGCCATCGCCGCTATTAGTCGGCAGCGTAAAGTCCGGAGCCGGTTCGTCAATAGTGGGTTGTATTCCGCCTAGTGCATAAGCCGCAGGCACAAAGGGTGAAATGAATGTAGCCGCGATCGCCAATAAACCACCCAAGCAAAGCGCCAAAAAAGTACGACGAAGCGTCATAGACCTAATAAATAAAAAGCTATCCCAAGTTTATAATGCGCTCGCGGCAGTATTCAAAATCTTGCGAGCTAGCTATGGTCAAACATCTTCTTAAATACGCTCAAAAATACTGGCGCGAAAGCTGGGCGATCGCGCATCGCATCCTCACCGAGCTATTTAGAAGAAAGCGCAGCCTCATTGCCTGGATGATTTTTCCAGCCACCATTCTCATCCTCAACGGCATGATTACCGGGGGCAAACAAAACAATTTCACCACCCAAGAAGCCTTCGAAATTGCCGCCCCCGCCACCCTAGTCGGCGCAGCCCTATTTTTTAGCTGTTTAGGCGGCGGCGTCGCCACCATCGTCTCCGAACGAGAACAGCAAACCCTCAAGCGCCTCTTTCTCTCTCCGCTTAGCGGCGTGTCTTATTTCTTAGGCACTTTTCTTGCCCATAGCGTGATCGGCATTGGACAAACGCTCGTCATTTTTGCCATCGCCTTTTTCGCCGGAGCCGAATTTCCCGACGCTAATTGGGCGATCGCCCCACAAAGCCAACCCTGAAGCAGCCAGTCCAATCAGCGCTGCTGGCTTAGGCACTTGCTCCGTTTGAGCATCAGCCGGCAAGATCTGAGTAGAAACGATAGAAACCCCCGCCACCTTCAAATCACCGCCCGAGGCATTCGCCATCCGCGCGCCGCAGCTATTCGGAATGTAGACACCCTCCTGGCTGCTGCCCTTGTCAGGCTTACCAAAGTTTTGCACCCAGTATTTGCCATAGTCAGAGCTACCCGTCGAATCAAACAAGCCAAATCCAACTTCCGTATAGTCTGCCGCCAAAATATTTTTGCGATGTCCGTCGCTATTCATCCAGCCCTCAAACACAATGCGAGCAGACCTCTGCCCAGCCGCAATATTTTCACCCGCCGCCGCAAAATCATATCCCGTTGCCGCCACTCGGCTAGAAAGCGTAGAACCATCCTTACCCCGATGGCTAAAGAAGTTTTGAGTCGCTAAATCCTCTGCGTATTTCTGTGCAGACTCTCCCAGCAAGTAAGAACTCCGCAACGGCTTAAGGCCCGCATCCCGGCGAGCCTCATTCGTCAAATCTAGCAGCTCAGAAAAGAAGTCGTTCAAATACGCACAGTCTCCAGAGACCGTAGAAACTTCTATCCCGCCACCGCTAGCGCTATTTCCATTAGCACCCAGCGATTTACCACCCACGCCACCGCAACTCGTCGTCATTAGACCCACCAGGGCAATACTCCACCAAGCAGTCCATCTCATCAAAATAATCCTAAAATTTAGAGAACAGCCTTTCAGCGCAGCTAGAAACTCCGTGTCCTACGCTCAAACAGGCAATCGAATCCGTGCTCAAAGCGAAGAGCTTTAAGCGCACAGCAGATAAAAAGTGAAAAAGATCAGTGGACACTCAGCAGCAACTGGCAGATACAGCAAACAGGATGCACGACTGTACGTCAGTTGGATGATTGCGATTGGCTTAATTGATGCTTCGAGCGTCCTTTTCCAGATCGCTTAATCGTCAAATACTTATACGGGTAGATGAGTCAAAACTTACATTGCAGACACGGTTGACTTATGCACTCTCTTGCCATACAAAGTTCCCTTTCAGAAATTGGCCTAACATCTTCACAGATCATCAATTCAGACAAAAATCAGGAGTATAGATCTCACCTTAGGCAGATCCGGTTCGTCGCTTGCTGGAAAAAATCACAGTCACTTTATAACGACTTTAAGAACCTAAACGCCGCTAAGTCCATACACATCCGCATATGCCGAAATCGTTTCAACTATGCGATACCCGCTGCTAGAGAAAACACTGAGCTTGGTAACATTTAGTCTGCTCAAAATCTCTCTAACGCATGGAACTGACGCGTGTCACACTGTTCTTGTTAGGAAGGTAGGCCCTTTTACCCACGGCCATTTGCTTACGTTTTACTGTACCGATTAACAACTTTTTAATAGATGTTGCTATGGATGCTCAAGCTCGATCTAAATCCTCATTTAAAACTACTAGCGAGCTGGCGACTTTCGGAGCGGGCTGCTTTTGGCATGTAGAAGAAACGTTTAGAACTCAACGCGGCGTTTTAGCTACTTCAGTTGGCTATATGGGCGGAGACTTTGAGCATCCTGGCTATCTAGATGTACTCTCTCGTATCACTGGACATGCGGAGGCAGCTCAGATTCATTACGATCCTGAGCTTGTCAGCTACGAGCAGCTATTGGTTATTTTTTGGCAGTGTCACGATCCAACCACGCTCAACCGGCAAGGTCCTGATCTCGGCGAGCAATATCGGTCGGTCATTTTCTATCACACGCCAGAGCAAGCGATCGCCGCCCAAACCTCAAAGGCCAAGCTAACCGTCTCAGGCACCCATCCCAATCCCATCGTCACCGAAATTAAACCCGCCAAAGACTACTGGCCTGCCACCGCCGACCATCAGCAATATTTTCTTAAAAAGCAGTCGCAAAGTCTACAGCGTTGAAAGCCCACAGCGTTGAAAACAAGCTAGCTTAACTATCTGAGCAACCTAGTTACGCATCATCTGAGGAAAACAAACGTTCTCTTAGTCTGTTTAGCCGAATGCGACTCGAAATGTACCAGGGCCAACGGTAATACTCAGCCAATAGCCATATAGAAATAGTGCTGTGGCTCCCCAACGTCAGCGCCGTCCACATGTGCGGAAAGCCCGTGCTGTCCAGAGGCGGGAAAACATAGTTCGATAGCGCAATAATGCCAACCGGGGCCAGCGTCAGCCCAAGGGTAAACGCCCATATCACGACCGCTGCCGTATCGCTTTGCTGTGCCGTTTGCCAACGCCAGCCGTTCCATTGCCAGCCCATTGGCTGAAGGCTATCGGCCAAATGCACTGATTGATTTTCTAAGTTCGCTGAGAACATGTGGCGACAAAAATCGCAGGCAAAAATGTCCATCAGCGCGATCGCACTCAACTCACCGCTAGCACAGGCAGGACACCGATAAGTCTCCTCATAAGAGAGCACCTTCCGGCCTATGGCTTGAGGGCTACTAGCCTCGCTGTCATACCGCTCGTCAATCTGTAGCCGACGATGTCCAAACTCACCCATCTAAAACCCTGGTTTCGCACTATCTTCTCTAAAGATAATTGGCTCAAAATCTACTGTGTTAGACAGTCTCAAATTCTTAACAGACCAAAACTAGCTGGCTAGCCAGTCAGCCAAGGCTAGTTACTGAGACTCAATCGATGCGGCGACTCAACCGATGCGGCAAAGCTACAGCGATTGAGCCTGAGCTATTTGCCTCTGCCCAGCCGCCTGTAGCTTCAAAATCAGCGCATCTGCCTCAGCTTGTAGATGCAGCAGTTCCACCTGATGACCTGGTTGATAGGGAAATGGCTTCGCAGCCGTCACCAGTCGATTGTTCGCCTCAAGCTTGAAGACTTCCCTTCTACTCTCGGCGCGGTGGGGCATTGTCGAAGCTGGCTGGTTTCTCTGAGCGGTTTGATGCATAGTCTGACTCACGATTTTACTTACAGCAATAGGAACAACAAAGGTCTCTGCTCGATTGAAGCCTCTAGATTTGAAGCGTATTGACAATCCTAAAAAGGTCAAAGTTTAAGGGGCCAATAGAGTTTGCAGCCAGAGACCGTTGCTAGGTTACTAGTAATTTGTACTCATTAAAAGTTATGGCATTGTAACTTAAATACTAAAGTTGATATTAGCGAACCCCAAGCCGTTGAATAACAGCGTCTGTGGCACTTCAACGACTGGAAGCAAGCAGTTTGAGCTTTGCTCAATGCATCGTAAGGCTTCGCGGTAGACTAAAAGTGGGTACACCAGCAGGCGCAAAGTAGAGACGCCTTCAGAAAGATTTGGTATTTGGAAAATATTGTGACTCTGAGCCTAGATAAACCTCATCCCCCAGCAGTTTCCACACAGCCTGCCGCTAAACACCAGGGTTGGCCAGGGCTAATCGAAAATTATCGTCAATATCTACCGGTTAGCGACACAACGCCGATAGTCACGCTGCACGAGGGCAACACGCCCCTGATTCCGGCTCCGGCGATCGCTCAAAAAATCGGCAAATCCGTTCAGGTCTTCATCAAGTACGACGGCCTCAATCCCACCGGCAGCTTCAAAGATCGCGGCATGACCATGGCCGTGACTAAGGCCAAAGAAGCCGGGGCTAAGGCCGTTATTTGTGCGAGCACAGGCAACACTTCTGCCGCCGCCGCCGCCTATGCCAAACGGGGCGGGATGCGGGCCTATGTCGTCATTCCAGATGGCTATGTAGCTATGGGTAAGCTGGCCCAAGCTCTGCTCTACGGGGCGGAGATCCTAGCGATTAAAGGTAACTTCGACCAGGCACTACACTCTGTTTGCGAAGTGGCCAAACGCTATCCCATTCAGTTGGTCAACTCAGTCAACCCCTACCGCATCGAAGGCCAAAAAACAGCCGCTTTCGAACTCGTAGACGCCCTTGGCGATGCCCCCGACTGGCTGTGCATTCCCGTCGGTAATGCAGGCAACATCACCGCCTATTGGCAAGGCTTCAAGGAGTACCAGCAGGCCGGAAAGTCCAAACAGCTTCCCCAAATGATGGGTTTCCAGGCCGAAGGAGCCGCCCCGCTAGTCTTTAATCGTCGATTCGATGCGCCAGAGACCTTTGCAACGGCTATTCGTATCGGCAATCCAGCGAGCTGGGACAAGGCCGTCAACGCTCAAACCGAAAGTGGCGGCGCATTCCATTCAGTTACCGATGATGAAATTGGCGCAGCTTACAGCCTTTTAGCCGCAGAAGAAGGCATCTTTTGCGAACCAGCTAGCGCCGCCTCTGTAGCCGGATTGCTCAAGGTTAAAGATCAGGTTCCTGAAGGCGCACGGATTGTTTGCGTCCTCACCGGCAATGGTCTAAAAGATCCGCAGTCGGCGATAGACCGAAGTCCTAAATTTCGGGGCGCGCTGGATTCGGATGCCGATAGTTTGGCAAAGGTGATGGGATTCTGAAGAACTAGATTTCAGAAAACTCAGGTGAACTGGCACAAACTAACTAACGCTCATTTCGCTCTTTTGAAAGCAAATCCACCGCATCTCCTAGCGCGGCAGTCAGGCTTGCGCGGGTGCTGAGGTGTTCGGCTTGTTCAGTTTGCAGTTGGGTTTTGAGGCGATCGCCCTCTCGCTTAGCGGCTATCAACTGCTCCTGAAGCTGCGCTATCGACTGACTGCCTTTAATCTCATCTAGCTCTACCGCCGATACCCCTCCCGAGACTTGTGAAGCCTTTTGCCGGTCTGCCAGCGTTTGCGCTAGCCGATCTATTTCGGTTTGATACATCTCCGTGTCGCGACGGCGCTGCTGAGCTTCTGCGTCGTAGGCATTGCGCCAGTTATCTACGCTGGCATAGGCTTGCGATCGCTCTTTTTTTAGCTCAGCAATTTGTTGCTGAAGCGACTGAATTTCGGCGAGCCACTGAGAAACCTGAGAAACGTTCTCGCTCATCAACCTCAAATTCTCCTAACACTACCCAACTTAGCCACTCAAAAACCCGTCCTAAACCAGCCAACCCTGAAGCGCTGCGGGTGCAGGCAGAATAATCAGCACCAGCAGCGTCAGCGCAAACAGCCCAACAAAGTCCCGCAGGCTATTTAGTTCGCTCACGTCATTTAAAGCTGGTTCTGCGGCTGGAATAAACAGTAGCAGAATGGCCCACAGTAAGTAATCTCTGTACACAAAAGACAGCGCCAACATCATCAGCCGCGCCACCTGACTGACTACTGCCGCCGTCCGCTGCCCGTACATTGCGTGGACAATGTGACCGCCATCTAACTGACCCACCGGCATTAGATTCAGCGCCGTTACGATCAAACCCAAGCAGCCAGAAATTGCCAGCGGGTGTAGCTGAATAGCGCTGCCGGAAACCAGCAGATCGCCGAGCGTCAGTTTGCTTGCTAACAGTAGCAGCGCCGATCGCGTTGGATCGACAGACTCGAAGTTGAATAGCTGAGACTGGTCGCCCAACGGGATCACCGTAGATTGGGCCAGCCCCCAGAGCAAGATAGGTAGGCTAACAAACAAACCGGCCAGCGGGCCAGTTACGCCTACGTCAAACAGGACACGGCGGTTAGGAATGGGGCTGTGCGTTTGCATGAACGCACCAAACGTCCCTAAAAAGAAGGGCACCGGAATAAAGTACGGTAGCGTGGACTTGAGATGATGGTGGCGGGTGGCCCAGTATTGACCGCCTTCGTGAACGCCTAAGATAATCATGAGAGACAGACCATAGGCCAAGCCTGCCTTTAGTAAAGACGGATCGGCTTGCAAAGCTTCAGGCGTTACCCCGCCAAACGACAAAGCGCCGACAAAAGTAGTCGTTAATAGCGTGGCGATCGCCAATCCCAAAGCCAGCACTGGGCGAAAAGCCGGAGCGTTCATCTGGCGGATGCGCTCAGCCTGAATGCGCGACAGTCCTTCAGCCGCCGCCGCGTTCTTCGCCTGCGGATTGGGCACCAGCGCAAAAAACGGAGCGTCGCCTAGCCCTTCTCGCAAAAGTACCAGGAAGCGATCGCCGAAGCTAGTCTGCACGTTCTTTTGTACCGCTGCGTAGGCATCTTGAGGAGCCGCCTTGAGCTTGCCTTTACAGATCATGGCCTGCGGCCTGTACTCAATGTCCTGTAAGTAATACACCGACCAGGGAAAGCACCGCTGCAAAACCGTCTCTTCATCTCGCGTCAGCGGTTTTGGCGGGGCCTTAGGTTTAGCGGATGTATTGCCCTCTGTTTTCCGGGCTGCGATCGCCGCTTTTGCCGCATCCTTTTGAGCCGTCGTCGCGCCCACCAGCACCATCACGGCATACAGCAGCGGGCACAGAATCAGCAGGCCATAGGTCAGCACAGCAGGTGGCGGTTCTTCACCCTTCACCAAAACCCACATCATCAGAACCAGCACAGGGGTCATCATCACCAGCCAGAGCATCCAAACCGGCGTGGTGGTCATGGCGGTGAAGCGACGAATCATCAGATACGTCACCACCCCTAGAAGTAGCGCAAAGAGAACAAGAGGCATGAAGATCGCCTGCCTTTAAGGCGGATAATATAGTTGGAGCTGGCTACAAAAAGTACCGCGATCGCTACCCTTTCGCCACTCCCTTTCGAACATTGTAGGTCAGTCAGTCAGTTTGCTGAGGAAATGTACGCATAGCCTGCTGTAGGTCTTTGTAGATTCAGGGTCGAATGTCGAGACTGCACTTGATAAATATCAAGAGTAAGCAAGAAATTTGATAAGTTGAAGAGCTAGCGATCGCAGGTTCCTTTTTCATGCCGGTTTCGACCAAAACGCCCCAAGCCGTCTTCGACACCGTTTTTGCCTTCCCACCTAATAGAGAAACCCTGGGCGGCACCGCTTATTTAATACTGGAAACAGCAGGCACATCAGGAACTATGAAAAGCGCTAGCGAAAGCAGAAGCGATCCTGACCGCGCCAACATATTGGTAGACTGTCCGGCGTTCAACGACACCAATCAAGACTTTATCGCAGAAAAAGGCGGCATTAGTACCTTATTTATCACGCATCGGGGCGGCATGGCCGACGCACCTAAGTTTCAGAAAGCTTTCAACGCTCAAGTCATCATTCAAGAGCAAGAAGCCTATTTGCTACCCACTGTAGAAATAGAGACTTTTGAGCGCGATCGCATCCTTAGCCCAACCAGTCGAGTCTTCTGGAATTCAGGGCACTCTCCCGGCTCTGCCTGTCTTTACCACCAACCCTACGGCGGCATTCTATTTACCGGACGCCACCTCCTACCCAACCGCAACGGCGACCCCCGCCCCCTCAGACAGTCCAAAACCTTCCACTGGCCGCGCCAACTGCGCAACGCAAACCAGCTTCTTATAGACTTCACCCCCGAAAATCTCAGCTATATCTGCCCCGGCGCTAGCACCGGCTTCCTACGCGGCGAAAAAAAGATAGAGTCAGCTTACGAGCGGCTTAAAACCGCAGATTGGGAAAAGCTGGCGACGGCAGCAGCAAAACTATAGAAACGTTAAGAAGCCAACAAATCAGCATCAGTCCGTAGTTGATCGCTCAACGAGCATAGACCAATCACAAGTTCACCCGGATAAATCAGCCAGGTTCTTTGCGCTGGCTTCGTCAACGTCCGCACCAGGGGCGAAAGTCGATTGATATCTTCTAGCCCTCGACGCGTTCTGATCTGAATACCCTTTTGATAATCGCTATAGCCCTTACTCCAGGTATGGCGCAGCCCGCTATAGCGATGAGCCTCCACCCCTTTGGCCACTAGCTGTTGCTGCACATTCATCAGCAAGCTCTCCCGCTCAGACTGCGTAGCATGAGTGACTTCTAAAGCTTTGAGCAACCGGCGATTGAGAAATCGGCGACAAAAATCAGACAATATCGAATCTGGATGATGCTGCCAGCGCTGAAGATGATAGGTAAAGACGGTGTCGTCACCTGCTAAATAGTGCTCGATAGAAAGATCGTCTCCCTTCCCTAGCAACCAAGCCGTTACAGTCGGATCAGCGTTAATTTCGCTGCGCTTCAGCAGCTCGCGAGCGCGGTTAAAGGCTTGTTCTAAAATCCAGGTTGCCGAGAGATTTTTAGGATGGTTGTAAATCTGCGCGTACATAAAAGAACGCACTACTAAATAATGCTCAACGGCGGCCAGCCCTTTTTTTTCCACAATCAGGCTGCGGCTAGGCAAGTCGTAATTCATTGCCAGCACTAGCCGGTCTAAATCTAGCTGCCCGTAGGACGCACCGGTAAAATAGCTATCTCGCATTAGGTAATCAATGCGATCGCAGTCCAACTGACTCGACACCAACTGCCAAACGCAAGGCACCGGATACTCATGCCGGTAAACCTGGTTGATCGATTGCCACAGGTCGGGATGAAATTGATCGAGGAGCGATCGCACATCCGCCGACCGCTCCACAATCGCCATCGTCCAATACTCATGCTGAGTGCCAAATAGTTCCTCAGCCGTATGGCTAAAGGGGCCATGACCCACATCGTGTAGCAACGCCGCACACAGGGCGATCGCTCGGTGAGCTTTCAACTCCTGATGCAGTCCAGCCAGCCGATCAAACGCCCGACGCGTCACCGCTAACACGCCCAGCGAATGCGTAAAGCGCGACATTTCCGCTCCGTGAAAGGTCAGGCTAGCTGGCCCCAACTGGCGAATCCGCCGCAGCCGTTGAAAAGCAGGCGTATCAATCAGCTCAGTCAGCAAAGCCTCAACCGGATCGTCACCGTCTAGCGTAATCGCACCGTGCAGCGGATCGTGGTAGGTGCGCATAAACTAGCCTTCTAGTTGAGCCGTTACCTGCTCGGAAGCATCGTTCTTAGCCATTCGACTAGCGAGCAAATCAACTGCAGCTAGATACTGAGCATCTTCAGGTGTCCCAAATTGTTTACGCTTTTCAATCGTGCCTTCCACCTCTAAATCGGGCTTAATCCCCAGCTTATTAATATCGTGATGATCGGGCGTTTCGTACCTAGCGATCGTCACCGCTAGCCCAGCCCCATTTGGCAAGTCAAACAGCGACTGAATTAGCCCCTTACCAAACGTCGTTTCACCCACTAGCTGCGCTCGCCCATTGTCTTGCAGCGCCCCAGCCAAAATCTCACTGGCACTAGCCGATCCTTTGTTCACCAGCACCACCAGCGGATCAGACGTAATCGCCTGACCGATAGCGTCGTAATTTCCTAGCGACCCCTGACGATTCACGGTATACACCACCGTCCCGTCATCTATCCACATTCTGGCAATCTCAATCCCAGCTTGCAGCAACCCGCCCGGATTATTCCGCAAATCTAGCACGTAGGCGTCTGCTCCCTGACGTTCTAAATCCTGTAGAGACGACTTCAGCTCAGCCGCTGCATTCCCGTTAAACTGCCCCAACCGCAGATAGCCTACTTTAGGCAAACCCGGCTCCGTCCGCAGCTCAGCCACTACTGGATTAATCTCGATGCGATCGCGCGTCACATTCACATTAAACTCAGCCTCTTCAGCCCGTCCTATTGTCAACGACACCTGAGAACCAATCGCCCCGCGCATCCTAGCCGCCGCCTCATCCAAAGTTAGCGTTCGAGTCAGCGTTCCATTAATGGCCAAAATCTCATCTTGAGGCAAAAGACCCACCGCTTCAGCGGGCGATCCTTCAATCGGCGCAATCACCCGCAGCGGCGAATCTTCCTCATCCTTAGCAATTTGCAGCCCCACGCCTAGCAGCTCACCATTCGTATTCGTCTGCAAGCTCTGATACTGGTCGGGCGGCAAAAAGCGCGTGTAAGGATCATCTAGCAGCGCCAGCATGTCCTGAATTTCTTGGTAGGTATCCGCCCAGGTAGGGAGCGATTTGCGCAAGACTTTCTGACGCACCGACCACCAGTTTTGATGATTAAACCGTTCGTCTACGTAGCTGCGGTTCACAATGCGCCACACTTCCATCACCATCTGCTGCTGGTTCGTAAATGCAAAAGCGCTAGACGACGCATCGACTATCGGTAAAAAGTTCAGCGCTGGGCTGAAACAGAGAGCGATCGCTAAACTCGCCACGACTAATGCTCGAACCACTCTCTTGTTCATCCATTTCTTCCTAAAAATCCAGCCCAGCAACAGCACACGCGCCTACAGAGAATCGGGGCGTTTCATCCCTAATCTTTAAGATACAACCTGTCAGAAAAGACAGTCTGCACCCAAGCGGGTCTGCGCTGTGACAAAGTCGCAAGTCGCAAATCGTACAGACTAAATTGTAAAGCTATGTAAACAATATGAACGATCAGTTTTTCTTAAAGTTTATAAGCGCCACAGCTCGTAATTTTCAGCAGAAACCCACTTAGACAGAACAATCAGCAACTTGAGACCTCACTAAAATCATTAAAGAATCGCTAAGAAGTCCTTTCTACCGGCCAACTCCTTAAAGCTGTGAAGTCCTTTATCCTTCGATTGTGTTACATTTTTTAGTATTGGTATACCACCCTTAAACCCAAAATTTTGCTTCATGTTTACTAAGCAAGTCACCGACTCCAAACCCTATCAGTGGTTCGATGAACGGCTAGAGATTCAGGCGCTCGCTGATGACATCTCCAGCAAGTACGTTCCACCCCACGTCAATATTTTCTATTGCTTAGGCGGTATCACGCTCGTTTGCTTCATCATCCAGTTCGCCACTGGATTTGCAATGACCTTTTACTACCGCCCCACTGTGACCGATGCCTTCGCGTCCGTTCAGTACCTGATGACCGACGTTAACTTCGGCTGGCTCATCCGCTCCGTTCACCGCTGGTCTGCCAGCATGATGGTACTCGTGATGATCCTGCACACCTTCCGTGTGTACCTCACTGGCGGCTTTAAAAAGCCTCGCGAACTTACCTGGGTAACCGGCGTTATCCTGGCTGTTATCACCGTTTCCTTCGGCGTAACTGGCTACTCCCTACCTTGGGACCAGGTTGGCTACTGGGCCGTTAACATTGTATCTGGCGTTCCCGGTGCAATTCCTGTTGTAGGCGGCACTATCGTCGAGCTAATGCGCGGTAGCGAAAGCGTTGGCCAAGCTACGCTCACTCGCTTCTACAGTCTGCACACCTTTGTGTTGCCTTGGTTCATCGCGGTCTTCATGCTGCTTCACTTCATCATGATTCGTAAGCAAGGCATCTCTGGTCCTTTGTAAGCAGCTAAATAGCTGCTGTACCCTCTTAACAATGCTTCAGAAGGATGTGTTGAGAGGGATGCTGCTCAGGATAAACTGTTTACTAGCTGTTGATGTCATTATTCTAGGAAGTTAATCAATGTCTATCCTTAAAAAGCCGGATCTTACCGATCCAATGCTGAGAGAGAAGCTCAAAAAAGGTATGGGTCACAACTACTACGGTGAACCTGCCTGGCCGAACGACCTGCTCTACGTTTTCCCTATCGTGATTATGGGTACGATTGCTTGTTGCACGGCGCTCGCAGTTCTCGACCCAGCGCTAGTTGGCGAACCAGCGAATCCCTTCGCCACACCGCTAGAGATTCTACCTGAGTGGTATTTGTACCCCACGTTCCAGATGCTGCGCGTATTGCCTAACAAGCTGCTCGGAATCGCAGCCATGACGGCAATTCCTTTGGGTCTCATTCTCGTTCCCTTCATTGAGAACGTTAACAAGTTCCAAAATCCATTCCGTCGCCCTGTAGCAACGGCTGTTTTCCTCTTCGGAACCGCTGTAACGCTATGGCTCGGAATTGGCGCCACTTTCCCAATCGACAAATCTTTGACTTTGGGCCTCTTCTAAATTTAGCAGAACACAGAAAATGGTTCTAGCAAATTCATAACTGCGCAAACTAAAATCGCTCAAGCTTTGAAAGCCTGAGCGATTTTGCTGTTACGGGTGCTTTTGTTCGCAGCCAATTGGTTTGTATCCGGTTCTCTATCCAATTTTTGCCCAGAGAATTGACTACTTTCTATTCAACAACTAATGTTTCTACGCTATTCATTGGGAAAATTGATATAGCAGTGGTCAGCCGCAGGCTTAAACAAACGGGATGATAAATTGAGAAAGCTAATCAATTCTGCTTTTAGAACACCCGCTTACAGTCGTACAGGAGTGGCATTTGAAATGCCCAATCAGGCTCGCCTGACGGTTCGAAGTCATTTAGAAGAGCTATCTGGGGTTCAGCATTGGTTTCGCACACTGATCTTGCGCATGTCTGTAGATATGCCTTGGATTGACGACCAATTCGATCAGCTTAATCTGGCGCTGGCAGAAGGCTTTACCAATGCTGTCAGACATGCCCATGCCAATTTGCCAGAAGCAACGCCCATTGATATAGAGCTAACGGTAAGTTCTCAGGAGCTCGAAATCCGAATCTTTGATCGCGGCGAGCCTTTCGATCCCAATAGCTTAATAGAACCTAAGCCAGGAGCACTTAGAGAGGGCGGCTATGGGTGGTTCTTGCTGAGACGATTGGCAGATCGCGTCAGCTACGACTGCGTTCAAGATCGGCTTAACTGCCTAAGTATTGTGAAAACTTCGAAGAATATGTGAACTGTAGAAGTAGCGATCGCCCCACCTCGGATCGTTAGCTGGCGTCCTCAGTAGCCATAGCTGCTGAGCGTTAGCCCACACAGGCTTACATAAGAAGAAGGGAGTCATGACCAAAACTGCACTCATCACCGGGATTACAGGACAAGATGGCTATTACTTGAGCCATCTCATGCTGGGGAAAGGCTATCGGGTGGTAGGTCTAATTCCGCCTACCAGACAGAGCAGTATCGTCAAACTAGGCGATTTGGCCGAGAGAGTCGAAATATACTCCGTAGACTTGACCGACGCAGCCGCCCTTACTCAGGCGGTAGAGCAGCTTCAGCCAACAGAAATTTACAACCTGGCGGCCCCCAGCTTCGTCCCTGCCTCCTGGGACGATCCATTAGGAACTTTAGATTTGATTACTGGAACAGCAACCAGGCTGCTCAGCGCAACGCGTCAGTTAGGACTAGCCACACGGTTCTATCAGGCCAGCTCCTCAGAAATCTTTGGCGATGTGCAATCTGCGCCACAGTCTGAGGAAACGCCCTTTCGACCTAAGAATCCATACGGCGCAGCCAAACTACATGCGCACTGGACGATGGTTCATCATCGCGATCGCTACGGACTATTCGCCTGTAGCGGCATTTTGTACAACCACGAATCTCCCAGACGCCCGCCCCAGTTTGTTACCCGCAAAATTACTTTGGCAGCAGCGGCCATTAAGCTGGGTCTGCGCGATCGCCTCTCCATCGGCAACCTCGACGCCAAACGAGACTGGGGCTTTGCTGGCGACCATGTAGAAGCCATGTGGCGAATGCTCCAGGCCGCCACAGCCGAAGACTACGTCATTGGCACTGGCAAGCTCCACACCGTTCGAGACTTAGTCAGCGCCGCCTTTAGCTGCGTCGGCCTAGACTGGCAAAAATATGTAGAGACCGACCCAGAACTTGTCAGGGAAGACGAACACTTCCAGCTAGTCGCCGATCCCTCTAAAGCAATGCGCAACCTCAACTGGAAGCCCCAGGTGAGGTTCGAGCAGCTCGTAGAAACGATGGTTCAAGCAGATCTAAAGCGGCTAGTAGCGAACAACCTTAGCACCGTAGGAATTCACTCATGAAACACGCTTTTGTATTTATTGAAGTCTTTGGCTGCGAAGGCGGCATTCAGTCCTATATTCAAGATGTACTAGGAGCCTACGCCCAGCTAGCCAAAGCCGCCGACCATTCAATGATTGCAGACGTTTTTCTGCTTAGAGATGAGCCAATCCACAGCGACTTAAAGGACGACTGCTTCAACTATCACTATTTCAAAAACGAGGCAGCCGCCGAAACGAACAACCGCTCGATGACTGGACGTATTCGGCTAACTCTGGCACTGGCCACCTACCTAATCACGCATCGGCCAGCGCATGTTTACTGCGGTCATATCAATTTGGCTCCTATGGTCGGGAAGCTCTGTCGCACGTTCAAAATTCCCTATACCGTTCTCACCTACGGAAAAGAAGTCTGGGACACCCTACCAACCAAAGACCAAAAAGCATTAGCCGCTGCTGAGCGGGTATGGACAATCAGCCGCTATAGTCGAGACTTGGCCTGTCAAGCTAACAGCATCCCCGCTAATAAATTCGATATGCTTCCCTGCGTCGTCGATGGCACCGTTTTTACCCCAGGCTCCCCCCCCGCCGAACTGATTGAGCGCTATCAGCTTCAAGGCAGTCGAGTCCTAACAACCGTCGCACGGCTATGGAAGGGCGATATTTATAAGGGCGTAGACGTCACTATCCGAGCGCTACCCACCATTACAAACGCTTTTCCTAACGTGAAGTACGTCGTGATTGGTCGAGGTGACGATCAGCCCAGGTTGGCTCAGCTAGCAGCCGATTTAGGCGTGGCTAACCAAGTCATTTTCGCTGGATTTGTACCAGACGAAGCGCTCATTGATCATTATCGGCTGGCCGATGTATACGTGATGCCCTCAAAAGAAGGCTTTGGCATTGTGTATTTAGAAGCGATGGCCTGTGGCATTCCAGTGATTGCCGGAGATGACGATGGTTCGGCAGATCCGCTGCAAGATGGGCAAGTAGGCTGGCAAGTTCCGCATAGAGACCCAGAGCAAGTCGCGATCGCCTGTATCGAGGCGCTTAGCGGAACAGACCAGCGGTGTGAGGGCGATTGGCTAAGGCAGCAAACGCTGGCTCACTTTAGCGCACCGGCCCTAGTGACACGGCTCCGTGAATTATTGAATATAGGAGAAGACGCCATCCAACCGCTAACTACCAGAACCGATACAACCGCTAAATCTGGACGCTGAAGGTAAAGGCTTTGATGTAGTTTGACCCGTTTAAGATCGAGCGGTTTACATTGTTGTATATCTTACCGAGTACGGTTTATGCCCTTTGCACCGCTGAAACCGAGCACTACGATAGAAGCAGACAACCGACCGATATCGTGAATCGTCAAACCGACAACCGTTGAGGGCCGTGCTATGAACCAAAACTTTAACCAAATGCGAGTCCGCTTTCCAGGACTTGGCTGCTGGATATTCGTACTGGGGAGCGCTTGGCTTTTAGGCGCAATTGGTCTGGGCGGTATCGTCAAATCAATCTTTGCACTCGTGCTGTTTCTGATACTGACACCGGTCATTGTATTGATAGTGGCTAGATTTTGGATTAAGAAAAATCTGGTTGAAGGTAACTGTCCGGTGTGCGATCAATCTTTAACTAGCCTGAAGAGCGTGAAGTTGGCCTGCCCGAACTGTGAAACTCAGCTAACGACTACAGAAGACGGCTTTGAGCGGTTTGCACCTGAAGGTGTTATCGACGTTCAGGCGGTCGATATTCAAAGCAGTTCGGTTGACTTTAGCTCGGCTGATGATGGGAATATCACCCCAACAACTATTGACGTAAAAGTTCAGCGGTTGCCGGAAGGTGATAGGTAGAAAATACTTTCTAGCGTTTGGATTGCTTGCAGGCTGCGGGGCTACGCTCTACGGTTTACTAACTAGACCACCCAAGATCGTGCCGTCTGTCAATTTACCTACGGCGTTATGCGCATCTAATTGTGAGTCTGAAAAGCCTTTTCATGCGATCGCTACCAAAACGAAACCTCGCGATCAAGCATTAGAAGAGCCGCGCTCTGTAAAAAATCTAATTGGCGCTGACTTTGACCCCGAAAAAGTCTCTGTACTCGTGGAAAAGTCGGCGTACAGACTGACTGTGTTCTACGATTCTGAACCGGTTAAAGCCTATTCGAGCGTTTTTGGGAGCGCGCCAGTTGGCGATAAGTTGGCTGAGGGCGATCGCAAAACCCCAGAAGGCATCTACCACATTCGAGACTTATATTTGCATCCAGCCTGGTCAAAATTCATCTGGCTAGACTATCCAACGCCGCAAGACTGGCAAGAGCATACAGCCGCTCAGCTCGCCGGAGACATCGCCGCGACAGCTACTATCGGCAGTGAGGTAGGCATCCACGGTGTACCCAACGGATCGAACGCGCTGATCGACGCTCGAACCAACTGGACTTGGGGCTGTATATCACTTAAGAACAAAGACGTTGACGAAATTTACGAGGTTCTTAGCCAAGGGACATTAGTTGAGATCGTGCCATAGATATCTTTACTGACGGATAGAAAGCGTGTAAGGATGACTTTTACCATCGCGATCGCCCACAAACACCTGATACTCACCCTGATTCAACAAACCAGGCGACTTAATCACGCCGCCATCGTAATTGTGAGCAAACACGCATTCCTCAAAGCCACCCGGCCCTTTAATTAGCAGCGTATAGTTGCCTTCGCTCTGAACCTCAAAATCCAAAGCAGCGAATGATTCGGTAACCTGTACAAGCTGCGCCGCAGACGGGTTGATATTGCCGCAAACTGAAGACTGAGAGCCACCCGTTTGGCCCCTTAGCTCGACCGGCGCAGCTAGAGGTGTACGGGTCGTAGAAGGCTGAGCGATCGCCGCTGAACTAGTAGAAACTACAGCCGCTAAAGCCAGCAAAAGAGAAGAATAACGTCGCATAAGAACCCTTGAAAGTCAGATTAACAGGAACGGTGTAAAACGCTAACCATTTTTCCGAATAGCCACCTCCCGGTAGACAGCGCGAAAGATGGTGGGTTAGTTAGTATCGCCCGATACGTATTTACAGTTAAATCGTAGCCTTCTAGGGTTGGCGGATATTACGAAACCTGTGACAGTTCATAGAATGGAATCGGTAAAATCGCCCGATTGTAACCGTAACTGGGCTGACTCCAGGACTGGTAAGACTACCGTGCGCTAAGCTCTTTTTGTAGGGCTAGTACCCACAGTAGATGGGCGCAATGCATACCCTATATTCAACGGCTCTCACGGCTTGCTATGCAAAGAACTCGACTAAATACGCTGTTTGATCAGGTGTCGCTACGCTTTCGGCAGTGGGTATTCAACCCATGGCGACGGCTATCCCTCATTACCCTCAGCCTCCTGTTTGGTAATTTCTTTGCGACCGCTATTTCCGCCACAGCCGGACAAGCCGCTAAGCTAGACGTCACCATTTCGGCAATGTTGGTGATTCTAGTAGAACTCATTAGCTGGACTTACTACCGCTTTAGGCCCCGCCGCCGAGAAATTAGGCTGGCTCAAGATGATGGCCCCACGGTGCTGCCTTCACTGAACGCGCCAGATGTGATTGTGCCGCCAGGAATTGACCCTGGGCCAGTGCGATCGCGCTCTACCCTAATGGAATCTCTCAATGCCTTCAAGCTAGGCTTAATCTACGGTCTATTTGTCGAAGCCTTCAAGCTAGGCAGCTAAAGGGCCGTTCAATCTATTACCGCTGGGCTAGAAAGCAGCGTCAGCAGATAACGCGATCGCGCCTCAATCGCCGCCCAATCTGCTCGCGCCACCTCTGCCGCCGGAAACAACGCCGTCGAAAGACCCACCGCGACTGCGCCTGCGGATAATAAGGCGGGCGCACTCTCACTGGTTACCCCGCCCGTCGGAATCAACGGAATCGAATTCAGCGGGCCTCGCAGACTCCGAATATAAGCCGCATTTCCTAGCGTTGAAATCGGAAAAACCTTTATGCTCGCCGCCCCACTTCGCCAAGCTTTTAAAATCTCGGTTGGCGTCATCGCACCGGCTATAAGAGGAATATTCTGCGCGATCGCCGCTTCAATCAACACACTATCGGTATGCGGCGTAAAGCAAAACTTAGCGCCCGAGGCGATCGCGCTCATCAAATCACCCTCATCTAAAAGGGTGCCAGCTCCCACCGTGCAATCGGGCAGGGCTTGCTGAATTTTCGCCATCATTTGCGGCGGGTCAGCATTGTGATTCCAGGCCACCTCAATCAGCTCAAATCCGCCTGATGCAGCAGCTTTGGCCATTAATAGACCTGTTTGTACGTCAGCCGCACGGATGATTGCGATCGCCGGGTGACGCTTCAGCAACGTTAGCCAGTTCTGCCTGAGCGCAGCTACCTTAACGGAGTCTAAACGCGCCACCAAACTCTAAGCCACACGCTTACGCAAAGAAGCCGCTCTACGCTTCGCCGTTTCATTGTCAGGCTCAGTAGCCAAGGACTTTTCATAAGTCTCCAATGCCTGCGGGATCATCTGCTTACGCTCGTAAGCATTGGCCAAATTGTTCAGCGCCGTCACATAGTCAGGACGAAGCTCCAGCGCCTCTTTATATTCTCGCATAGCCAAATCAAACTGCTCCTGCGCAAAGTAAGCATAGCCCAGCGCATTATGAATTAAAACGGCATTCTCAGCCTCTTCCTCGCTCAACTGTTTCAGCGCTTGCTTCAGGTATACAGAGGCTTGAACATATAGCTTCTTATCTAGCAGAATGCTGCCGATTTCGTAGTAGTCCAGTGCCGTCCCCTGAGTACTAGACAGCTTTTGCTGAAGATCAGAGAGCGTCGTCTCTACTCTACGAGTGACCAATACCTGACGAACCACAAAAAAGGTCGCTACGCTAAGGAGCGCCAGCAAAATACTCAAATAAACAACTAGGTAGTTGCCATTTTCCATAGGGATACTCAGCGGTTAAATCAAATGTTTTTACTTCCTTGGCATTTTATAGCATTGCCATCGGCGATCGCCCGATTCAACGAGAGCTGTCTTAATTCTTCAGCGTTCTTCTTCGCCATTCAATACCGGAATATCCCCTGAGGGCGACAAATTCACAAACTGACTAACCCCCGCCGGTAAACCCCAATAATCAGCTCGATCTTGCAGCCAGCCTTCCTGATACCAGCGCCGCAGCGCCGCATTAATTTCTGTTCTTAGCTCGTCGTGGCGAATGCCTTTTGGAATGGCGATCGCCAAAGGATCGGCAGACAAAAGATTAGGCAATAGCCGGTACTCACTCAAAGCAGGCGAAGTCTGAATCCAACCCGTTAGCACTGAAGCATCGCCTGCAAAAGCATCCGCTTCTCCACTGGCTAATAGCGCCTGACCTTCTGCATAAGAGCCA
Source organism: Nodosilinea foveolarum (assembly GCA_003242035.1). Classification (GTDB taxonomy): domain Bacteria; phylum Cyanobacteriota; class Cyanobacteriia; order Phormidesmidales; family Phormidesmidaceae; genus Phormidesmis; species Phormidesmis foveolarum. The sequence goes on along the minus strand of QBMC01000001.1, from coordinate 28,163 downwards.
ACGCCAATCAGTCGAGCACCTGGCAAAATATAGCGAACGTGCGCCACACTGCTAGAGCGATCCAGCAAGGCGATTCTGCCAAGGCGTAGATCTTTTAAATCAGTAATATTTGGCTGCTGGGTAATAAAGGCAGTGCCATCTAAATAATAGGGATAGCTAAAATCTACGAGGCGGCGGCGGGGTTCCGTTAGTGTGATATTGGCGATCGCAATATCCACCCGTTCTGAGATCACCGCATCTAGCCGCTCAATATTTTGCACGGGCACAAACTGCACAGCCGCCTCATCGCCCAGTAGTTCCTTAGCCAGTCGCCGAGCAATCTCTATTTCGTAGCCAGTGTAATCCCCACTGTCATCCAAAAAGCTCAGCGGCGCTCGATTGTCTTTAACGCCAATAGTAATGTAGCCGCGATCGCGTATCTCTAACAGCTCAACCGCAGCCGCCTCAGAAACTCCCAACATCCCGCCTGCAAACACAAAAATTGGGGACAACACTAAGTGCGCCCCCAATATCAAACTCAAATTCTTAAATGATTTGAGCCTTGTCATTGCCTTTTCAAGCCCTAATCTAGCTTTACTTGCTGCTCGCAGATTCCACAACCTTAGTAAAGGAGGCAGGACTCAGCACCGCCAACTGTGCCAGCATCTTGCGGTTAATCTGAATATCTGCGGTCTTTAGATCCCCGATCAAACGGCTGTAGGTAGTGCCGTTGAGACGAGCCGCTGCGTTAATTCGAGCAATCCACAGGCGACGGAAATCACGCTTTTTACGACGGCGATCGCGATAGGCATTGCGCAACGCCTTCATCACCTGCTGATTAGCCGTCCGAAACAGCTTAGAGTGCGATCCTCTAAAACCTTTAGCGAGCTTAAGAACTTTCTTGCGGCGTTTGCGAGCTACATTACCGCGCTTAACACGAGCCATTTTTTAATTTTCCTTGTTGAATCTTGTTGGGCGCCCCAGTAGCTTGCAGTCGCAACTAGTGAGACGAATCCGCTGAGGCCAGATATTGAGAGATGAGCGCTTGCAGATGCCCGTAGGCATTCAATTCAGCAGGCGTTTACAAATAAGGCAGCATCAATTCTACGTTAGGCACATCGCTTTCATGCACAGTGGCAATTTTCGAAAACTTGCGCTTTTTGTCCTGAGACTTATGCTCTAGAAGGTGGTTTTTGAACGCTTTGCGGCGCATAATTTTACCACTTCCACTGCGGCGAAACCGTTTAGCGGCAGCGCGGCGGGTTTTTAGCTTAGGCATGATATAAGTTTGCTTTGTTTTTACTTCGCAGTTGTCAAGCGTACCCTGAATTCATAATGATTGCAAGGTTAAGACCTGCTTCAATTCCCGTCGCAGCCGCTACGCTGCCCTCAAATCTCTGGCACTATAATCTCTAGCAGCGTGAGGCTTATCTAGCTCACACTTCCGACATATTTAGAGAAATTTCATGACTACTTCGAATCAGTGGATCGATTTCCAGCGAGCCTTAGACCACCGGACAGCGCTCAAAATCATCAGCGGCCTCACTAACTACAATCCGCAGAATGTTGCAGACGTTGTAAAAGCAGCTCAAGCAGGCGGCGCGACTTTTGTAGATATCGCTGCCGATGCCGATCTTGTCCGCATGGTTAAAGGGTTGGTTGACCTACCTATTTGCGTATCAGCCGTCGAGCCAGAAAAGTTTGTGTCTGCCGTAGAAGCAGGCGCTGACTTGATTGAAATTGGCAATTTCGACGCCTTCTATGCCGAAGGACGACGGTTTGAAGCCGCAGAAGTCTTGGCATTGACTAAAGAAACGCGATCGCTCCTCCCCAACATCCTACTATCCGTCACCGTCCCTCACATTCTGACGCTAGACGCTCAAGTACAGCTCGCTGAAGACCTCGTAGTCGCCGGGGCCAACATTATTCAAACCGAAGGCGGCACCAGCAGCGCGCCCGTACACAGCGGCATTTTGGGCCTAATTGAAAAAGCATCTCCCACACTAGCCGCCGCCCACGCCATCTCACATGCGGTTTCGGTGCCTGTACTCTGCGCGTCCGGCATTTCTGATGTCACGGCTCCTATGGCTTTAGCCGCTGGTGCCGCTGGGGTTGGCGTCGGGTCGGCGGTACACAGGCTGAACGATCCGCTGGCGATGGTTGCCGTCGTGCGTAGCTTGGCTGAAGCAATGCAGACTGTGAAAGTCACCGCAGCAGCGCAGTAAGTGATAGATAGCTGTTGGGAGAAAGCCTTTTCTCTCAACAGCTCAGTAATATTCGAGACCTAATTTTGAGCGCGCCAGTTTGTTTTCACTTCTTCGATCGTAAATATTGGCTTAAAGTTCAGACCCTCTTTTGCATAGAGTTCCTCGCCGCCTTGCTGCCGATCAACCAGCGCAAAAATATCATTCACGACATAGCCCGCGTCGCGCAGTCTCTCTACGGCTTTGAGCGCAGAGGCTCCCGTTGTCACTACATCTTCGATGATAGCGATCACACTTCCTTCCGGCAGCGTTGGCCCTTCAATATAGGCCCTCGTTCCATGCCCCTTAGCTTCCTTACGAATAATCAGCGGCGTCACCGGCTGATTTTCATAAGCACCCACAACGCTAATCGCACTCACCATCGGATCGGCACCCAAAGTTAGCCCACCGACTCCCACCGTTCCCGCAGGCAGCATATTCAGCAGCAACCTGGCCACCATCAAGCCACCTTCTGCGTGCAAAGTCACCTGCTTACCGTTGATGTAATAGTCGCTTTTTTTCCCAGACGACAGCGTAAAGTCGCCTTCCTTGTACGCCACCTCGCACAGCAGGTCTAATAAAGCCTGACGTAAATTATCGAGATTAGCAGTTGGTAAATCAGTCAAAGCAAGAGCGGAAGTAGGCATATCGGCATCCAGAGTGAGCGCTGCATCAGCATATATTCAAAGTGCTTGATTAGTGTATGGGGTGCCAAGATTAATCTTCTAGCCGGGTAACCTTGTAAGAGAATATTCGTATGTGCCTTTTGGGGAGAAGTAACTGTGATGATGATTGGAATTAGGGATATGGCTAGTAGCACCTTGGCATTAGTCAGTGCACTGACCGTTTTGGGAGCGATCTCGCCTATCGTGAGCGCCCAAGAAACAGAACCCTTACTAGACACCCTAGAAGGCATCACCGAGCGTCGTTCTGGAGACTATTACAAGCACCGCACTAGCTTAAGCCAGTTTAACTTCATCACGGGCCTGGGCGGATTTGCCGACCAAAGAGTCAATCGGGATGCCGCCGCAACTTCAGGAGCCTATCAAGAGCTGCTGATACTACAGACGCAAAGTACTCCTACCGTAAGAGTGCCAGACTTGCCCAATCCCTATACAACTTCCGTTCAGCTATTACCGGCTTCTCAATTCAACAGTCGAGTTGTCGGCAGCGAGCTGAACTTTGAGCCGTTGCCTCGTCGATAAGTCACTGAATTTTGATGAAGATGCACGAAAGGGGAGGCGATCGCACTGATCGCCTCCCCTTTTGTCTACCTGACGTTTGCTCAACTAAAGCAGCTTCTAACTTGGAAAAAAGTCCAGGGTGCAGGAGTTGAACCTGCCTGGGGCGAATTATGAGTTCGCTGCCTAATCCGCTCGGCCAACCCTGGGAAAATGGTGAGAACGTACAAAAACTCGTACATCGTCAAAGTGCAAGCACTCTCTTTTAACATTGTTTTGCGGCGATTGACTACGATCCGATGAGAAAATTGAGAAAAGGCCAGAGAAAAAAGGTGGCAAGTCGCGCTAAGTTAGGCATATATCGGGTAGACTCCCAAGACGACCCCTTCTGTTAATGTTGCCGCCTCGCTCCTATGAGAATTAACCCAGCCGTTGCTTTCACGCTGATCCTACTAACGCTGATGTTTGGCGCGGGAATTGTGAGTTCTTCCTGGGGATACGCACTGGGTAGACAGGCCCTGACCGGCGTCCGTCAGCCTGAGACTCGGCCTTCGAATGCGGCAGCAGCTAACCGCAGCGGCGAGTCGCACAAACAACTCGTCTTGCTAGATGAAACCAAGATTATTGAAGCTGTAGAAGCTCGCATCAACGACGGAGGAAACTAACCCCTTGTCGCCGTCTCCTTCACGCCTTTTTCGTCGATAGATTGCCATTGCAGCCCTATGGTTTCGCCTGCTTTGCTATCGTTTTTATTTACCGCTGAGTTGCCCTATCCGTTGCTGCTGCAAACAACTTCAGTAACGCTCACCTGGTCAGATATTGCAACGCGGCTGCTGTCGGTAGTCGCGCTCATTGTGCTGAATGCCTTTTTTGTGACGGTGGAATTTTCGATTGTCTCGGTTCGGCGATCGCGCATCAATCAGCTAGTGGCCGATGGCGACATGCAGGCCCGCACCGTCCAAAAACTTCAGCGTCAGCTCGGCAGCCTACTTTCTACCACGCAGCTCGGCATCACCCTCTCTAGCCTTGCCCTCGGTTGGATTGGCGAACACACCATGGCCGCCCTGATCAAGCATTGGCTAGGGCTACTGCCTGTCTCCGCTGAGACCAGCATGTTTCTTTCGCACTCCATATCGTTACCCGTTGCGTTTCTGCTGTTAGCCTATTTTCAAATCGTACTTGGAGAGCTTTGCCCCAAGTCATTTGCCCTGATCTACCCCGAAAAAATTGCCCGCGTATTAGGCCCCCCCAGCCTCACCATTGCCAAGATGCTCAGTCCTTTCATCTGGCTGCTCAATCAATCGACTCGGATACTGCTGTCGCTCGTAGGCGTAAAAGAAGCCGCTCCCGGTCACTATGGCCGAGTTACCCCCGAAGAACTCAGGCTATTAATTACTACCGCGACCGAAATTCCTGATCTGGAGAAAGCAGAACGGGAAATTTTGAGCAATGTCTTTGAATTTCGGGGCACCACCGTCGAAGAAGTGATGGTGCCTCGAACTAACATTGCCGCCATCACCCAGGAAGCCACATTTCAAGATCTCTTAGATGAAATCGTGCGCTCAGGACATTCTCGCTATCCGGTCACCGGAGAGTCCCTAGACAATATTTTAGGCATCCTTAACTTTAATGATCTGGCGGTGCCACTTTCGCAAGGAGAATTAGGCCCTACAACGCCGGTCGTTTCATGGCTGCGGCCTGCTAGAGTCGTCCCCAAGACGCTCCCACTCAATGAATTGCTCACTCAAATGCGGCAGTCGGCCAGAGAAATGGTGATTGTGATGGACGAGTACGGCGGCACGGCGGGTCTGGTTACCTTTAGAGACCTCACTGCCGAGATCTTAGGCGATGTGAGCAACACCTCTCCAGAGGTGCAGATTGTTCAAAGAGACAGCCATACCGTTATCTTCCCAGCGCAAACCGACTTGGAAGATGTCAACGAACGGCTAGGCATCACGCTACCCGCTAGCGACGACTATTTAACGCTCGGCGGATTCATTATCTTTGAAATGCAAAAGATCCCCCAGGTAGACGAACAGCTTACCTACCGAGACCTGGAGTTTACGGTCGTCGCCGCAGAAGGGCCAAGGCTAGGCAAAATTCAAATTCATAGTCCGCTACAGACGTTGAAAGTAGCGAATGCGTTTGCACCAGCGGCAGTCAGAAAAGCAGCGGATAAGCCAAGACTGCGAAACCGCAAGGGCACGCAGCGCTATCAGTCGCGCAGCTAAAAATAAATGAAGCAGCTAGAGTCAAGAGAGCCGAATCAGAGCAGTAGACAGTCCTAAAGGTGGTTAGCTGAAACCGCCATTTTTTGTAAAAGAAAAGAGAGTAAAGGTGGAGCGATCGCTGTATTAGATATGTACGTGCCACCTAGTGAAGCCAATTATCTAGCTACTACAACTGATACAGCCGAACTTGAACCCTATTTCCCAGGGTTTGTGTAGTAGTGTTTACGTATCCTCAGAATCGGTAAAGATCCGCCGAGCGCTGTGGCTCAGAACGTTTTTCTATTTTTACGAGGTGTAAATGAGACCTGTGCAGAGCGAATCTTTACCATTAGAGAAGAACGCACCGCTGTCCAGTACCAGGGCGCGTGGGCGAAGCTCACTAGAGCCTGTGAAAGTGGGCGTTATTGGCATTGGCAACATGGGTCAGCACCATGCACGGGTCCTTTCCAGGCTAAAAGATGTTCATTTGGTCGGTCTAGCCGATGTGAACGTAGAGCTAGGCATCGAAACCGCTAGCAAGTACAAAGTTCACTATTTTGAAGACTACACAGAGCTGCTAAAGCAGGTAGATGCCGTTTGTGTGGCCGTCCCCACCCGGCTACATCATGCCGTCGGGATGGCATGCCTAAAAGCGGGCGTCCATGTACTCATAGAAAAGCCCATTGCCGCCAGTATCGCCGAGGCCGAGTCGTTGGTAAACGCGGCGGCAGACTTTGACTGCATCCTACAGGTTGGCCATATTGAGCGATTTAATCCGGCCTTCAAGGAATTGCACAACGTGCTAAAGACGGAGGACGTGCTAGCACTAGAGGCTCGGCGGATGAGCCCCTATTCCAAACGGGCCAATGATGTGTCAGTCGTACTGGACTTGATGATTCACGATATTGACCTAATTTTGGAGCTTGCAGGTGCGCCCGTGACCAAGCTAACGGCAAATGGCAGCCGGGGAGATAATTCTCCTTATCTAGACTATGTGACCGCTACGCTGGGGTTTGCAAATGGGGTGGTAGCCACCGTTACGGCTAGTAAGGTGACGCATCGAAAAATTAGAACGATTTCGGCCCACTGTCGCAATTCCTTAACAGAAGCCGATTTTCTCAACAACAAAATAGCCATTCATCGGCAAACCACAGAAAACTGTTCGACAGACTATGGCCAAGTGCTTTACCGGCAAGATGGACTGATCGAGCAGGTGTACACCAGTAATACAGAACCGCTGCACGCCGAGCTAGAGCATTTTGTACACTGCGTACGCGGTGGCGATCAGCCCTCTGTCGGCGGCGAGCAAGCGCTGAAGGCACTGCGGTTGGCCAGTGTGATTGAGCAAATGGCCTTAGATGGACAGGCTTGGAAGTCTCAAGATGAGCTGCGATTGGCATTGGGGCCGATGACGATGGCGTCGGCTTTGGGATGATGAATCAGGGTAGCGTTAAACCTGGATCTTCACTGCGAATTTTCACTTTGAATTTTGCTGGAGAGTAAGGATAACATCAGCGATCGCCTCCCCAACCAGCTCATTCCCCAGCGGACTCAAGTGAATATGATCTCGATAAAGCTCATCAGCGTGGGGCAGATGCGTTTGATAAGTTTTCAACAAATCGAGGTAAGGCACGTCGGCATCTGTGGCCCAGTCTTTTAACCGCTGACGAGCCACCAGCTCGTAATCTCTAGGGCCTGGAATTTCTCGCTTGAGCGGCGACAAAACCAAAATAAACTGACTGCCATTGTCCATCGCCTTTTGACGAATCCCGTCGATAGCCGTGAGATTTTTACCCACGCGATCGCCCCCTTCATTTTGAATATCCTTAAGTCCTGGAATCGGCTGATTTTTCTGGAGATAGCGGCTCAGCACTTCGGAAATAGCCGAAAATGGCTTTTGGGCTGGGTAGCTGCGATCGCGCCCCACTTGCAAAGGCGTCGGCGGTGTCCCAAATAAATCATCCGTATTCAGCAGCAGCAGCAAAATAGTCGAGTCAAACAGGCCATAGCGATCTAAATAGGCCAGCTCATTGCGCGGCCCCCAAGAGTTCGCCGAGGCATTGAGCGCTTCTATCATTTGGTAGGGGGCAGGTAGATTAGGTTGCAGATAGTGCGCAATTCTGTAAGAGAGCACGTCTTTTTGATCGGTCCACCAGCCGCCGTTGGCGAGGGAGTCTCCTAGTAGGAAAAGACGTAGGGTCGTGGGGAGTTTGACAGCGATCGCCTCTGCCCGCATGGAATACTCATTAATCTCAATACGATTGCCAAAGCGCCTCACCTTTTGATTGGGCGCAAGCAAGTAGCCAATGCGATCATCGCCTATGTAGAGCGGTGGATGACCAAAGCCGAAGCCCACTCTGAGCGTCATCTCGACCACCATTAAGGCTCCGAGAAGTCCACTGATAAGGAGAAAAACTTTCATTGACAAGTCTAGGGGTTGAACCCGCTGGCAAACTCACTAAATAATAGAGTGAACGTGATGATGGGAAAGCGATCGCCCCACGAAAAAACTAACAAAAGAAGTCGGCAACCCCTATGGCAAATATTCTGTACCCGCTGCACGTAGCCCTGCAAGTGAGCGACTTAGAGAAGGCAGAAGACTTTTACTCCCGAGTAGTCGGACTAAAAAAAGTAGATCGGCAGCTAACCTTTCCCGGCTCTTGGTATCAAATCGGTGACTTTCAGCTACATCTAATTGTGAGCGACTGGGCCGTGAATCCAGTCCGAGAAACCAAATGGGGACGGCATCCTCATATAACATTTGCCATCGACGACTTAGACCAGGTAAAGCTCAATTTAACAGAGCAGCAAGTGCCCTTTCAAATGAGTTCTTCGGGGCGAGCTGCCCTCTTTGTCAAAGACCCTGACGGCAACACCATAGAGTTACTTCAAATAGAAAGCTAATCCTAGCCTGCGGTCAAATTTGCTGACTTTCAAGCGGATTTTAAGTCTAGTTTTATACAGCTTGCATACGTAGTTACCAAGGTTATTTTTGATGTATTGCTGGGTTTACTGAGAGACAAGCAGCTAACTAACCGTGCGTTCAAAATCATAAATTCACAATTCTGAAAGCGCGGTCGAATCGCTGCCTGATCCTTTGCCTGTATATCACCTTGCTATCTCAAGAAGCGAATCCTATGAGCGCTATTAGTCCGCTAACCATCGCTAGTCATACTCTGTCTAAGAAGCCTCTGATGCTGGTTGTCGATGACGAACCTGACAATTTGGATCTGTTGTATCGTACATTTCGCCGTAGTTTTAAGGTACTTCGAGCAGAGAGCGGTACAGCGGCGCTGAAAGTGCTGGCAGAAGAAGGCGAAGTGGCGGTCATTATCTCCGACCAGCGGATGCCCGAAATGAAAGGGACTGAGTTTTTGAGCAAGACTGTCCCTGAGTTTCCAGATACGGTACGCATCATCTTGACGGGCTTTACCGATGTAGAAGATTTGGTGGATGCGATTAATGCTGGCCAGGTGTATCGCTACATTACTAAGCCTTGGGACCCTGAAGAGCTGAAAACTGTTGTTGACAGGGCCTCTGAAACTTACGATCTGATTAAGCAGCAGAATGAGGCGCTGCACGTAGCCGAAAAGCAAACGAAGCTGATGGTGACCGTCGGCCAAATAGCGGCACAGTCTATGTCGCTAGAAGAAGTGCTAACGTTTTTAGCCAATGGATTCGGTCAGATTTTGGGTGCAGATGGCTGTGGCGTGATGATGGCTGGGTTAGCGGGTTGCTATGGCAGCGTAGATGTGGGTGCGATCGCTCAAAACGAATTGGTGAAGGAAGCGATCGCCACTCAAACCGCACAGTCCGCCGTCAGCATTCAATCTACAGTAAAGATCGCCACTGATGCCCTCTACGCCAACGGCACCGAATGCCATGTAGCCACCCCCATCGTCTACCAGGGCGAAACGCTAGCCTCCCTCTCCTTACAGTGGAACCGAGCCTATGCAACCGTAGGCGATGTGGTTAGCTTAGTTGGTTTAATTAGCCCCCAAATAGCCCTCTGCCTGAAAGCCACCGCGCAATAAGCTGTGTCATGATGGTTCGGTAGTTCGCCAAGCCTCACCCTCAGGCTCTTATCACTAGATGGCTAATCAGATAGCTGACCAGCCCCTCGCCTCGCCCGTTCAGCCAGAAGCCGACCGCATTCGTCAGCTCTTCGACCGGATTGCCCCTCAGTACGATCAGCTCAATCAGGATTTGAGCCTAGGTTTGCATCGGGTATGGAAGCAAATGGCCGTGCGCTGGAGCGGTGCTGAAGCAGGCGATCACGCTCTGGACTTGTGCTGTGGCAGTGGCGATCTGGCGCTGCTGCTGGCTCGTCAGGTAGGCGAAACCGGACAGGTGATCGGCGCAGACTTTGCAGTAGAGCAGTTGGCGATCGCCGCACAAAGAAACCCCCATCTCCAAGCTAGACTTAGTTGGATAGAATCCGACGCCCTCGATCTACCCTTCGAGAACAGCGAATTCGATGCCGTCACCATGGCCTACGGACTGCGCAACCTCACCGATATTCCGCAGGGGCTAAGCGAACTACACCGGGTTGTCAAACCGGGTGCAAAAGTGGCCATTCTAGATTTTCACACCCCTACTAATCCACTCGTACGACAGTTTCAGCAGTGGTACTTAGCCAACATCGTCGTGCCCACGGCAGAGCGGTTTGGACTAAGCGAGGAGTATGCTTACATTAGCCCTAGCGTAGATCGCTTTCCATCGGGATCGCGGCAAGTAGATCTGGCAAAAGCAGCCGGATTCACCGAGGCGATTCACTACCCCATTGCGGGTGGCATGATGGGCGTGTTAGTGGCGACTAAGGGCCAGACCGAGAGCCAGATTAGGGGCTAGAGCAACCGTTTATGAGTGCGTCAAATCTGTGGATAGTCTTATTGCCGCCGGTACTAGGCGGCGTCATTGGCTATTTCACCAATGCCATCGCCATTAAAATGCTGTTTCGGCCTTATCAGCCGAGATATTTTTTGGGCAGACGCATTCCGTTTACGCCAGGACTCATTCCGAGCAACCAGCAGCGGCTAGCGACTAAGGTTGCGGATGTGATGATGCGATCGCTCCTCACCCCCGAAGAAATGCAGCGCCTAGCCCGCCGCCTGCTAGAAACCGAACGCACCGAGAAAGCTATTCTCTGGCTATTGCAGCTCGCTTTAGAGCAAATGCAGGGCAGCGGTCAGGCCCGCACCGCCCAGATCCTCGGCAATATTCTGCAAGACATCATCGGTCAGTCCTTACCCCGGCTGCTGCGCGTCTGGTCTCGGCGCGACGACTTTTTAGAAGCCCAGATCAACCAAATTTTCGATCAGGTTCTGCTCGACTTCCAGCTCAACGACGAGCAAGCCGCACAAATCTCGGACTGGGTAGTCAATGGCATACTGCCCCCCGACAGAGTACGACAGTTACTAGTAGATTTTCTCACCGACTACAACATTCAGGTAATTGACGAAACGCTGCGCTCTAAAACTAGCGGCACCTACTGGGTCGTCGCCAACATCTTTGGCGTCCGCAACGCCCTCACTAGGCTGCGCAACGTCTGCGCCGAAGAACCCATAAAAAGTAATGCTCGCATCGCAGAGCTGACAGCAGCCTTAGGCATCAAGGTGCGCTTACAAAAATGGCTTCAGAAATTTTCTTTACAGGAGCTTCCCGTTTCTACCGTACGGCAGCTTAGGCGGACGCTGAAACAAACGATTAAGACCTATCTAAAAGAGAATGGGGGCACCTTACTAGAGAAACTGAGCGAGTCGATAAACTGGGAAAAGCTAGCGAGTCAGCTACTCGGACGATTGCAATCTTCGCCAGTGATGACGGAATCTTTGGGCATGGTGAGCCAGGAACTCGCGCTCATTTTAGAGCGTTACTTGGAGCGCGATATGGAAAACATCATCGTACAGGTCATTCCTATCCTCAATATCGATCAGGTCATTATTGACCGGGTAAATGCGACTTCTCCCAAGGAGCTAGAGGGTGCCATTCAAACCATTGTGAAAAGTGAATTGCAGGCGATCGTGAACTTGGGTGGAATTCTAGGATTTGCCATTGGCGCAATGCAAGCTGGATTTTTGTTTCTACAGCGCTAAGAGGCTCATTTGGTAAGCTGTAATGGCAGCACTAGGGTTGAAGTGAACCGATGACGCTAGCAACTGACCGACTCGTACCGCTTAAACCCTTAAGCGTTGATGATTTTTTAGCCCGCTATGGTGACAACAACCGCTACGAACTCATTGACGGAGAGGTGTTCGACTTGGAGCCAACCGGCCAGCATGAGGAAGTGGTGGCCTTCATCACTACAAAAGCTTGCGTTCAGATAGACACCGCAAACTTACCCTGGTTTGTCTTACAAAGGGGGCTACTCCGCCCTTCTAATAGCATTGCCACGATGGGGATGACCGCGTTTCGACCTGACGTTGCAGTAGTTGATCGAACAGAACTGGCTAAAGAACCAATTTGGCCCGAACAGTCCATCTTGACGCTAGGCAGTTCGATTAAGTTCGTAGCAGAAGTCGTAAGCAGCAACTGGCAGAATGACTATGCTCGAAAGCTCGAAGATTATGCAGCCTTGGGAATCTCAGAATATTGGATTGTAGACTGCGCCGGACTAGGAGGCGTTAGACACATCGGCAAGCCTAAGAAACCGACACTTTCTGTCTGTACGCTGATAGATGGAGAATACGAGATTAAGTTACTCCAAGACAACCAATCCATTGTCTCTAACGTCTTTCCCAGTTTCAGATTAACGGCTGAGGAAGTTTTGACAGTAGGTGGATAGGCATTAGCTCAACGACAAAGCCACCGCAAGTGATATCTGTACAGTGGCTTTGGTTATCTGAAATTGGACAATCTAAAAGGGAATTTGGTCTAACCGAAGCGCCCAGAGACATAATCGCGGGTGTATTCTTCTTTCGGATTGCTGAAGATGTTTTGAGTCTTGTCGTACTCTACTAAATAGCCCATCTTGCCGCCTTGATCCGTCTCAATGGCATTAAAGAACGCGGTGCGATCTGAAACGCGAGACGCCTGTTGCATGTTGTGCGTCACGATGATGATGGTGTAGCGATCTTTTAGCTCGTGCATTAGCTCTTCTACTTTGAGCGTAGAAATGGGGTCTAGTGCGGAGCAAGGCTCGTCCATTAAGATGACTTCGGGTTCGATGGCGATCGCTCTCGCAATACAAAGCCGCTGCTGCTGACCGCCCGAAAGCCCTAAGCCGCTGTCCTTGAGCTTGTCCTTCACCTCATCCCACAGCGCCGCGCCGCGTAAAGACTTCTCAACTAGCTCGTCCATGTTGCCCTGGTAGCCGTTGATTCTCGCCCCAAACGTAATGTTGTCGTAAATCGACTTGGGAAACGGGTTGGGCTTTTGAAACACCATGCCCACTCGACGACGTAGCTCAACCGGGTCTACCTTTTTACCCGTAATGCTTTCGCCATTAAAGGTAATGTTGCCTTCAACTCTGGCACTCGGAATCAGGTCATTCATGCGATTGAAGCAGCGCAAAATCGTACTCTTACCGCAGCCCGATGGCCCGATAAAAGCAACAACCTGATGCTCGGGAATGTCCAGATAAACGTCTTTGACAGCTAGATTGCTGCCGTAGGAAACCGAGACCTTTTCAACTTGAAAAGCATTCTTGGTCATGACCGCACTAGAAGTGGTGTTGGGAACAGAAACCATGATAAAAGACCGTAAGAGAAGATAAGGAGTTGACCGGAAAAACTAAGACAGGTGTAGCCTGAGACGAGGGAGAAAAGCTTTAAACTTCTTTTTGAAAGCGGTTGCGGAGGTAGATGGCGATCGCATTCATAAACAGCAACATGCTCATCAGCACGATGATGCCCGAAGCCGCAATATGGTGAAACTCCTCCTGCGGACGGCCCACCCAGTTGTAAATTTGAATCGGCATAGCCGTGAACTGACTCTGCAATCCCTCCGGCGCAAAGGAAATAAACACCGCTGCCCCAACTGCAATCAGTGGAGCCGTTTCGCCAATCGCTCTAGAAAGCGCCAGAATAACGCCCGTTAGAATTCCTGGCATCGCTTGCGGCAGCACGTGGCTCCAAACCACCTGCCAACGGGTCGCACCCAACGCGTAGCCCGCGAGTCGCAGACTGTTTGGCACTGCTCGTAGCGCTTCTCGTGTCGCCACAATAATTACCGGCAAAATCAGCAGCGACAGCGTCAAACTACCCGAAAGAACGCTGCGTCCCCCCGTAATCGGCTCGAACACGCGCACAAAAACCGCCAGTCCTAGCAAACCATAAATAATAGAGGGAACGCCTGCCAAGTTGCTGATATTGATTTCGACTAAGCGCGTAAACCAATTATCGTTGGAAAACTCTTCTAAATAAATAGCCGCACCTATGCCCACCGGGAATGTAAAAGCCGCTACCAAAACCATCAGCCATGCTGTACCTAGCAAAGCCGCCACCACGCCAGCGTTTTCCGCATTCCGGGAAGGGTAGCTAGTGACAAAGTTCCAGTTGAGCGTACTCAGCCCGTCAATCAAAATGGTGAGCAGTAACCACGCCAGAATAAGCACGGCGATCCCGGTCGCCGCCCAAGCCGCGATCTCAAAAGCGCGATCTAGCGTATAGCGGGTTGAGAGATTGCCCTTAAATTCGCTTTTGCTTATATCCCTCTCAGCGGGCCTAGAAGAAATTCTCGAGTCCATCACAAAACCTTTGTCGTCCAATCAGTTTGCATCTGTCTTAAAAATCTTTGCGCTATTCATATTTTTCACGGAAGCGGCGGACAAACCAGAAGCTAAAGACATTGAGCGCCAGCGTCAGCAAGAACAGCGTCATGCCCACGGCATAAATGGTTTTGTACTCGATGGTGCCGTGAGGCGCGTCGCCCGCAGTCACCTGCACAATGAAGGCAGTCATCGTCATCACGGGCACAAAAGGATTGAATCCCAAAGTAGGGTTCGCACCTGCCGCCAGCGTCACAATCATGGTTTCACCAATCGCCCGAGAAACCGCCAAAATCAGCGAGGCCACAATGCCAGAAAGGGCCGCAGGCAAAATCACCGAGGTCACCGCTTCACGCTTCGTGGCTCCCAGCGCATACGCCCCATCCTTCAGGCTGCGGGGCACCGAGTAAAGCGCATCTTCACTGAGCGACGCCACCAACGGTGTAATCATCACGCCCAGGACTAGCCCAGCGCTCAGTGCGTTAAAGCCTTGAAGTCCGGGCAGAAAAGTTTGCAGAAGAGGCGTTACGGTCAGCAGGGCAAAGTAGCCATACACGACAGTCGGAACGCCTGCCAGAATCTCTAGAAGGGGCTTCAAAATACGTCGGACTTTGGGCGTGGCGTACTCGCTTAGGCAAATCGCCGAGAGCAGGCCCAACGGTAGAGCTACCAAGATGGAGATGACCGAAATCATGATCGTGGCGCTGACCAATACAAAGATGCCGAACTCCTTACTGGCAAAGAGTGGCGTCCACTTGGCATCGGTGAGGAACTGAGAGAGCGGGATTTCTTGGAGAAAGGCGATCGCCTCAAAAACCAACGTCCCCACAATTCCCAACGTTGTGACGATAGAAATCGCGGCGAATGACCCGCAGATAATTTTGATAATAAGCTGAATTAGCTTGGCGCGCCCCCGCTGCGGTCGCCATTCACCCGTTGCGATATCAAAAGGAGCCTCAGCAGTCATTTCAAACCCTCAAAAAAATAATGATTAACGGTAAGGCTTAAGTAAACACTTTCTCGCCAGCAGGCGAGACTAGCTTGTGTCTAGTCCCGCAAATCTAATCGAGACTCAATAAAACGAAGCTCTTACAGGCTTTCAACCTTCGATCTAGACTCCGCTAGGTCAGCATCTGGCAGCGTAATGTAACCCGCTTCCTTCACCAACGCGCCGTTTTCTGCGGCGAGCTGATAGTCCACAAACGCCTTAACCTGAGGCTTGGTTTCGTAAGCCTCCTTCTTGACGTAGATAAACAAAGGCCGCGACATAGGGTTGTAAGAACCGTCGGCAATCGTCTCAGCAGAAGGCGCAACGCAAGTGCCATCTTCGTTCTCAACTTCTAATGCCTTGAGCGCACCCTGGTTCTCTTCGTAATAGGCATACCCAAAGTAACCCAAGCTACCCGCAGAAGATTCTACACCCGTGACGATGACGTTATCATCTTCACTCGCGGTGTAGTCGCCTCGGCTGGCACCTTCTTCGCCATTGACTTCCTCTGTAAAGTAGTCGAACGTACCCGAGTCCGGACCAGGGCCATACAGTTCTAGCGGCCGGTCAGGGAAGCTAGGATCGACCTGATTCCAGTTGGTAACCGTCCCTTCTGAATCGGGTGACCAAATGGTGTTGAGCTGCTCGATAGTCAGACATTCGGCAAAATCGTTGCCAGTGTTAGTCACGAGCGTAATCCCGTCGTAAGCAATCGGCACTTCGGCAAACTCAACACCCGCCGCTTCACAAGCCGCTTTTTCTTCGTCCTTAATAGCCCGAGACGCATTAGAAATATCCGTTTCGCCCGCGCAGAACTTTTTGAAGCCCCCACCAGAACCCGAAACACCCACCGTTACGCGAGCATCTGGATTCGCACCCTGAAATTCTTCAGCCATGGCTTCAGCAATCGGATATACGGTACTGGAGCCGTCGATTTGAATATCGCCCGAGACGCTTTCGCCACTTGCAGCCATATCGCCACTTGCCGTATCACCGCCCGCTGTATCGCCACCGCCACAAGCGCTCAAGCTAGCAGCTAGCGCTAGAATAGAAAGAGAACAAGCCAAACGAGTCGTCCGACTCCCAAATCTGCCATTAAGTTGCATGAAACCTATCACTCCTAAATACCCGTTGAGACGTTAGTTACGCTTTAGCCATCTGTGAGTTCCTTGTGCTTGATAAGGCAACAACACACAACATGTCTTAGGCACATTGGCATTTTGACGGAAATCTAACGTTTATAAGTAAAGGTTAGGTTAAGGAATTGCACCTAAGTAAGCACTCTCTTACTTTTTTGGATGTATTCCACACAACAACGGTTAACTTTTAACTAACTTTTTACGATTCACTCACTTAACCTCACCGGAAATACGCTTATGTACGCAGTGGTTTACGACGGAAATTGCAATCTTTGCGTCACGCTAGTTCAGCTTTTAGAGAAGTTGGACGGGGGCGATCGCTTCACCTACGTCCCCATGCAAGACGAAAACACCCTAGCCGCCTTCAGCGTCACCGCCCAAGACTGCGAGCTAGGCATGATTCTAATCAACCTCGACCGCCCCGATCAACGCTGGCAAGGTAGCGCCGCCGCCGAAGAAATCGGCCATCTGCTACCCATGGGCGCTCTTTTTGTCCAAGCATATAGAGCCATGCCAGGGGCAAAATCCGCCGGAGACAAAACTTACGAATACGTCCGAGACAACCGCTACGACCTCTTCGGCAAACGCACCGAAACCTATCAACCCACCTACCCCGTCTGCACCGACGACGCCTGCCGCCCCGCCTCTTAACGCATCACCTATGCACCATCGGTAGCTGAGCGTAGTCGAAGCTACGGCCCCGCAAAAATCACTTCCTCCAAATCACTTCTGCTCAGCGAATACCTAAAGCTGCGCTGAATCTCTGTGCCATCGGCGCTGGCGTAATCCACCACAATAGAATCGACATCCAGGTAAAGCTCTGCCGACCAATCGGAACGCGAAACTTTCCACTGGCTAATATCTTCCCGATTGCGCTGGCATCCTTGATCGGTGAGCCAATTTTCAATCTCGGGTAAGGCGTGGCTGTAAAGCGGTTTAGAACTAGGCGTCATAGGTCGGTAGTGAAAATAAAGAACAAATCGAAGTAGATTCGCTGACGAGCAAAGAGCCTTAAATTTGGGGCGCTTTGGGCACTAGCCATAGGGTTTCGGGCAGCTCTGGGCGAAATTGTGAAGTCGGCGGTAAGTCCGATGGGTCTTCAGATGGAGCAGTGATCGCACCCGACCGCTCAGGCATTACCCGCTCTGAATTCATCAGCGTTTCCAAATCTGGCACACCCAAATCCCCCTTCGTCAGACCGATCGTAACGACCAATACCAGACAGCCGATAAACGTAATACCTAGTATAAACAGCGCAAACATCTCCCCGGCAGACAGTGGCCGGTCAGTCGGATCTAAATAAGAGCTAGCAGACCAATCGTGCGGGCCAGCTTTTTGAGAGGTTTGACTGCTCAGTGGCTGCATCACCGACATGCGCGAATAGCCAGATTTGTAATCGTAAGTAAGCCGTTTTTCTGGACTGCTGAGCGTCGCATAGGCTTCATTTAGCGCCTGAAATTTAGAGACTGCGATCGCACTTTCCAGCTCAGTCGTATCCGGGTGATACAGCTTGCTCAGGTCTCGATAGGCCCGCCGAATATCTTGCACAGACGCATTGGGCTTCAGTCCTAGCAAGGTGTAGTAACTAGGAGTAGACTGAGTCGTATAAATTTTGGGGCCATCAGCAGCCTGACCAGAGTTAGAATTCACGATTGTCCGCTCCTAAATCGCTGGGGCCGTTGTCCAGGCCGAATCGTTTGGCCAATCGCTGCGGGTTAGACGAATTTGGGCGATCGCAAACACCACCGGAATCACCCGCCCATAGTTGGTCGCCACCGCTCGCCAGCCCAAATCGGCCAAAAACCATGTCCACATTGCAGGCCCCACGCAAGCGAGCACTCCCCGCATCGCACCATAGCGAGCAGACGCTGCGATCGCCCCTCGACTCGCCGCCTTTACCGCCGCCTTAGACTGCACCTGCGCCGCCAAACTCAGTCCTCCTTTTGCCAGTACTTGCTTAGCCACCTGATAACGCGCCATCTGAGCCGTTATCTGCCCAGCGATTTGCTTCAGCAGCCAGGGCTTAATCACCGCGCTCAGCGCCATCGCACTTCCCCCTTTAGCTAGCAGCGCCGTCGGCTTTTGCTGAAGCGCCCCCGGCAATTGCTCAAATTCTTTAGTGCAGGCGATCGCCCTTTGCAACCTTTTCTCTACCAGCCGCTGCTCTGCGGGTGGCATCTGCTCCCAGGTTTTTTCTAACAGCACCAAAAACACCTCCGCCTCCAGCTCTGCGGTCGAGAGGTCGCTATAGCGCGTAACCTTGAGATACCGGCAAACCTGTAGCAACGTTTGACGATAGCTCACCTGATGAGTGCGCTTTTGCAAAACCGTCAGGCCATCAGCGGCCAGATAGCGAAAACGCTGCTCTAACAGACAGATTTGCGCTTGGCGATTATGCTTACTCACATCAACTGGCTGTGGCGTATACAGATAATCTAGCGGATTGAACTTAGGCTGAAAGAGGAACTGAGTCATCACATGTAGCTCATCATCAGTTGCTAGCTCTAGGCCACTTCTTAATTCATCCACTCGCTTTACCCGTCGCGTCTGCATGAGGCCGTTTAATTCTAGTCAGAAGTTAAAACGGAAAAGTCTATCACCAGTATAAGAGGAGGCAGGTTGAATATGTGGGATGTCGCTGTAATTGGAGCCGGACTATCGGGACTCATTTGCGCTCGCGAGCTGAGTCAAGCTGGGCAGCGAGTCTGCCTCCTCGATAAGTCTCGAGGACTAGGCGGACGCATCGCCACGAGAAGGGCGCACCAAGTACGCATCGACCACGGCCTGCGCTACTGGAAATCTTCCGCCGTGCTCGCGCCTTTAATAGACGAATTGCTAGCCGCGAATGTATTGCAACCCTGGCCTGTGAGCGTTTATGAGATTCTTCAGCGCGAAGTGATTACGCCGATAAAAACCGACGAGTCAACGCCGATTTACGCTGCGCCAGAAGGCATGAGTGCCGTTGGCAAGTATCTTGTTAAGGACTTCGTTCGCGACCAAAACTTGCTGCTAGAGCATCGGGCGATCGCTATCGATCCCATCGTCAAAGATTCAGTCGAAGGTTGGCAAATCGAGTGCGAAAATGGTCAAAAAATCGCCGCTAAAAAATGTGCGATCGCCATCCCCGCCCCACAAGCCGCGCACCTACTTAAAACCTACGCAGCCGATAGCCTCAGCGATCCAACCGCCACTATTTCTCAAGCTATTCAGTCGCTAAAAGCCGTAGACTACTGGCCCAGCCTCACCGTGATGGCTGGCTACGACGAACAGTACAGTCACGACATGGGAGAGCTAGATCCGAGCGGTTGGATGGTAACCGACAAAGCAGGCACTTCTACCGAATGGGTGGGATTAGATAGCAGCAAGCGCACAGGGTTTCAAAAGGGCCAATCTCAGGAAGGCCAAGCTCAGAAAGCCAGCGGCCCCGTCATTGTGATTCACGCCCAGGGCACCTTCGCTCAGCGCTACATAGACGCCACCGACTTACAGCCAGCCGCCTCCGTTTTGCTCCGAGCCAGCGCCCGCAAATTCAGCACCTGGATGGCTCAGCCAGACTGGTTTCAGGTTCATCGCTGGCGCTACGCCTTTGTCAATGTAGGCTACACAAAAACGGCGCTAGAGATTGAGCGATCGCTAATCTGTGGCGGCGACTGGTGCGTCGGGTCTACGCCACTCACGAAAAACATTGAGGCCGCTTATCTATCCGGATTGGCAATGGCAAAAAAGTTGGAAAAATAGAAGTTTCTAGATTTCTGACTTTGCCCCGGTGACGCCTGCTACACTTTTGACCTGACCCTCGCGAACCGACCAGCCGACGCTTATGCGATCGCTCCGTTTATCTCACATCTGGCTTCCCCTCTGGCTCCTTCGCACCCGCGCCCGATCACTCAAGACCCCACCATTCAGACGGCGATCTATCGTCGGATTCATCGTCACTGGATGCCTGATGGTGTCCTTCTGGTTCAGTCTTTCTGTACCCAGCTCTGCAACCTCAGCCGCACCCCCTCGCATTCTCAACGCGCCCGTAGAAATTCGCGGCGTCTGGATTACCAACGTCGCCAGCGGTGTTTTGTTCTCACCGTGGGGCATTCCCCGCGCTATCAATCAGCTTGCCGACTTGCAATTCAATACGGTGTACCCGGTAGTTTGGAATCGGGGAAAAGCCTTCTATCACAGCGATGCGCTGGAGAAAGTGACTGGGAGGGCGATCGCCCCACTCCTAAACTGGATGCATCTAGGCCAAGATCCGTTACAAGAAATGGTCGCGTTAAGCCATCAGCAAAACATCCGCATTCTGCCCTGGTTTGAGTACGGCTTTATGGTGCCACTAAAGTCCGCGATCGCCCAGCAGCATCCCGACTGGCTCACCACCCGACAAAATGGATCGCGATCGCTCACCGATAACAGCAAACCAGAAGCTCTACCAGCAGACACCTTCAACCCAGAAGCAGAAGCTCCCTCAAAAGGCCCTAAAAAAGGATGGCTAGCCCGGTTGTTAAATAGCGGTGCGCCCGAGCAAATTGTCTGGTTAAATCCCTTGCATCCCGCCGTCCAAACCCTGCTGCTAGACATGGTAGAAGAAGTCGTCACGCTCTACCCAGTAGACGGCGTTCAGTTCGACGATCACTTTAGCCTGCCAGTAGAATTTGGCTATGACCCTTATACTGTCGCCCTCTACCAGGCCGAACATTCCGGCCAGTCGCCGCCTGACAACCCAGCAGACGAAGATTGGATTCGCTGGCGAGCCGATAAGCTCAGCCGCTTCGTCGAAATTCTCCATGCCAGTGTAAAAGCTAAATGTCCGACCTGCCAGCTTTCGCTATCGCCCAATCCCGCCAAGTTTGCCTATCGCTTTTACCTGCAAGACTGGCGGCTGTGGGTTAAAAAAGGTTGGATAGACGATTTAGTCGTTCAGATCTACCGAGATGACATCGCCCAGTTTGATGGAGAGCTAGGCAAGCAGGCATTGCAAGAGGCGAGCGATCGCATTCCCGTCAGTATCGGCATTCTCACCGGCACCTGGCAAAGGCCCATTTCCTTCGAGCAAATTAGGCAGCAGGTAGAACATAGCCGCGATCGCCAATTTGCCGGTATCTCATTTTTCTATTGGGACACCCTGTGGAGCTACTTCACTCCCGAATCGCCAGAGCAGCGCCGCCAAAACTTTCGAGCGCTCCTGCAAAACACTCTATTACCTACCGCTTCTTGAACTAGGTCGCCTAGCAACATGTCTCTTTCTAGTTTATCCAAACCTATCGCCCATCAGCTAGCGCACCCGCTATTGACCCTTTGTAAGCGATGGAACTGGCAGCCCGAAGACATTAAAGCAGGCGCTCTTTTGTGGATAAGCTGGACAGGCTCGACGTGGCTAGCCTTCGCACTCAGTCTGCTATTTATCGAAATTGGAGAAACCGGTGAAGTGTCCTGGCTAGAAGCCGCGTTGGGAGGTACTTTGGTAGGCGCTGGGCAGTGGTTTGTGCTGCGGCCTCATCTGCGCCATCCCGCTAGGTGGATGATTGCCACGGTCACTAGCTGGATTTTGCTCGGCCTGTTGCATTTAGGCTCGGTGGGTTGGGCCGCACCGGGGACGCCAAGCCTTCTTCTACGCAGCGTGTCTGGCGTTTTGTACGGTAGCTACTTGGGACTAGGGCTAGGGCTAGGTCAGTGGTGGGTGCTGCGATCGCAAGTCAATCAGGCTTGGCGTTGGATTCCACTAAGCGCAGGAATTTGGGGCACTGGCATTGCCTTTGCTTGGCTGATAGGTGGCCTACTGCGAACCGCGAGCGGCTTGTTTTTAGGTGAAGTGGTCGGATTGTTAGTGGGTTGGGGGGCGATCTCGGCCCTCTCTGGCATCGGCATTGTCGGTCTGTTATATGGAGATCAGCAAGGAGATCAGCCAAACCTCTATCTCAGCAAACGAGCATTAGCAGCCGCCAAATCGAACGCATTCGGATCGAAGTCGCCATATTGATCGAGCAGCGTTATGTAGTCGGGGTCTTCAACATCTTCTAGCTGAGCCATGAACTGATCGTAGCCCCAAATTCCACCCGAACCCTCGGGTGGACAAGCCGCCTCGCCCGCCAGACAAACCGGTAAACGAGCCGCTGCGACTTTCTCATCTGCCGTTTCCATAGCGGTCAAAGGCTCCGCCACCAGCCGATGCTGCCAGCCATTCTCAGCATCGTAGTTGTAGTAAAGAGATCGTTGGCGTAGCCTCTCCTCGGGAGAATCGCCCGCCTTTGTCAAAACCGCCGACAGCAATTTTTCCTCAGCTAGCAGCGACCTTTTGTTCCCCAAACCAATCTGAAAACTATGGTCGTGCAGTCGCTGCCAGCCCATCGCGTCTTGAATGATGCCGTGCAAATCGGCTAAAGTCACCGCAGCAGGCACAACCACTTGTCGCCAAACTTCAGGCTCGCTATCTACCAGCGTAATTTTTAGCTGAATTGGGTTAGGCGCAGGCATTTGCCCCTGAGTCATCTAAGGTTCCTTTTTTATCGGCGCTTCCTTATAATGCCTCACCGTGCTCGCCTAGCCAGTCTTCGCCAAGCTGAATCGTAATATCAGAGTCCAGATTACCGGTGCTTTCTACTCGCACCTCGCCCACATTCAAAAACTGCTGAATGTCTCTAGCGCTATCCAGATCGCCGCGCTGGGCCACAATCCGCGTATCGCTAATCGGATCGCGCAGGCTGCGGCCCACCGTTACGTTGTAGTAGCCCGTATCGTAAAGCGAATTAATCAGCGACTGCACAGCAACATCGTCGTAAGTGCTGTCTTGAATCACCACTCGCAGGTCAGACGGATCTCTGCGCTCGGAAACGCTGTAGGCATTGCTTAGCCCAAAGTACTGCTCAGAAATTTGGTCAATCTCTGAGTAATTGGGTAGCCAGTAGCTCAGTTCATAGTCGTTGTAGCTGCTGAAGTCGCCCGGTAGCATCAGCATTTGCACGTCGGAGCGGTTAGTCTGAGCGGTGTAGCCCACGAGCGCCACTAGCTCTTCTACTGAGAGGTTGGTGTCTACGTGCGACTGAATTACCGAAAGAATTTTAGGTAGGCGAGCAATCGTTGTTGGGTTGAGGGCTTGTTCGGTGAGCGATCGCATCAAAACCTGCTGCCGCTGCACCCGGCCAATATCGCCTTGATCATCATAGCGATAGCGCAAAAACTGCATCGCCTTATCGCCATCCAACCGCTGCGGCCCTGCTTTCAAGTTGATATATAGATGCTGGCTATCGTCCTGATATTTCATGTCTTTGGGCACATCGACCTCGACGCCACCAAGCGCATCAATCAGCTTCTCTACGCCCTGCACGTTAATCCGCATGTAGCGATCAATCGCCACACCACCCATCAGCTCGCTCACCGATTGAGCGCTCAGCGCTGGCCCGCCCTCCCGGTTGGCCTCATTAATTTTCGTTACCTCGCCATCTACATTGGTGCGCGTATCGCGAGGAATAGACAGCACCGAAACTCGCTCATCGCGCGGATCGAAGCGCAGCATCAGCATCGTATCCGATAGCCCCTCAAAGGAATCGACCAGCGAATCGTAGCCGTCTCGATCAATCGCGGCGTAGTCGTCTAGATCGGAGCTAGTAACCTTAACGCCCAGTAGCAATACGTTTACCGGCCGGGTGAGGTGTGGCAGTTGCAAACTATTAGACTTCGAAATCGGCTCGTTTTGCGTAAAGATGGCGGCTTCTGCGGCAGAAAGGTTGCTTTGCTGAAGCGGTGTGCTTCCTAAAGAAACGGCTAGAAAGGCTCCGGCGGCGGCAGAGGCGCTGGCGATACCGCCTAGCAACACGGCCGCGCCTGCCCATTTCGGCAAACTCCTCTTTTTCTTATTCGACATGTAAGCGCGTGGCTTGTTTCTAGAGCGCGGATTAGGAGACGACACAGATGACCTCAATGATGCGAGCGTACAGGAAAGTGGTCAGAACGGTCATTTACCTTTTGTAACAGATGGTGGGATCTTTATTTATAAAGAGTGTGGCAGCTTTTCCATCTGAGTAAACCGGCTCTTTATGCCATGCACAACACGGTATTTACGGAAGCCGACGGCTTAGCTGACTAACGCCCGGAATCCGAATGGACTGACCTTTTGCCACTCGAAACATTAGCACTAGGCTCAGCAAAAAGTAACCCGACCCGATAAAGCTGCTAGCCAACAGAAACCGTAGGCTGGCCATTTGGGAAGATTGCGTGGCAGCGCCAGCGCCTAATAGCGCGATCGCACTAATACAGCCCAATCCAATCAGCACAGAAAGCCGACTAGCCGCCTGCACCTGCGCTTCTTCTGAGGTTCTATCTATCTCTTCACCGGCAGCGGGCGCTTTTCCATAAAGTGTCCATAAGGACGGCACCACGCCAAAAACCGGCACCAGATACAAATAAATTCGCATCCTTTGAAAAGACGATAAAGCCATAGCCAGTCTGTTCCCTTTTAACGTATCAATTTTTCTCGTTGCGTACGTATGGCTAATAAACCCAAAAGCGGTCGCGAAAGTAACAAATTAATAGAAGTCAGTCGGAGAAATAGCCGTCGTGAATCGGGAATCCGTCAATCTTGATACCTATCAGTCACCCCAATTCTCGGTAGACTGGTTATCTAAAGATTTTCTAATCTATTTCGTATCCGTTTTCTAGAGAGTGATCTGTATGCTTGAGTCTTATCGCAAACACGTCCAAGAACGCGCAGCTTTGAATGTGCCGCCTTTGCCCTTAGACGCGGAGCAAACGGCCGCCCTTTGCGATTTGCTCAAAAATCCACCCGCTGGGGAGGAAGATTTTTTGATGGAGTTGCTGTGCGATCGCATCTCTCCTGGCGTTGACCCTTCCTCCTATGTAAAGGCATCGTTTTTGACGGCGATCGCCCAAGGCGAAACCCACAGCCCCCTGCTCTCCCCCAAAAAAGCCGTCGAACTCCTCGGCACCATGCTCGGCGGCTACAACGTCGCCTCCCTGATCGCCCTACTCAAAGACGACCGCGACGAGATCGCCCAGCTCGCCGCAGACGCTCTAAAGAAAACCCTTCTCGTCTACGATGCCTTCAACGACGTAATAGCGCTCTCAGAGTCGAACCCCTACGCCAAACAAGTCGTAGACGCCTGGGCCAACGCCGAATGGTTCACGAACAAACCCAAAGTTCCCGAAACTATCACCGTCACCGTCTTCAACGTTCCCGGCGAAACCAACACGGACGACCTTTCCCCGGCTCCTCACGCCACCACCCGCCCAGACATCCCGCTCCATGCTCAGGTGATGTTAGAGTCCACGATGGACAAGCCGCTGGAGACTTTGGCTGAGTTGAAGCAGAAGGGGTGGGCGATCGCCTACGTCGGCGATGTAGTCGGCACCGGCTCCTCCCGCAAATCCGCCATGAACTCCGTCATCTGGCACATCGGCGCAGACATTCCCTTCGTCCCCAACAAGCGCACGGGCGGCGTCATTCTCGGCAGCAAAATCGCCCCCATCTTCTTCAACACCGCCGAAGACTCTGGCGCACTCCCCATCGAATGCGACGTCTCCAAAATGAAAATGGGCGATGTCATCACCATTCATCCCTACAAAGGAGAAATCACCAGCGAAGCAGGCGAAGTCATCTCCACCTTCACCCTCACTCCCGAAGCCATCCTCGACGAAGTCCAAGCAGGCGGACGAATCCCTCTGATTATCGGGCGCACCCTCACCGATAAAACCCGCACCGCCCTAGACCTTCCCCCTTCAGAAATCTTCGTTCGCCCCACCGTCCCCACCGACACGGGTAAAGGCTTCACCCTCGCCCAAAAAATGGTCGGCAAAGCCTGCGGACTCCCCGGCGTCCGCCCCGGCACCTCCTGCGAACCCCTCATGACCACAGTGGGATCTCAAGACACAACCGGTCCCATGACCCGCGACGAAATGAAAGAGCTAGCCTGCCTCGGCTTCAGCTCCGGCCTCGTCCTGCAAACCTTCTGTCACACCGCCGCCTACCCCAAACCCGTAGACGTAGAAACCCACGCCACGCTACCTGACTTTTTTGCTTCTAGAGGTGGCGTCGCCCTAGAACCCGGAGACGGCATCATCCACTCCTGGCTCAACCGAATGCTCCTCCCCGACACCGTCGGCACTGGCGGAGACTCTCACACCCGCTTTCCCTTAGGCATCTCCTTCCCCGCTGGTTCTGGCCTAGTCGCCTTCGCTGCCGCCATCGGCGCAATGCCCCTAGACATGCCCGAATCTATTCTTGTTCGCTTCAAAGGAGAACTCCAGCCCGGTATCACCCTTCGAGATGTTGTAAACGTCATTCCGCTAGAAGCGATTAAGAAAGGTCTTCTAACCGTTGCCAAAGAGAACAAAAAGAACATCTTCTCTGGCCGCGTTCTAGAGATGGAAGGCTTACCCGATCTCAAACTAGAACAAGCCTTCGAACTTACCGACGCCTCAGCCGAACGCTCCTGTGCAGGCTGCACCATCAAGCTCAGCGAAGAAACCGTTGCCGAATATTTGCGCTCCAACGTAGCCCTGCTGAAAAACATGATCGCTCGTGGCTATCAAGACTCTCGCACTTTGGCCCGTCGCATTGCTGAAATGGAAAAATGGCTAGCCGATCCTAAACTTCTGAGCGCGGACGCAGACGCAGAATACGCTGAAGTGATTGAGATTGATCTCAACGAACTCAAAGAACCCATCGTTGCCGCGCCTAACGATCCTGACAACGTAAAAACGCTTTCAGATGTCGTCGGCGCGAAAATCGACGAAGTGTTCATCGGCTCCTGCATGACCAACATCGGTCACTATCGCGCCGCCGCCAAAGTGCTAGAAAACGAAGGCACCGTAAAAGGTCGCCTGTGGATTTGCCCACCGACCCGCATGGACGAAAAACAGCTCCGCGAAGAAGGCTACTATGGCACATTCGCCGCCTCAGGTGCTCGTACCGAAATGCCCGGTTGCTCGCTTTGCATGGGTAACCAAGCGAGAGTAGAAGACAATGCCACTGTTTTCTCCACTTCTACCCGCAACTTTAACAACAGAATGGGCAAGGGCGCTCAGGTCTATCTAGGCTCAGCCGAACTCGCCGCTGCTTGTTCTTTATTAGGCCAAATTCCCTCAGCGGAGAAATACCTAAGCGTGGTTGCCAACAAAATTGACCCGTTTGCAGATGAGCTATACCGCTACCTCAACTTTAACGAGATGAAAGGCTTTGAAGACGAGGGTAGAGTACTTCCGAAGGAGGAAGAGGAGAAAATTGAGAAGGAGGCCGTAGCTGCTGGCTAAATGCGATCTTTTAGCTCCTTATTCTATAGGCTCTTGACATGATTCAAGATCACAGTCTTCTGCATGGCGCTGGTGCGTTACTTTCGGAAAATGTGATAGAAATGTCTATGAAGAAATCTATTAAAAAAACCTATCCGTATGCCCTCAAGTAGTCAATCAATCGGCAAGACCAGTAAATTTGCCGTAAAGCAGCTTCAAGGTGAGATCAAACAGCTATTTGAAGATCTAGTAGATCTTATCGACTTAGAGGGTTCAAGGATTGACACAGATACTGCTTTCTTAAGTCGAGGATTTGCCGCATACGCAATTTATTCGCTTGCTGGGACGAGTCCAGGTGAAGCGGCTGAGTCAGTTATTGATGGAAAAGGAGATAATGGAATCGATGCAATATTTTGGCACGAAAACGGCGTTGTTGCACGAATGGGGGTTGCAGACGGGGCAATGAAGTAATGTTTAAGTA
>QBMC01000019.1 GCA_003242035.1 Nodosilinea foveolarum | reverse complement strand
ATCATGCTAGATCCCCATCTATTATAGCGGGTACTCTATTTGTAAGCGCTTCCCTTAGCTACCGCCTAGTAAATCTACAATCGACGCGATCAAAACCTCTGGCTCCACGGGTTTTGTGATGCACTTTTGAAACCCAGACTGAAGCGCTCTTTGACGATCTAGATCTCTGGCATAAGCGGTTACGGCGATCGCTCTCAGAACTCCTCCTCGGTGAGACGGACGAGCGCGAATCTGTTGAATCAGCATACAGCCATCCATCTCAGCCATCCCAATATCACTGACTAAAATGTCCGGCATCGACTGATCGAGCACTTGCAAGGCCGCTGAGCCAGAAGCAACAGCCATGACCGTCGCGCCGCTCTGCTCCAGTAAAAATGACTGAAACTCGCGGGCATCTAGATCATCATCTACAACCAGAATTTTCAGGTTACTCAAAACGCTGTTGGTAGTTTCCGCTTTAGCGGCGGTGGGCGCAGCGATCGCCAAAACCGCCTGCCGCGCAATGGGCAGTTGCACCGTAAAGGTTGCGCCTTGATCTTCACCCAAACTCTCGACCTTAATGGTTCCTCCGTGCATTTCCACAATCTGTTGAACGATTGCCAGCCCTAGCCCCAAGCCCCCAAATCGGCGAGTCGTCGTAGAATCCGCCTGACGAAAATACTCAAACACATACGCCAGAAATTTTGAATCGATTCCTTTGCCGGTATCGCGTACTCGAATTTCCGCCGACTGGTCGAGCTGTCGGAGTTCGACCGTAACCCGTCCCCCCGCAGGCGTGAATTTAACGGCATTGGTGAGCAAGTTCCACACCACTTGCTGAAGGCGAGTCGCATCGCCAGAAACAGGAGCCACGGTCGTATCCAGATCAAGCGAGATCTGAATGTTTTTCGCCGCTGCTGCCAACTGAACCGTTTCCAGCGCGGACGAAATAACAAAGGCCAAACTGACCGGAGCCGCTGTTAAGGTCAGCTTGCCTTGCATGATGCGAGAGATGTCTAAAAGATCTTCAATGAGCTGAGCCTGTAGTTTGGCATTGCGCTCAATGGTCTCCAAAGCCTTAGTTTGCTGAGCGGGGTTGAGTTTTCCCTTTTGAAGCAAACTTACCCAGCCCAAAATGGGGTTAAGGGGCGATCTCAGCTCATGCGAAAGTACCGCCAAAAATTCGTCTTTAATCCGATTGGTTTGAACCAACGCTTCGGCGCGGGTCTCTAGCGCTAAAACCAGACGCGATCGCTCCAGAGACACCGCCACTTGGTCGGCAATCACCTGCATAATATGGAGTTCGTCAGGGGTAAAGCGATCGCGCTGACGAGTGCCTAATCCCAACGTCCCCAAGACATGATCGCCCACAATAAGTGGGTGACTAGCATAGGCTCTGATGCCAACCGACTTTAGCGGCAAAGCCAGCGGATCATCAGAATCTAGAGCCGCTTCAACCACAATAGGATGGCGCTGTTGCAAGGCACACCCACAGACGCCTTGCCCTAGCCCTAAAACGTTTGCAGATTCAGAAATTTCGTCTGAGATACCGCCATGGGCATGAAGCCGAAGACACTGCTGGTCTTCATCAAATAGGTAATTAAAGTAAACTTCGAGTCCTAAATAAGTTGAAACTTGGGCAAACAAATTGGCTAAAAATGCTCTGGGATTTTCGTTCAGTAGCAGGTCGTTCGCAGTGGTAGAGAGCAGCTTCAGCCGATCATTGCTAGATTGCAGCTTCGCTTCTGTCTGCTTGCGATCAGTAACATCTCGCGCCACGCAGTAAAGCAGTTCTTGCTTAGCAAAAGGAACAACATTCCACGAAATCCAACGGTAAGTACCATCTTGAGCGCGGTAACGGTTTTCAAACTCAACCGTAGGATTACCCTGGGCGATGATTTCTGCTTCAGCCATCGTTTTCGCCTGGTCGTCGGGATGCACAAACTCGATATAAGGCTGGGCGGTTAGTTCTTGCGAGGTGTAGCCAAGCGTTTCTGTAAAGGCTGGATTGACCTGAGTGAAGTACCCATCCCGATTGGCAATCGCTAGCATATCGTGAGATATCTGGAAAAAGCGATCGCGATCTTCCTCAGCCCGTTTACGCTCCGTAATATCAGCTAGCGCACCGGGAAACGCGGTCGGTCGGCCTGCTTCGTCATACTCAGCTCGGCCCCTTGCCGTCAGCCAACGCTCTTCGCCCGTAGCGGTACAAACGCGATACTCAGCGGCATAGGCTTCGCCGGTCTCGATGGCCTGTTGAATTGCGGCTGAAACGCGATCGCGGTCTTCCTCATGCATTGAGTCAATAAAAAACTTAATTGGCAGCCCTTCAGTGTTCGCACTCACTGGGTCTACATCAAACAAGCGAGCAAACGCAGTACTGACAATGACCCGATCAGTGGGAATGTGCCAGCGCCAAACATACGTAGAGCCTGCCGTTAAAGCCGTGTCCAACTGCACATTAGTCTCTTGTAGCGCAGCGTCAGCCTGGGTAATTTTGTGCGCCGCCAATCTCAGGTCTAGTTCATCGACGACCATGGCTGCTAAATCAACCAGCGTAGCCTGCTGATCTGCGCTCAAAGGATCGCGAGGCCGACCGTCCAGCAAACACAGCGTCCCCAGATTGAAGCCATCCTCAGTAATTAAGGGCGCACCCGCATAGAACCTCACTCCCGGTTCAGATTGCACAAACGGATTGCAGGCAAAGCGATCATCAAGTCTGGCATCTAGAACAATCAGCGGCTCGTCGGTTAACACCGCAAAGCTACAAAGCGTCGCATCGCGCGACACCTCGCCAGCATCAAACCCCACAGAGGACTTAAACCAGGCTCTCGACTCATCCACTAGAGAAATCAGCGCCGTAGGCATATCAAACAGCCGCGCTGCCAGCTTAGTAATGCGATCAAAAGCTTCCTCAGGAGACGTATCGAGCACCCTGTAGCGATGCAGCGCTCTCAATCGCTCCGTCTCGTTTGCAGGCACAGGCGTAATGGGTGTTTGCGGCAAGGCGTCAGGCATAGCTTAAAAGGGCTGAATTAGGAGCGATGTCGGCGGCTCCCGATGAAGCACTCATTCTACCAATTCAACGAAGCGTTATTTTTAGGACGATGAGGAATACAGCGGTAATATGCAAAAATACGGAGGAAAAAGCTACGGGAAGTCCCCCAGTTCACTATGGCATCGTCCTCCGGTATTACCACGCAAGCTGTTCAAGCTATTGGCCTGACGGTTTCCGACGCTAACAGCGCGACCGATTTTTTTACCGGCGCTTTCGATTTTACCGTTACGGCTGATGCGGTTTTGAGCGGTGACGAAGCGAGCTATCTGTATGGTGTACCCAAGGCTCAGGTGCGCATCGTTTCATTAGCGCTAGGTCAAGAAACTATTCGCCTGATGCAGTTCTTAAGAGGCGGCGAAAGTAAAGCGATTCCTGAAGACAGCAAAAGCAACGATCTGTGGTTTCAGCACTTTGCCATCATCGTCAGCGATATGGACAAGGCTTACACGCAGCTACAGAAGTTCTCTTTCACCCCGATTTCTCCTCAGCCACAGACGCTGCCCAATGACATTAAAGCTTTTAAGTTTCGAGATGCAGATGGGCATCCGCTAGAGCTGTTGCAGTTTCCGGCTGGGCTTGGCCCCGACCATTGGCAGGAGAAAGACAAGCTCTTTTTAGGAATGGATCACTCGGCGATCGCGATCACGAGCACGGAGCGGAGTCTGGCCCTTTATCGAGATATTCTGGGGCTGACTCATCAGGGCAGCGGTACGAATATTGGGATTAAGCAAGAGACGATGGATAATCTCTTTAGCGCGAAGGTAATTGTGACTTCGCTAACGCCCGCGACGGGACGACTGGGCGTAGAGTTTTTGGATTACCTAACGCCGCCGGGAGCAAGACCTTTTCCAATTGATCAAAAAACGAGTGATTTGGTGCATATGCATTTTGAGCTACTGGTGGATGATATCGACGCGGCGGTAGAGGCCCTAGAGGATGCGCCTGTGAGTATGGGCGTTCAGTTTGTATCACCAAAGGTAATTGACCTGCCAGACGTGCTGCCGTTTAAGCGGGCGGTGCTGTGGCGCGGGCCAGATGGTCATAATGTTTTGCTGGTGCAG
This sequence comes from Nodosilinea foveolarum, assembly GCA_003242035.1. Taxonomy (GTDB): domain Bacteria; phylum Cyanobacteriota; class Cyanobacteriia; order Phormidesmidales; family Phormidesmidaceae; genus Phormidesmis; species Phormidesmis foveolarum. The sequence continues at coordinate 38,606 of QBMC01000019.1, read as the reverse complement.
AACTGATCATTCATAATTCTGAATTTATAATTACTAAGGAGATTTCTGTTGGAAACTGCGATCGCGCTACTCTCATCCATCTATCCCGACTTTGCCGGTGGCCCTCAAGGATACATGTTGTTTTTTTTCAGGGCGCTTGTAGGATTTTTATTTATCTTGCATGGCATACCCAAACTTCAAAACCTGAAGACCTGGTCAGACGCGCTGGGTGCGCCGCTGCCGCTGTGCTTTTTATCGGCGGGCTTTATGGTAGTAGGCGGTCTGGGCCTGATTGTTGGGTTCCTCACGCCCTTTTGTAGTTTGTCTATCTTGGTCTCGATGGTGTACGCCATCATCGGTGAGCTGATAAAAGGCGATCCGATGGTTGCACCCGATCCCTACTTATTAGGAGACTATTACGAAGGGCCAGAAGGTCAAAAGGGCGAGCCGCCTAGCTATGAGAAGGCTTTGATTTTTAGTATGATGCTGACGCTGATTATTGTTTTTGGGCCAGGAAAATTTTCTTTGGATGCGCTGCTGCTGGGATAGGGAGCTGGTTTTTTTGAGTCTTTTTATGTCTGTAGATAGCCTCTCTCGAACAGGTAGTTTGGTAAGGTAACGCTCAGTTCAGCAATTTGGCTTGTCGCAGAGCTGTTTAGCATCGCAAGCTAGCGTTAAGGGAATAGGGTTTATGAAAGTTGGTGCGAGCTATCAAAACGGCTGCGAATTTGCAGTATGGGTACCGCTGCTAGATCAAGTAGCGGTAGAGATTGTAGACGCATCGGGAGAGGCGACCGGGCTGCTGCCGATGGATAAAGACGAGCGGGGTTATTGGCATACAAAGGCTTCCGACCTACGCGCAGGGACGCTTTATCGCTATCAAATTGCTGGCGAAGACGGTGAGTTAGAATCCTGGCCCGATCCGGCTTCTCGCTATCAGCCTCAGGGGGTTCATGGCCCTTCTGAAGTAATTGACCACAGTGAATATCAGTGGCAAGACCAGAGCTGGCGAGGCATTCGTCTACCTGACTACATCATTTACGAGCTGCATATTGGCACGTTTACGGAAGAGGGTACGTTTGAAGCGGCGATCGCCCGCCTAAAAGATCTCGTAGATCTGGGCATCACCGCCGTTGAGATTATGCCCGTAGCTCAGTTTCCAGGAGATCGCAACTGGGGCTACGACGGGGTCTTTCCCTACGCGGTGCAAAACTCGTACGGTGGGCCAACCGGCTTAAAGAAGCTGGTAGATGCCTGCCATCAGCACGGACTCGCGGCCATTATGGATGTGGTTTATAACCACTTAGGGCCAGAGGGCAACTATACCGGCAAGTACGGTCCCTACACGACGCCTCGCTATCAAACGCCTTGGGGCGATGCGATTAACTTCGATGATTCGTACAGCGACGGGGTTCGCAACTTCTTTATTGAGAATGCGATTAGCTGGCTGCGCGACTATCACTTCGACGCGCTGCGGCTAGACGCGGTACACGCTATTTACGACTTTGGCGCTAAGCATTTTCTGCAAGAGCTAGCCGAAAAAGTGGATGCTTTTAACGACGACCATGCCTATCGCACCTACTTGATTGCCGAAAGTGACCTGAACGATCCCCGATTGGTGCGCCCGGTTGTACAAGGCGGCTATCAGCTAGATTCTCAGTGGAGCGATGACTTTCACCATGCGCTGCACACCCGGCTAACAGGCGAAATTATCGGTTACTACAGCGATTTTACCAGCCTAGAAATGCTGGCTTCGGCGGTTCAAGAGCGCTTTGCTTATTCGGGACAATATTCTCCCTTTCGCCGTCGCAATCACGGCAGTCCGGCGCTAGATTTGCCTTCTTATCGGTTTGTGGTGTGCAATCAAAACCACGACCAGGTGGGTAATCGGATGACGGGCGATCGCTTCACCAGCCTAATCTCCTTCGACGGACTCAAGCTCGCGGCCGGGATGACATTGCTCTCTCCATTTATTCCCCTGCTGTTTATGGGCGAAGAGTACGGCGAAAAAGCACCCTTTCTCTACTTCGTAGACCACGGCGATCAAGACCTGCTCGAATCTGTGCGTCAGGGCCGCAAGGAGGAGTTTCGCGCCTTTCATAGTGAAGGAACACCGCCCGATCCGGCTAGCCCAGACACCATGAAAAAATCGACTTTGAGCTGGCCGACGGATAGTACAACTCAGCTTACCGAAGAGCAACAAATTTTATATCGGTTTTACAAAAATCTGCTGAAAATTCGTCGGGATTGTCAGATTATGAATATCTCCCATCATCCAGAAATTAAGGCCGAGCATACGAACGATGTGCTTTTTTACACTCGCAAAAAAGAGAACGGCGACTTAATTTGTTTGGCAAATTTTGGAGAGAAAACCGAGCAAGTTGAGCTACCCTTAGGCAACCAAACCTGGCATCAAAAGCTCAATTCCGCTGCGCCTGAGTGGTCTGTCTCGGGTGACGCCCATGCAGACGACGATTTGCCAAAAACAATCTCACCTCAAGACGCTTCTACGCTCGCTATTCCCAGCCTCAGCATCGTTCTCTATCAAGCCGATCCCCAAGCCTAAACCGAGCCTCTTATCCCTCCTTCTTCCCCCATGCGTACCCCCGTAGCCACTTACCGTCTTCAGTTCACGCCCGACTTCGGATTGAGTCAGGCCAAAGCCATTGTCGATTATCTTGATCGGCTGGGCATTTCCGATATCTACGCTTCACCTATTTTTGCCGCTCGCAGTGGTAGCCAACATGGGTACGACGTAGTAGATCCGACCATAATCAATCCTGAGCTAGGTGGGCGAGAAGCCTTTGAGTCGGTGGTAGAGGTGCTACAAGAGCAGGGCATGGGCTGGCTGCAAGATATTGTGCCAAACCACATGGCTTACGATGGCCAAAACCATTACCTGATGGATGTGCTAGAGCATGGGCCTCAGTCGGAATATATCGACTACTTTGATATTGAGTGGGAGCATTCTTACGAGGACATTCAGGGCAAGGTGCTTGCGCCGATGCTGGGTGATTTTTATGATCGCTGTTTGGAGCGGGGCGAGATTCAGCTTAGCTACGAGCAAGACGGGCTAAAGGTAAATTATTATGGGCTGCACTATCCGGTGCGAGTGGAGTCCTATGCGGCTTTTCTCTCGCATGAGGTGCCCTGGCTGCGCCGTCAGATGGGAAGTGCAAGCCCTAGCTACATTAAGCTGATGGGGTTAATTAATACGATTAAAACGACCTTTCCGGCACTGGAGGGGCAAGAGCGGAAAATCCAGGCGGCTTTTGTGAAGCAGATGCTGTGGGAGCTGTATGAGGAAGGCGGCGAAATTAAAACGTTCATCGACCAAAATATTGAGGCTTATAACGGTCAGCCGGGTAAACCCAAGAGTTTCGATTTGCTCGATACTTTGCTGTTAGAACAGTTTTATCGGCTCTCTTTTTGGAAAGTGGGGGCAGAAGAACTCAACTATCGCCGGTTCTTTACGGTAAATGAGCTGATTTGCCTGAAGGTGGATAATCCGAAGGTGTTTGATCGGACGCATTCGTTAATTATTGAGCTGGTAAAAGCGAGAAAGTTTAACGGACTGCGCGTTGACCACATTGATGGGCTTTACGATCCGCTGGCCTATTTGGAGCGGTTGGATGAGAAGACGGGCGGGGTTTACACGGTCGTTGAAAAGATTTTGGAGACGGATGAGAAGCTGCCGGAGCACTGGCCGATGCAGGGGACTTCGGGCTATGAGTTTTTGAACTATGTGAACGGTATATTTTGCTGTCAGGCAAATCAGAAGCACTTTACGAGATTTTATAAGCAGTTTAGCGGTCAGCGTGAGGGCTATGAGCGCATGATGTGGGATAAGAAAACGCTAATTGCTGAAACAAATTTGGTGGGCGATATTGATAATTTGGCTCGCTTTTTGAAGAAAGTGGCGAGTCAGTATCGCTATGGTCGCGATCTGACGGCGAACGGCTTGAAGACGGCGATTCAAGAAGTGCTGGTGACGTTCCCGATTTACTGTACTTACATTAATCAACGGGGAAGTTCTAAGCGAGATCTTAAATATATTCAGTATGCGATCTCCCAAGCTAGAAAACGTGTTCCTCAACTCCTAAACGAGCTAGAGCTAATTGAGCGCTTTTTAATGTTGGGATATGACGAGTCTTTGCCTTCTGAGGAGCGATCGCAGTGGCTGCACTTTGTCATGAGACTACAACAGTTTACCGGGCCGCTGATGGCAAAAGGATTAGAGGACACGTTGTTCTATGTATACAACCGCTTTATTGGACTGAATGAAGTGGGCGGCTCTCCCGATCATTTTGGCATTTCGATGGATAGTTTTCATACTTACAACCACTACAAGCAAGAGCATTGGCCGGTGGCGCTAAATGCAACTTCGACCCACGATACCAAGCGGAGTGAAGACGTGCGATCGCGCCTAAACGTACTCTCTGAACTGCCCGAAGAATGGGAAGAGGAAGTTAAGACCTGGAGCGAACTGAATGACGATAAGAAGAGAAGAACGGGCGAGCAAACGAGTCCTGATTGCAATGATGAATACTTTCTGTATCAGACGCTGATTGGCGCGTATCCTTTTGATGATGCAGAACTGCCGGAATTTCGAACACGTGTGGAAGAATACGTGGTAAAGGCGGTGCGCGAGGCTAAGGTGCATACCGCATGGCTGAGACCCGATGAGGATTATGAGACAGGCTTTGTCGATTTTGTGACGGCGATTTTGACGCCGGGTAAAGAGAATGTCTTTTTAGGAAAGCTGCAACATTTTCAAAAGAAAGTGGCTGAGTATGGCATTTACAATGCGCTAGCGCAGCTTTTGATTAAGATGACGGCTCCGGGCGTACCTGATTTTTATCAGGGGACAGAGCTTTGGGATTTGAGTTTGGTCGATCCAGATAATCGCCGTCCGGTAGATTATGAAAAGCGGTTTGCGGCATTGGAGAGTATCCAAACGCAGTGGGAAAAACAGCCTGCGGCTTTGGTGAAGACTTTGTTGAAAGAGAGAAATGATGGGCGGATAAAACTCTTTTTGACGACTCGGGGCTTGGCGGCTAGAAACTATTTTCGGAATGTGTTTAGAGGCGGTGTCTATCAGCCTCTCACGGTGACGGGCGAGCATTCGGAGAATGTAATTGCGTTTGCTCGGCATAAGGGAGAGCATACGGTGGTGACGGTGGTGCCTCGGTTTTTGACGAGTTTGATCGAGCCGGGGACGCTGCCGATTGGGAAGAAGGTTTGGGGCGATACGGCGGTGGAGCTGCCGGGTGGGGAGCAGGCGACTTGGCAGAATTGGCTAACGAATGAGGCGGTTGCGTCTGGCGATTCGCTGCTGGTTGGGGATATTTTAGCTAAGTTTCCGGTAGCGTTGATGGTGAGTGAGGATCACAGCTTTTAGAGTTGACTATGGCTTTGTTGCATAAATCTAAAAAGCGATCGCAATCTCCTACGAGAGCGCTGTTTTAGACTTCAACTAGGTAGCTATCAGGCATTCCCAATTGCGTCATCTGGTTGAGCGCCTTGCACTCAATCATCAACTCTGTCGTTTGGGTTTCTAGCTTTCTCGCACACACCTCACCTGTGAAAATGGTTTTAAGTCGGTACATACCCGTCTCGCTGAGCGAACGGCGATGATAATGGCTCTGCTCTTTCCACTTCGAGCGCCCGACCTGACGGATGCGTCTTAAGTTTTCATCACGCGGATGTTTTGGCCCTTTGCGATTGCCATGAACCCAGATGACGGCATCTTTGCGCGGTGGAATCGCAGCGGTGGCCCCTCGCTCGTCAATATAGTCATAGCAGTAGCCACGGTCGTAGGCACCATCGGCGCTGACTTGCTCGATGTCATCGTCGATATCGTCAAGCATCTCACCCAATACTTCACTGTCACCCGTTGAGTTGGGGGTAACCACCGCTGCTAGAATTTCACCGGTCTCTTCATCGAAGCCCAGATGCAGCTTCAGCCAAGTGCGGCGCTTACTGATGCCATGCTTGCGCGCTTTCCATTCACCTTCGCCGTAAACCTTCACGCCTGTACTATCGACGACGACATGACGCGGCCCTTTCGCCTCACTGACAGACAGATTGATGTTCAAGCCGTGGGCGCGTCTCGATAGCGTGCTGTAGTGGGGCAAGTCTAGTTCCACTGACATCAGTCTGAATAGAGAGCGGGCAAAGCCGATAGTCTGACGTAGCTTTTGACGATAGACCGACTTCAGGGTGAGTAGCGTCTCAATAGCCAGGTCGCTATAGGTGTTGGAAGCCCCTCGTTTTCCTGTTTTCTCGGTATTCTTCCACGCGTTCAAAACGGCTTCATCGACCCAGCGGTGAGACCCCGCGTCGCTTTGCGGCGCTAGGGAACGCTCACCAAGACAAATATCTAAGCTGCCTCGGGCGACTAGAGCGGCGTTATAATTAGACCAGTTGCGGATACGGTAGTGAGATGTCATCGGTTTCGTTGTCTTTGTAGTAACTACAACTTAACGATTTTTTGCTATCTTCCGCAGCCTCCCATCGACCCATTTATGCAACAAAGCCCATGCGTATCCTTTGATCACGGCTGAGGTTTCCTCGTAGGGTTGACTATGGCTCAATAGTAGAGGCTCTGTCTAAGAAGTTCAGTTCTAGAGGCATCTGATTTTAGTGATGCTGCGGCTTTCGGATCAATCGTCTGAGATGCCGCCCATTTCTCGGACGATGCGGGCGATCGCACTCAAATCTTCATCCCCATGGCCGTTAGCAATCAGGCCATTTTCCATCTGTTCTACATAGGCAGCCATGGGCAAAGGCAAGTTCAGTTCGCGGGCGGTTTGCAGGGCGATCGCCAAATCCTTTTGATGCAGCCGGACGCGAAAACCCAGCGGATATCTGTTGTTGATCATATTGTCAGATCGGTTGGTGAGACACCAGGATGCCGACGCTCCACTGCCCACCGCCTGAATTACTTTGTCCATGTCCAGTTCGGCTTTTAGCCCAAGTGCGATCCCTTCTGCCACCCCCCAATAGGTGCCCGCTGCAATAATCTGATTGATAGCTTTGGTGGTCTGGCCTGCGCCAATTGGCCCTACATGAGTGACCGTGCTACCTATCGCTTCGAGTACCGGACGCGCTTTTTCAACATCTGCCTCTGCGCCGCCAATCATAATTGAGAGAGTGCCTTTTTGTGCGCCTTCCGAGCCACCAGAGACCGGGGCATCAATCATTTGAATGTCTTTTTGTGCGAGCGTTTTGGCAATTCGCTGAGTCACGCCAGGACTAATAGTGGACATATCGACGATTAAAGAACCAGATGTTGCACCGTGGATGACGCCGGATTCTCCTAAAATGACGGCTTCTACATCGGGGCTATCGCTGACGCAGGTAATAATGATGTCGGCATCGGTGGCGGCCTGTTGAGGAGAGGATGTGGCGATCGCGCCTGCTTCTACGACAGACTGTTCTTTAGCACGAGTGCGGTTGTGTACGCTAACGCTGTGTCCGGCGCTAAGTAAGTTCATCACCATTGGTGAACCCATTGTACCAAGACCAACAAATGCAACGTTCATAGTGTTCTTCAAGATATAGAGATGAACGAACTATACCAACAGAACACCTGCCGTAAACCCTTACATCTGTAGAATTGATTATGCCAAAAAGCCCTCAGCGATGCCAAGGGCTTTTATAGTCTTTGCGCTCAGTTGTAGTCCTAGCTCAATAGCTAACCACAGTTAAGACAATTAAGTTGCAGAACTAACCACTCATCAAAGCGATTACTTAGCGGCGCAAGGCTCAGCAGGTTCTTCCATAGCATCAGGTTCTTCCATTGTGGCACCAGGCTCAGCGTCGGGGGCTACTTCAGTTGCAGCAGGATCTTCGAGGTCTGTTGAGGTGTCACCAGCACAGCTAGTAAGACCGGCTAGACCAAATACGGAAGCAGCAGCTAGCGCAGCAAAGTACTTAACTTTCATGTTGTAATCCTCTTTATTGACAAATCAAGGTGGGCTTCTGTCGAAGGTGTTCAAGCTTTTTAGGAAGCCACTTATGTGGATAAATTTAGGCTTTCCACTTGCGATTGTCAACCAATGAAATTTTGACTAAACTGCCGAAGGCACAAGGGATAAAGGGGACAGGGTTTATTACCATTTTGTCATTTTTTCTTCGCTTCTTTGATGTTCTTACTAACGAACTCACCTGCTCTTTTAACGACCATTTTGTCATTCTTCTTTTTCTCTACGGTGTTTCTTCTTGTTCCTTTTTGCCTTTGCACTTTTTCTTCTCACCAAGCGACTGCCCACCACATCGCTAGTAGAGTGGCTAATCGCCCCTAGCTCTAGCCCAATAATGGCAGCTACCCACTCGGCAATGTAGTGGTTGCCCAGGTAGCGAACGGTGGCGAGGATGCTTTTAGAGGTGAGCTGAGCGTCCCATAGGGCGTTGAAGGCGATCGCCAGTATCGCAGTAAAAATCCCCATCCAAACACCCATGTAAATGACTCGAATGGCAGTGCCAATAATGGGGCCGTGAGACAGGGTAGAGCGGTGTTTGAGTGCTTTTTGATAGGGCAACCAGATCCACCGCAGCAGACCCCAGCGCTTATATTGAATAGAGTGAATGTCTAAGTCGGGGCCGAGCATAAAGCCGCCTACTAAAAAGGCCCCCGTGACAATAACGGTGGTTGTCAAGATATTCGTAGCCGCTAAGCTATTGGCGATTAAATAGGTGGCCCCGGTGACGAAGGGAAGACACCAGAGCGTAATGCGGTCGTGGGTGCGGCCTGAAGGCATGGACGTAGCGGGTAAAGATGCGACACCCTATACAGTAATACAAATGTTTTATCTGAACAGCGTAAGATTTAGGTTTTTCTATGCGACTTCTTCTGCTATTATTTTAATTCCGAGTGCGACACGTCGATTAGTTGCACGTTTTCGGGCGGTTAGCTCAGTTGGTAGAGCGCCTCGTTTACACCGAGGATGTCGCGGGTTCGAGTCCCTCACCGCCCATACATCTAAAAAGCAATAGATCTCAGACTAAACGCCACTCAACGCTCCTGACGGGTCTGCTGCTACATCCTCTGGGGAGAAATTGCCTTTTCAGCTCTAGACTATAACGTCGATTGCCTTATCCGCTTTTCATGAGGTTCTATGCGTACTAAATCATTGATTGGAATTATAGGTTCTGTTGCAGTTGTCTTTCTTGTAATTCAGGGACTGAAGATATATTTGTACACTTCTTGCGGGCAGTATCGTATTTTTGAGCCTCCCTGCTCAAGGTTACTGAGCGCAGCAGAAACGCAAGCGTTTTTAGATCGCAATCAGAGCCTAGTTAACGAACTTATCCAAGTTGATCTAGGACATGCTCAAGTATCTTTCCAAGAAGAGTCTCGCTGTCCAGGTAAAAGTATGCTTGTTATCGGACATTCGAGTGAAAGAGACTGTGATGCATTAAACGCGATACTACGCAGAAATGACTTTGATATTCCATACAGAATTATAAATTACTAGCCATTGTGGGTTAGGTGCGATCGCCAACACCGCAAAGCTAATTGCCTGCATTGAAATATATAAATAGTATGATGTTCTGCATTGACAGGAATGAACGGTAAACGTGGTTTATACAAGTGCAGACAAAGCTCAGAGGGGTGGCCTATCTGAGTGGTTTTCGAATGTTCCGGCGGATGTGCTGGCGGGTACGGTGGTGGCGCTGGCGCTGATTCCAGAGGCGATCGCGTTCTCAATCATCGCGGGCGTCGATCCTAAAGTGGGGCTGTATGCTTCGTTTACGATGGCGGTGACGATTGCCTTTTTGGGTGGCAGGCCCGGCATGGTGTCGGCGGCGACGGGCGCGATGGCGCTGCTGGTCGTAGATCTGGTGAGAACGCATCCTGAAAACGGTCTGGAGTATTTGTTTGCGGCGACGCTGGTGACGGGCTTCTTGCAGACGGTTTGGGGGTCTTTGCGGATTGGCCGCATTATGAAGTACATCCCTCGCGCCGTGCTGGTGGGCTTTGTTAATGCGCTAGCAATTTTGATTTTCGACGCTCAGCTCGTTCAGTTTGAAGGGCAAGGGTGGCTGATGTACGCGATGGTCGCTGTGGGCCTGGCGATTATCTATTTACTGCCGCCGCTGACTAAAAACATTCCGGTGGTGAAGGCGATTCCTTCTTCGCTAGTAGCGATTGTCGCGCTGACGCTCTTTACCTTTTCTAGCCCCAGCGGTGCGAGCGGGTTAGGACTTCTGACGGTTGGCGATATGGGCGATCTGCCTAGCCGATTGCCTTCGTTTGGCTTGCCTAACGTACCGTTTAACTTCACTACGCTAGAGATTATTCTGCCGGTGGCGCTGACAATGTCGGCGGTGGGTTTGCTGCAAGCGTTTTTGACGGCATCTGTGTTGGATGACATGACGGACACTAATAGCGATAAAAACCGGGAGGCAAGAGGTCAGGGTATGGCGAACCTGATTACTGGCATGTTTGGCGGTATGGCGGGTTCCGCCATGATTGGTCAGTCAGTGATTAATATTAAGTCGGGCGGACGGCAAAGACTGTCAACGCTGTGCGCGGGTATTTTCCTGCTGTCGTTTATCTTATTGTTTCGCTCAAGCATTAGTTCGATTCCGATGGCGGCGCTGGTGGCAGTGATGTTTATGGTGTCGTTTAGTACGTTTAACTGGGCTTCGCTAACGAATTTTAGAAGGCTACCCAAGAGCGAAACGGCGGTGATGTTGGCGACGGTGGTGACGACGGTGATTACGCATAACTTGGCGCTAGGTGTAGCGGTGGGGATTGCTTTGAGTGCGATCGCCTTCTCACGCAAAATCGGTAAGCTGATTGCGGTTCAAAGCGAGTTCAGCGCCGACCATTCGCAGCGCACCTACTACGTCTACGGTCAGCTCTTTTTCGTCTCTGCCAACAACTTCCTAGAAGCCTTCAACCTGCACGAGCATCTAGACAAAGTGGTGATTGACTTGACGCACTCTCACCTGTGGGATCAATCGGCAGTGATCGCGATTGATAAGCTGGTTCTAAAGTTCCGAGTGCAGGGTACTGAGGTAGAGCTAGTAGGGCTGAATGAAGCGAGCGAAAGCCTGATGGAGAAGCTGGCGATTCACGATAAACTGGATGCGGCGAACCTATCAGCGAGTCATTAGTCTTGTTAGCCAACTCTAAAGCTGCCGAAGACTTTACTGAAGACAGACTCTCGAAGGCTTATCTTTGAGGTGGGGGGTGATTACGACTTAGAGCACTGCGTGAGGCTTTCGGATCTAAAAAATTAGCCTCTCTTTTGCGCCCTGAATATTCAGACGTATTCAGACTTTAGTCCGGTCGGTTAAAATCTCGTAGCCTGAGTCGGTAACTAAAACGGTGTGCTCCCACTGGGCTGAGAGGGCGCGATCTAGCGTGACGACTGTCCAGCGATCGCTCAAAGTCCGCGTCAGCTTCGAGCCTTCGTTCAAAATTGGCTCAATCGCCAGCGTCATCCCCGATTTAAGCGTGACGTTGGGGACATCGTTCGTTCGAAAGTTAAAAACGGCAGGCTCTTCGTGCAAATTTCTACCGACCCCATGGCCGGTAAATTCCTCAACAACCGTAAAATTGTTCGCCTTTACCGAGTCTTCAATTGCGCCTGCAATATCTAGCAGCGTATTACCTGCCTTAACCTGAGCAATACCGGCATACAGCGCTTCCTCTGCCGCCTCAATCAGCTTTTGGGCTTGGGGCTTCACCTTGCCAACGGCGATCGTGATGCAAGAGTCGCCATGAAAGCCTTCGTAGTAAGCGCCCGTATCTATTTTGACGACATCGCCGGTTTTGATCACTTTGCGCTTGCGTGGAATGCCGTGGACAACTTCGTTATTAACGCTGGCACAAATGGATGCTGGGAAACCGTGGTAGCCCTTGAAGCTGGGGGTAGCGCCCATTTCGCGAATTCTTTTCTCAGCGTGATCGTCCAAGTCGGCGGTCGTCATTCCGGCGGCGGTCATTTCGCTGATTTCTTTGAGTACGGTGGCGACGATTTTGGCCGCTGCTCGCATAGTTTCAATTTCAGACTCAGACTTTAGCTCTATGCGCCTACCTGCTTTTACCTTTAGGGCGGGTGGAAAGGAAATTCTAGGCAGTAAATTGGTCAAAAAATTCATGGTGGCTAAAGCGGTAATACCTAATATCCTAGCGGTTCGGATGGGCTTTATTGATGTTTTTAACGTTCTTTTCTCTCCCGCTTAAAGCGCAGCTCCAAAAACTGCCTATTCCCATTCCTTCGCTTATGCTTTATTCTTGTAAGCTGTGCGCTTTTGAAGGCTGTAATGAACGCTGAATCAATTATCCGATCTATTGAGTCGGAACAAATTAAAGACGATTTACCCACTATCTATGTGGGAGATACGGTCCGCGTCGGTGTGCGAATCGTAGAGGGCGGCAAAGAGCGCGTCCAGCCCTACGAGGGCACCGTGATTGCAATGCGTAATGGCGGCATTAATGAAACCATCACGGTTCGCCGCGTGTTTCAGGGCGTTGGCGTCGAGCGAGTATTTTTAATTCATGCGCCAAGAGTTGCTACTATTAATATAATTCGTCGGGGCAAGGCGCGTCGAGCTAAGCTTTATTATCTGCGCGATCGCGTCGGTAAGGCCACTCGCCTCAAGCAGCGCTTCGACCGCTCTCTGTAAGCTCAAGATTTTAAGCTCGAAGCTCAGCCCTCTAGCACCTAAGTCGTACAATCTCAGCCTGAAAACCTTTACATATGTGTAGAATTTCTCGCAAAAAGATGGATTTAAAGCTATTTTGCTAGAGGTGCTACTCAAAGAGCGCTCTTTTCAACCTATGCGTCCTTAGTTCAGTTGGTAGAACGTCGGTCTCCAAAACCGAATGTCGGGGGTTCGAGTCCCTCAGGGCGTGCTTTTCGTTGTCGAACTTTGCTCGAAGCAAAAGCTCAAAATCTCTAGAAGGTTTTCCTTAAGCAGACTGAGCCTTTGCTCTGAGCTAGTTTGCTGCCTGAAGCTTTTTGCTTCGAGCTTCATTCTTGAGAGCTGAGTTCTGAGCACTTACGAACACAGTCTATTTAGCGCTAGCTACTGAGTCAGCGTTTTAGCCTGATAAATTCATTTACGAGGCATGTCATTTATGCCGGGTGTGCTGCGATTTTCTGGCAGTAATAAGAGATAGTTACTTTAGTATTGAGACCAGAGCAGCCAAGTTAAAGCTAGACTAACTATTCTAGGTTTAACTACATTTCATCTTTAGCAGGCGAGGGATTCAATCAGTGGCCAAAAAGGACGCAAAGCAAGCACCCAAAGCGGACAAGGTCAAAAAGCCCTCAGCCCCGCCCGACTCATCATCGGAAAGCTTTAATGCGGGTGTGTTTGTGCAGGGCACTCAAGAGGAGTTGACCAAGGTGATTTGGCCTACCCGACAGCAGCTAATCAGCGAATCGGCGGCGGTCATTTTGATGGTGAGTTTGTCGGCCACGCTGATTTACTTCATCGACAAGCTATTTGGCTGGGCGTCTAGGCAGGTTTTTTAGCCTGGTTTTTTAAACTTATGATTACTGACGAATCGAACTACAGCGAAGAGCAGGAAGACCTGCAAAACGACGAGGAACAGCCGGAAGAGCAGCCGGAGAAAAAGAAGCGGGCTAGATGGTACGCCGTGCAGGTGGCTTCGGGCTGTGAAAAGAAGGTAAAGCTCACGTTAGAGCAGCGGGTGAAGACCTTTGACTTGGCGACTTCTATTCTAGATGTAGAAATTCCTCAGACGCCTGCGGTGAAGATGCGGAAGGATGGTTCTCGGCAAAGTATCGATGAAAAGGTATTTCCGGGATACGTCCTGATTCGTATGACGATAGAAAATGACGATGCTTGGCAGGTGGTCAAGAACACGCCGCACGTTATCAACTTTGTGGGCGCTGAGCAGCGGCGGGCGCAGGGGCGCGGACGAGGCCACGTAAAGCCGATGCCGCTGAGTCCAGGCGAAGTGAAGCGAATCTTTAAGCAGACTCATGAGCAGGCTCCGGTTGTTAAAATCGACATGGCCGCTGGTGATAAGATTACGGTGCTTTCTGGGCCATTTAAGGACTTTGAAGGTGAAGTGATTGAGGTGAGTCCGGAGCGGAGCAAGCTGAAGGCACTGCTTTCTATCTTTGGGCGCGATACGCCGGTAGAGCTTGAGTTCAATCAGGTGAAGAAGGAGAGCTAGCTTCGACTACCGGTTCGGCTGTGGGAGCGGATCAGGTCTGGATTAGGCTGAACTGGCTTTTCAGGATATGCTGGGAAGTCGGGATTGATACTACCTGCTACTTGCCTGAGGGCTGAGCGTAGTCAAAACCCGGTCTTACAGAAGCGAGCGTAAAGCCCACCTCTTTTAAGGGTGGGCTATAAGCCGGTGAGTGATAGCGAACAGTCTATGTTCATCAAGCTTCACAGCGATTTAATATCATTTTTGATAGAATCGAGATATCGAGTACGGGCTGAAAACCGCTAGCAGATCAAGACTAATATCACCGGCTAGAAAGGAGTAATGCTCAGAGGGCAAGGAAAATCCTCTCTAAAAACCTAGTTTCCTCATCCGAAACGCAACCCAGACAAGTTCACGTTTTCAGTTCAAATTTGTACGGCGGGGCACGCCGAAACAAGCCTGCTTGCAGGTAAACGCTTTTGGAGAGATCGCCCTCTGGGATTTTGTAAATCAGGCTAGATACTCGCTCAATGAGTGGTGTTTCCGGTTTGAAGACTGCCAGCAATGGATGCAAAAGATTAAGGCTTCTCGCTGAACTAAGAATCCCATCGGCTTTAGCCGTGGGAGTGTCAAAAGAGAAAAAGAGTTCATTAAGTAAGAGTTAATCAATGGCAAAGAAGGTAGTTGCGCTTATTAAACTGGCGATTCCTGCTGGTAAGGCGAACCCTGCTCCCCCCATTGGCCCAGCTTTGGGTCAGCATGGTGTCAACATCATGGCGTTTTGTAAGGATTACAACGCCAGAACGTCTGATAAGGCAGGGTTAATTGTTCCGGTTGAAATTTCTGTTTTTGAAGATAGAAGCTTCACGTTTATTCTTAAAACGCCACCCGCTTCGGTTTTAATCAAGAAGGCGGCGAAAATTGAGAAGGGTTCGGGTAATCCTAAAATTGAGAAGGTGGGGTCTATTACCCGCGCTCAGCTAAAGGAAATTGCTGAAACCAAAATGCCTGACCTCAATGCGAATGACATTGAGATGGCGATGAACATTATTGAAGGCACAGCGCGCAATATGGGCGTTGAAGTCGCTGGTTAAGTTCGTCAATTATTTATTAAGCAAACATTATTGGGGGAGAGGGTGATGCCTCGCTATAGAACCCCGGAGAGAAAAAATGGCAAAAGTTTCTAAGCGAATGAGAGCGCTGTATGCGAAGGTGGATGGCGATCGCGACTATCAGCCTTTAGAAGCCGTAACGCTGCTCAAAGATACGGCAACGGCAAAGTTTACCGAGTCGGCAGAAGCGCATATCCGACTTGGCATTGACCCCAAGTACACAGACCAGCAAATTCGGACGACGGTGGCGTTGCCTAAAGGCACCGGTCAGGACGTTCGCGTTGCGGTGATTGCTCGAGGTGAAAAGGTGAACGAGGCCAGCGAAGCCGGGGCGGATATGTCAGGCTCTGAAGAGCTGATTGAAGAAATCAGTAAGGGCATGATGGATTTTGATGTGCTGGTGGCAACGCCAGACATGATGCCTAAGGTCGCTAAGCTGGGTCGTGTACTTGGTCCACGCGGTCTGATGCCTTCGCCTAAAGGCGGCACGGTCACGTTTGATTTGGGTGATGCGATTCAGGCGTTTAAGGCCGGTAAGCTAGAGTTTCGCGCCGACAAAGCGGGTATTGTTCACGTGATGTTTGGCAAGGTTACGTTTGCGCCTGAAGATTTGCTGGAGAATTTGAAGGCATTACAGGAGACAATCGACCGCAATCGTCCATCGGGTGCGAAAGGCCGCTTCTGGCGTACGGTTTCGATTTCATCGACGATGGGGCCTTCTATTTCGGTGGATGTGCAGGCACTGCGCGATCTGAAACTAGATGAGGTGCTAGAGGCTAGCTAGGATTGTCGCTTTCGGTTATGATGCTTAGGCAAGATTTAAGCTAAGTGACTGATCTGGGAGCGCGTTCACTATCGTTCTTTACAGCGATTGTCGCTTTAGCTAGAATCTAGCCTAAAACTAAATAAAGCTGCCAGAGACAGTGGGCGCAGCGGTTCCTTTCACTATTTGATAGAGCCGATGCTTAATTTCCCACCGAGGTTGCGTTTGAAGAGCTGTTTGGACAGGTGCCAACTACGCTTCGATACGCTTGCCTCGATCTGGTCTAGATCGAGGCTTTTTAATGGGTCTTGGTTTAAGGTTGAGGGCAAAAAATCTAAACAAAAAGGAGGTGAAAAAGAATGGGAAGAACGCTAGAGGACAAAAAAAAGATTGTTGAAGATCTCAAGGCAACGTTGAGTCAGGCGGAATCTGCTTTTGTGATTGATTACAAAGGTCTTTCGGTGGCTCAGATTGGCGATTTGCGTAATCGGTTGAGAGAGACTGACGCGGTTTGTAAGATCTCGAAGAATACGCTGATGAAGCGGGCAATCGACGGTCAAGAACAGTGGCAGGCGCTTGAGTCTTTGCTGACGGGAACTTCGGCGGTACTGCTGACTAAAGAGGACATTGGCTCTGCGGTTAAGGCGTACAAGAAGTTTCAGAAAGATACGAAGAAGACTGAGCTGTTAGGTGGTGTGCTGGAAGGCAAGCTGCTAGGTCAGCAGGACGCTGAGGCGTTAGCTGATTTGCCCACGAAGGACGAGCTGTACGCCAGGATTGCGATTGGGATCAATGCAGTGGCGACCAAGATTGCTTTGGGCATCAAGGAAGTTCCGGCTTCGATTGGTCGGGGTATCAAGGCTTATGCCGAGAAAGACGAAGAGTAGCTTCGGCTATGCTCAGCTACCGTGCCTATAAGGGGCTGGTTGGTGAGCGAAATTGAGCTGCGTCAAACTATTCAAACATAATTAACTAATTTAAGGAGAGACAAAAATGTCTACAGCAACTGACGAAATTTTGGAAAAGCTGAAAACGCTATCTTTGCTAGAGGCTTCTGAGCTAGTGACTCAGATTGAAGAAGCTTTTGGGGTAAGTGCGGCAGCTCCCGTAGGTGGCATGATGATGGCTGCTGCTGGCGCTGATGCTGAGCCTGAAGAAGAGAAAACTGAGTTTGACGTGGTGTTGGATGAAGTTCCTGGTGATAAGAAAATTGCCATTCTGAAAGTGGTGCGTACGATGACCGGCCTGGGCTTGAAAGAAGCGAAGGGTATGGTTGAGTCTGCGCCGATTACGGTGAAAGAGGCGATCACTAAGGACGCGGCTGAAGAAGCTAAGAAGACTTTGGAAGATGCCGGTGCTAAAGTCACGGTTAAGTAATCCAAGTCGCGGTTCGCAAACTTACCGGACTGCCGTCAAATAATGTGACTTGTAAGTCGCAAATCGAGAGAGTTGGTTCATTGCCAGCTCTCTTTTTGTATAGCTGCCAGAATTCAGAGAGTCTAGTAGACGTACGAGCGATCGCCCTTTCTCTTTCCTCTACCGGGTTTTGCGGCCCGATAGCTAGTTGTTTATCAGCTATGCCGACGCGGGGCTGATTGACGCTGCCAAGTATCAGCCGGTGCCTTACCCGTAGACGTTTGACGGATCTACAAGGCCAAACGAGCTGTTTGTGTAACCTGATGGAAGTCTTCTAAGGTGGGCCACTTTTGTTCTTTTCGATCTGAGCGTAGCCATAGCAGATATTCTATGTTACCCGCTGGTCCAACCGTTTCAGACCAAGTGAGTGCTTGATAATGCCAGCCTAGCTGAGCTGCCGATTGGGTGACTTGAAAAATCGCTTCGGCCTGAGCTTTAGCATCGCGCACGACTCCCTTTTTCCCTATTTTTTCTCGGCCTACCTCAAACTGGGGCTTAACGAGTAGAACAACTTCGTGCGGTTCGGCTAGCAAAGCCCAAAACGCGGGCAGCACTTTCGTGAGTGAGATAAACGAGACATCCATCACGCCTAACTGGGCCGGTTCGTTGCCTGCGTAGAGATCGACGGGCGATAAATGCCGAATATTGGTGCGTTCTTTAAGCACTACGCGTGGGTCTTGGCGAATTTTCCAGGCGACCTGACCGTAGCCCACATCAACGCCATAAACCTGCTTGGCTCCGGCCTGAAGCAGACAGTCTGTGAAGCCACCGGTAGAAATGCCGCCGTCTAGACAGATTTTGTCCGTTGGGTCGATGTTGAAAGTTGCGATCGCTTTGGCTAATTTTTCGCCCCCTCTAGAAACAAAGGGCGGCTTTTTCTTAAGTTCGATGCTGGCATCGGTGGCAATGGGTGTGCCGGGCTTATCGACAATTTGCTGCCCTATTTTTACTTCGCCAGCTCGAATTAGCCTTTGGGCCTGCTGCCGGGAGGGGCAGAGTCCTCGTTCTACGAGCAGAAGGTCGAGTCGCTGTTTGGCCAAAGGGATAATGGGACTGAAGGGACACTGAATTTTATCTTCTAAGGGTTGATTGTATCAGGCAGATATGGGGAGATGCTTTCGCTGAACGGGAAAGCAGTTAATCCCAGGTGAGTTTCCGTAGCGTTTAACAGCTTTGGGCGGGCCTAACCCCAAGTATCCTGAGTCCTGGCTTCCTCATGAAACTTATGGGTGGAGCTAGTACGAGGGTTACTAAACTTATTTTCTAGCCCTAAAGATTTTAGATACCAAAAGAAGACGGCTACGGGCAGGACATAGTTGTCCTAAGGATATGCCTTGGTCATGATGGTGCTGAACAATACGACAAAAGACATAGACAATCTTTGCGAAAGCTTATGAAACTGTGCTGACTGACCTAATTGTCCATTCGCATCGGAACGCCTGCCGTCAAGACAATATCCTTATCCCGGTGGCGAATTGCCAGATCGCCGCCTTCTTGAAGTAGGTAGGTGGCTGCTTCCCTTTGAATCTTGACTTCTAGTAGCTGCCCTCGAATAGTGACGACAAACTGTAGACTGTTTAGCTCTATCGGCAGTTTGGGATTAAATGAGATCTCTCCGTCGTAGTCTCTAAGTCCGCCAAACCCATACGCCATCACCATCCAGCTACCGCCCATAGAGGCAATATGGCAACCGTCTTTAACATTTCCGGAGAGGTTGCCAATGTCCATAATAATGGCGTAAGTCGCGTATCTAAACGCTTTTTCAACCTCACCAATCTCTGAGGCCACAATACTCTGAATACAAACAGACAGAGAGGAGTCTCCCGTAGTAAGTGCGTCGTAGTACTCGAAGTTTCTCTTTTTTTGTTCTAGAGAGAACTCGTCACCTAGTAAAAACATCGCCAAGACTAAATCTGCTTGCTTGATCACCTGATGGCGGTAGATGAACAACGGATGAAAGTGCAGCAGCAGCGGATACTTGTGCGCTGGCGTATTTTCGAAGTCCCAAACTTCTTCGTCTAAAAATCCATCGTGCTGAAGGTGAATTTGCAGGCGTTCGTCGAAGGGGACGTACATGTTGTCGGCGGCTTTTTGCCAGTCGTCCATCTCTGACGTTTGGAGATGCGTGTCATGGACTAGAGAATTAAATCGTTTAGGCTGTTCTTGCTTAAGCGTTTTCAGGGTAGAGACCGCGTACTGCATGTTCTCTCTGGCCATTAGGTTAGTGTACAAGTTGTCGTTAACTACGGTGTTGTACTCGTCGGGGCCGGTGACGCCGTGGATGGAGAATTGGCCGTCGTTGCGATCGCAGAAAAAGCCCAGGTCGTACCACAAACGAGCTGTCTCAACTAAGATTTCTGCGCCTTCTTTATAGAGAAAATCCTGGTCGCCGGTAATTTCGACATACTTTCTCATGCCAAACACAATATCGGCATTGATATGGTACTGAGCGGTGCCTGCGGCATAGTAGGCAGAGGCTTCTTCGCCGTTGATAGTACGCCAGGGAAAGAGTGCGCCCTTTTGATTAACGGCTTTGGCTCTTTGTCTGGCTTTATCTAGCAGGCAGTAGCGGAAGTTGAGCAGGTTTTTGGCCAGTTTGGGATTGGTGTAGCTAAGAAAGGGCAGCACGTAAATTTCGGTGTCCCAAAAGTAGTGACCTTCGTAGCCTTTGCCGGTGAGACCTTTGGCAGGCAAGCCCAATCCATCAGTGCGGCTGGCGGCTTGCAGGATATGAAACAGGCTAAAGCGAATGGCTTGCTGAAGCGCATCAGTACGATTTTCAACATCTGGATTCCCTTCTAGCTGAATATCACTACGCGTCCAGAAGCTGTCTAGATATTCTCTTTGACTAGCTTTGAGCGCATCGAACCCTTCTTCTATAGCTCGGTTAAGCGACCGGTCTGCTCTGGCACATAGCTCATCTGAGGTGGTATCGCTGCCGGTGTGGTAAGTCATAAACTTAGTCAGGCGGATAGGTTTACCTGCCTGGGCATGAACAGAGAAAATAATCTCTCCACTGTCTTCTCCGCATTTACGACCAACCTTAATGGCGCATTCGCTATCTAGCGTGTGGTCTACGCCGCACGCCAGGATCATTTTGCTCTCTCGGGTTTCTTGGGCAAGCACCAGGCGATAGCCTAAAACGTCGCAGGCTACTGGCAGCAGGACGCGGTTGGCAAATTCTTTGGAGCGTCTGGGGTCATTGTGGCTGGCGGTGGCTTTCCCTTCTTGGGCGATGGGATCGTAGTGAATTTTAGAGACAATTTCGATGGGGGCTTCGGCGTCTAAAACGGTGACTTCGTAGGAGATTGCTGCTAAGTGTCGGTGCTTGAAGGAAACTAGACGGCAGGATTTGACCAACACTCTTTTGCCGGTTGGGGTTTCCCAGAGGACTTCTCGCTCTAGGGTGCCAGCTTGCATGTCGAGGACGCGGTTGTAGTCGAGGATGTTGGCGGTGTTGAGCGTGAAGGGTTCGTCGTCTACGTAGAGCTTGATGATGGTGCTATCTGGCACGTTGAGCATGGTTTGCCCAGTTTTGGCAAAGCCATAGGCTTCTTCGGGGTAGATGATGGGCCACAGCTCGTGAAAGCCGTTTACGAAGGTGCCGCTGTGGTGATAGGGTACGCCTTCTTCGAAGGTGCCGCGTATGCCCAAGTAACCATTGCTGAGGGCATAAAGCGTTTCGAGCTGGCCTAGAAATCGGGGATGAAACTGTTTTTCTTCTAGCCGCCAGGGATGGCAGGGGTAGATGTGCTCGGGCAAGTTGATGGGTTTACGGTGGAGCATGTGACTCTAGACCAGGGCTGAATAGTTAGTGAGATGGATTTTAGTGATTATTCTGTAGGGAGTAGTTCGCCCAGATCGGCAACGACGGTATTAGCCCCATTGTCTAGTAAAGCTTGAGCATTTTCGGGTTCGGCTACTCCAATGACTAGGCCAAACTTTCCTTGCTGACCTGCTTGAACACCTGCGATCGCATCTTCAAAAACAACGGCTTTTTCGGGCGAAACGGCAAGATCTGCGGCGGCTCTTAAAAAGGTATCGGGCGCAGGCTTTCCGGGTAAATGAAGCGTTTCGGCGACCCGACCGTCCATGATGGTGTCAAATAGACGGGTAATTCCCGCTGCTTTTAGGACGGGCTTGCAGTTGCGACTAGAGGACACGACAGCGGTTTTGATGCCTTGGTTTCGCAGGTGTTTGACGAGGGCGACGGCTCCAGGAAAGGCTTCAATGCCGTCTTCGCGCAAAATGGTGGAGAAGTAGCTGTCTTTGCCGTTGCCAATGCCGCAGACGGTTGTTTGATTGGGCGAATCTTTGGGGTCGCCGTAGGGCAGCTCAATGTTGCGGGAGGCGAGGAAGCTTTCGACGCCAGGATAGCGAGGTTTGCCATCGACGTAGCTGAGGTAATCCTTTGGTAAATCAAACGGAACAAAAGGCTCGCCTGTAGAGTCAGCTCGGCTTTTTAGAAATTCGTCGAACACTCGCTTCCAGCAGGCTGCATGAATGGTGGCGGTGGGAGTAAGAACGCCGTCTAAATCGAAGAGCATGGCCTCGAACTGGTTAAGAGCGCGCGCTGTGTTCATAAACGATGACCTGAATGGATGAGCCAATAGCCGGTTGGACGCTATTGTTTGGCCACTTTGGGATATTACCAGTAGCCGTACGATTTTACTGCTAGTGCGCCGTTTTGTTCTGTGACTTTGTTTTGTAATATTCCATTTTTGCGATTGACTACCGCGCGATCGCTTGACTTAGAAAGACTCTGTTGTGAGAATTTCTGGACTGAGTCCGATCTCTTTGAGCATGTCTCTAATTTCCTCTTTGTATAGCGGATTCATGACAATCACAACGTCTGTTGGATGCTGGGCGACATGCTCTGGCGATACAATTTTCTGCCCGGTGCCGGGGATAAATTTGCCTTGCTTGCGAGGGTTAATATCGACCGCGTATTCTACTTTGCCGCCCTGATTTAGCAGATTTAAGAAAGTAACGCCTTTAGACCCCGATCCCCAAATAGCAACTTTCTTACCTTGCTCAAATAGCTGACTAAGACGAGCTTCCCACCGTTGGGTTTGGGTCTCAAAGCGGGTTTTGAAGTCGGCAATGTCTTTGGAGAGTTGGGCAATCGCGTCTATATCCGCAGCCGGTTCGCTGTGTTTAGCTGGCTGGGCTTCGATGCTGAGAAACTGACCGCCAAATTCTTCTGAGGTTTCGCTGACGGTGTAGCCTGCGTTGGTGAAGGCGTAGCTGAGTGAGGACGGGGTAAAGTAGGTGCAGTGTTCGTAAATAACGTCCCAAACCATCATGTTGCGGATGGTATATAGGGCGTTGGGGACTTCAAAAAAGACGACGGTTTTGGCGTCTGCATCTAAGGTTTTACGCAGCGGATCTAGCAAGTCAGCGGGTTTTTGTACGTGCTCTAGTACCTGACGGCAGCAGACAAAGTCTCCCTGGTATTCGACATATTTTTCTGAATAGAAGTCTTTGATAAATTTGAGGCGATCGCCTAAAGCTTCATGCTCTGGCCTTTCCACGTAGCTGCTGTCAAACCCAATGCCCGAGTTGTTGCCCTGCTCACAGAGCATCGCCAAAAAGTCTCCTTTCCCGCAGCCGATCTCAACGATAGTTTTATTATGGAGCTGGTGTTGTTCTATAAGTCTGTTGGCGAGTGCTTCTACGTAGCTTTGAAACCGACTAGAATAGTGCAGCGAATTTTCGTAATCCTGCGAGTAGCCTAGCTTTTCAGGATCGAATACAACGTTGACAATGCCCCCACACTGGTCGCAAAAGGCCAGTTCGATATCTCCTTTTGGACAATCTTTCGCCTCTTGCCGGTCGGCCCATAGCAAATTGCAGTAGATGGGCAAGTTTGGCAGCTTAATGAAATCTACAAGCGAAGACGATCCGCAGATGGGGCAGTCGATTAGGTGAGTCATTGGGTTTGAATGCGGCAGTGCAAAGGAGAATTCGAACGATTGCGCGGGCGGGCTGTTTACAGAGCTAGTTATGTAGCCATGCAAACAGCCCTATCACCAGACGCTTACTTGAGCGGAATTAGCTCTGTTTTGACGCCCATCTCGTCGAGCATGGCCTGAATCTCATCGCAGTAGATTTCGTTCATCACGATAATTTGATCGGGCTGATATTCCTTGAGGAATTCCGGTGACATAATTTGCTTGCCGACGCCTGGAATGAACTTGCCGTGGCGGTGCGGATTGATATCGACAACGTATTGGATTTTGTCGATGGTGTCTAGCGTGGTGAGGAAGGCTACGCATTTGGAGCCAGATCCCCAGACAACGGTTTTTTGGCCTGCTTTTTGGGCGGTGTCTAGGCGATCGCGCCAGCCCTGTAGTTTGTCGTTGATGGTGTCGATGTACTTTTGCACCAAAGCGGCGATTTCTGCGGGACTGTCTTCTAGCGGATGAATTTTGTCTGAAGGGGTGGCGACTGGCTTGGCGTCTATCAGCAGGTACTGATCGCCGTAGGCTCTGTAGAGATCGGTAACTTCGAAGCCGCATTCGCGGAACAGGCGGGCAAGTGAGCCGGGGGTGAAGTAGGAACAGTGCTCGTAGTAGATGTCTTCGAAGGCTCCATCTTCTAGAACGCGGACGGTGTCGGGAATTTCGAAGACGACGGAGACTGCGCGATCGCCAATGGAGCGGCGAACAATACTCACAAATTCTTTAGTGGGCTGAATGTGCTCTAAGGTATGACGGCAGCAGATGAAATCGCCAACATGGTTAGCGTGCTTTTCTGAGTAGTAGTCTTGAATGAGCGTAACGCGGTCGGTGGCGGTACTTTGCACACGGCCAGGAACGGCGCTGGGGTCAATGCCGATGCCTGTATTGTCGCCAAGTTCGCACAGCAGGTGTAGGAAGTCTCCTTTACTACAGCCAATCTCAACGATAGATTTGTTGTGCAGGTCGTATCTATCAACAAGTTGCTGAGCCAGCTCTTTAGCAAACTTGTTGAAAGTGGGAGAGAAACTTTGCTGGTCTTCGTAGTTGGGGGCGTATGCCGACCACTTAGCATCGAACTCGGTGTTAGTGATGAAGCCGCAGTTGTCGCAGAAGCCGAGCTTGACATCACCCGAAGGAAAGTCCAGTGCATCTTCCGCGTTGGAGAGCATCAGGCAACTGTGGACAGGGACGTTATCGACTTCGTAGAAAAGAGAGAGGCCCGTAGAGTCGCAGTTAGGACACTTCTCATCAGGAAGATGCTGAGTGTTCTTGAGGCGCTGGGAAAGAGTGGCTTGTGTCATGATTGAAAAAGAGTGATTAGAAGGACTGGTAAGAGAGTAGAAAAAGAATGCTAGGCAATTCTAGGCGAAGGAATCGGAACGATAAACTGTCCGCCTTTCTGCCGGTATTCTTCTTGCTGCTGCATAATCTCTTCGGCAAAGTTCCAGGCCAGAATAAGGACGTAGTCTGGCTGATCTTCTAGCAGCTTATTAGGTAGATGAATGGGTAGGTGGTTGCCACCCATGTAGCGACCATTTTTGTGCGGATTGAGATCTAGCACATAGTCCAAATGGCTTTTGTCGATGCCAACATAGGACATCATGGTGGCTGCTTTAGCGGCTGCCCCGTATCCTACAATTCGCTTACCGTCCTGCTTCAGTTCGGTCAGAATCTTTAGCAAATCAGACTTGATGGTTTCAACTTGTTTAGCAAAAGAGTCGTAGTATTCAATGCTGTCTACTTTGTTCTCTTTCTCTTGCTCTAAGAGATCTTTGACAACAGGTTGAACATTCTCAATGGGTTCTACAAATAGCCTGAGCGAACCGCCGTGAATTTTTGTTTGATGAACGTTGTTAAGATAAAGTCCGTGCTTGCGAAATAGTCTATCTACGGCTGTGACTGAGAAATAGCAGAGGTGCTGGTGATAGATGGTGTCGAATTCACCGTGTTCTACCAGATCGACTAGGTAAGGGGCCTCGATAACCGCGACACCGGTTTCCTTTAGCAACAGTTTAATGCCTTCTACAAAACCGTTGAGATCGGGGACGTGGGCAAGAACGTTGTTGGCTAGAAAAACGTCGGCAGCGTATCCGTCTGCTTTTAACTGAGCGGCAAGCTCTTTGCTAAAGAAGGTACATTTGGTGTTGATGCCTGCGTCCTGGGCGGCTTTGGCTGGGCCGTCTGCTGGGTCGATGCCCAAGACGGGAATGCCTTCTTCTACGAAGTTTTTGAGCATATAGCCGTCGTTGCTAGCGGCTTCTATGACCATGCTATCGGAGCTGAGATTTCGCTCCTTGATGATGTTTTTGGCGCTGTCACCGAAGTGCTTCATCAAGCTAGGCGATACGGATGAGAAGTAGGGATAGTTGCGGCAGAAGAGAATTTCTGGTGGGACGCTGACGGTGATTTGGACGAGGGCGCAGTTGGGACAAAAAACCAGATCTAGGGGCGCGGTATACTCTTCTTGACCTAGCTGTTCTTGGTTGAGGAGCGCGTCGGCTAGTGTGGTTTCACCAAACGAGATGATAGGTAAAAGTTTATCGTGGCCGCAGGAGCGGCAAATTGGGGTGGATGCTTCCATATGACTATTGGTTGGCTTTTATTTGCGGGTTGTTAGGATGACTTTTGGTATACGAGAAAGTTGAAGCGATCGCTCAGCAAGAGAAGCTGTTAAACATTCTCTCGCTGACGGCTTTCTCAAGTAGTGGGAACTAAGCAGTGGGGACGGCGACTTTCCAGCGAAGGTCTTCACCTAGCTTGCCAGAAGCCAGCAGGGATTTGATGTGGGCAATTCTTTGGTAGCGATCGCCCTCAAACTCCTCCAGAGTAAGGCCCACTGCTTTATAAGCATCATAAAGTTCCTCGACGCCTTTACGAGCGCTCCACTGAGGCTTGAACTCGGGCAATACGCGAAGGATCTTGCTGCAATCTACCCGGTAGCAGCGAAGGTCGGGGCCAGCGTCTTCGGCGTACTCTACTTTGCAGTTAGGCACGATATCTTTAACCATGTCGGCCAGTTCGCGAATTTGGTAGTTGTCTTCGTTGCGACCGACGTTGAAAGCTTCGTTGTGGACTTTTTCTCTAGGTGCCTGTAACGCGGCTAAAAATGCACGAGAGATATCTTCGATGTGAACGATTGGACGCCAGGGCGTGCCGTCACTCTTGATGAAGACGCGACCTGTTGTGAAGGCCCAGGCGGTGAGGTTATTGAGCACCAGGTCGAACCGGAGGCGGGGGGAGACGCCAAAGGCGGTGGCGTTGCGTAAGAAGGTGGGGCTGAAGTTGTCGTCGGCTAGTGCTGCTAAGCCCTGCTCCGATTTCACTTTAGAGACACCGTAGGGAGTGACTGGGTTGAACGCCGATTCTTCGTTGAGCCAGTTGTCTCCGCCTGCGCCGTAGTTGCTGCAAGAGGAAGAGAAGATGTAGCGGCTGACGCCTGCTTGCTTGGCCAGTTCGCCTAGATGAACAGTGGCTTCGTGGTTGATCAGACGAGTCAGATCGGGGTTGAGGTTGCCTAGCGGGTCGTTGGAGAGTCCAGCTAGATGTAAAACGGCTTCAAAGCCTTCAAGGTCTTCGGATTGTACGTCTCGAACGTCTTTTTCAATTTCAGGAATGGACGGCATGTTGTCGCCGAAGGTGCTGCCTCTATAAAGGTCGCTGTCCATGCCAACGAGTTCGTGGCCTGCTTCTAGCAGCATGGGGACGAGAATGGTGCCGATGTAGCCTTTGTGTCCTGTGACCAGTACGCGCATGGTGATTACTCCCTGTCTAATTTGACTGAGTTACTTTGTTCTTTTTGTGCAGATGATGGTTTTGCCTGATGGCGCTCTGGTAACGATTACCAGAGGGATATTAGGGATATTGTCCCCAATGTTAGGGTGTGGCTTAGTCGTCTTTCCAGGTTTTCCAGGGGGCTTTTCCGGATTCCCAGAGACCTTCTAACCGGCGCTTGTCTCGCAGTGTGTCCATACATTGCCAGAAGCCGGAGTATTTGTAAGCCATCAACTGTCCGTCTTTGGCTAGACGCTCTAGGGGCGCTTTTTCCCACTGGGTATCGTCGTCTTCGATGTAGTCGAAGATGCCGGGTTCGAGAACGAAAAAGGCTCCGTTGATCCAGCCTTCTCGGGTCTGAGGCTTCTCGGAGAAGTCTACAATTTGGTCGCCTTGCAAATCTAGATGACCAAACCGGGCAGCGGGACGAACGGCTGTGAGCGTAGCTAGTTTGCCGTGAGATTTGTGAAAGGCTAACAGCTCTTGAATGTTGATGTCGGAAACGCCGTCTCCCCAGGTCAGCATAAAGGTCTCATTGCCCACGTAGGGGGCTAGCCGCTTGATGCGTCCGCCGGTGTTGGTGTTGAGGCCGGTGTCGATCAAGTCTACGTTCCAGTCGGGGCTGTAGCCTTCGTGCCGCTGAATTTTACCGCTTTTTAAATTGACGGTAAGATTGCTGTTGAGCGAGCAGTAATCGACCATGTACTTTTTGATGATTTCGGCTTTGTAGCCGAGAGCGATCGCAAAGTCTTGAAATCCATGATGCGCATAGTGCATCATGATGTGCCAAATGATCGGAGAGCCGCCAACTTCGACCATTGGCTTGGGTTTGTCTTCAGTTTCTTCGGACAACCGAGTGCCGAGTCCACCCGCGAGAATTGCAACCTTCATAGGGAAAATGCTTCCAGAGCTACAGGCATAAATAATATACTGATTGCAGAATGTGATGTGGTCTCAGTTGAGAGCCTTACTGAGTCGATTTAGCCAGTTGATTTAGCCAGTTGATTTAGCTCGCTGTAGCAAGTATGTGCCACAGGTGAAAGAGACTCAAAACAGACAAGCCAAAAAACATTTTTGTTTGCTTCAACCGTAAATAAAGAAATCTCAAACATTTTAATAATTCGAGATTTTTTTAGATCATAAATCATCGTGTTCACTTTTTTGAATGAAGCTTCTGCGATATCTTGCAAGCTTTTTATAAAGCTGAGCTACTAACCGTAATTCCCTGCCTTACGTCTGGTGCAAAGCCATTTCTAGCAGTCCATAAAACACCACAACAATAGCGATCATGGCTATTTGAAATTGCCTGTTAGTCGATCTATTTTTGAGCTGTGAAGTCGTTGTAAATGCCAGGATAATTCCGATGGGTAAAAGCCACAGGCCGCGATAAATTAATTGACAAAGAAGTGAGGTGGCTGAGCTGAGATGAACCGTGCTAAGAACGGGGGGCGCAAATTTCCAAAAGAGAGTCATCTCGGGTGAAAACTTCAGATTTTGGCCGCTGGCTAATGTGTCTACGTACAAGGCGAGCCGGTTGGCACTGTAGCTGAGGATGAGATGATGCGGCTGGGCTGTAGATGAGAAGACATTAGGCACTAAGAACTCTGGCCGCAAGCCGTTGTCTTTGGTCATTGGGGTGCGCAGTCGCAGGCTTAGATGCTTACCTATTTGTCCAATGGTTAAGTTGCGGTAATAAGGCCCCTTAGAGAGCGACAGGACGCGGGCAGGCCCAGATTGCTGACTGCTTGCTGTTTTAGCTGTGAAACTGATGGTAAAGGCTTTGGCTGCTTTGACCTGTTGAACTAGCGCTGTGGGCGGAGATCGGGTCTCTAGCCAGCGCTGTGGGCTGAACGAAGCGGACTGAACGGAGGCGATCGCAGTGGCAGGAGGCGACTGACCTTGCCAAATTAAGGCGGGTGAGTGAGCCGTCTGGTCGGCGAAAGGGGCGGTGCCGCTAAGCGGATAATGGGCAATGAGCGTTGCCTGTTCGAGTGGGCGCTCTGGTTGGGTTATAAGCTGTTGAATAGCGGCTGAATCTAGCGGCTGCGCGTAGATCTGGACGTTGCTGATTTGTCCGCTCCAAGGGCGATCGCCCTCAAGTTCATTCCCTAGTAGCAGCGGGTAGGTTGAGTCCCAGTTGCTCAGGCCCCAGGGGTTAGCGTTGTGCAGGGCGAAGGTGCCCCATAGAGATAGGCAACCATAGCTACAGAGGGCGATCGCGATGAGCGATCGCTGCATTCTGGGTCGGGGTTTGATCAGATGCCAGTAAGGGAGCAGGGGTTTGATGAGGGTGCGGTGGGCGATCGCTTGCAAACCCCAAATCTGACGAACCCACCGGCTTTGCGACAGCGATCGCCAGTACCACCAAAGCCCAAACCCTAATCCACCGCCCAGGGTGTTAGCGACTAAGTCAGTGTGACTGGGCGTACGAGATGGGAGAAAAATTTGTAGCGTCTCTACGGTCAGCGTAGCGGCTAAACTGACGCCTAATACAGTCAACAGGGCTAGAACCGTTTTCTTCTGTAGTCGTAGAGCGCAGCCAAATCCCAACGGGACGAACATTACGATATTGGCTAAAAACTCTAGCGGCATCAGGAGGGGGCGATCCGCTCTGGCTAACAGTCCTGCCCAGGTGAAATCGGCAATTGTTTCGATAAAGAAGAAGTCGTAGGGAAACAGAGTGAGCGCTAAAATGCACAGCACCGTAGCCGCGATTATAGCCACGGATACGCGGTTGGATAGGTTTATTGCTTTTACTTTATTCATTGCTATAGAGGACGTGGGTAGATAGGCCCTGATGCTAAAACGGCACTTTGATTTTGATATAACCGTCGATGAAGGTCGAGTGTCCTTTATGGACAAATCGTGGGTGCTCGCATGAAAACCGATTCTGCCTGAGCAATGTTTTATACTTAGGAGGGGTTGAAAGGCGGTTTTTGCCAGAGTGAACTCTATGAGATTGAACGACTAGTGAATTGGCAGTCAGAATCCGTCGGCTTGATTGGTTTGGCCTGGGTTGAGGGCGTTTAATTGATGAGTCTACGTATTTTCTTCAGGATTGTGTTGCCTAAAACATAACTGAGGGGCAGTATTTATCCACAGAAAGGGTCATTTTGCTTACCCTATCTTTATATTTGGGTGAATATTTACTCCCTTGGCAAGAGAGACTACGTAAGTATACAGAAGTGATATTGGCTACGTAGGTGTTGCATGGAGTACTGAATTTAAGCAGCGGCGAAAGCATTAATTTTGTTGGGGTTGAACAATGGAAGACGACAGCAGCAATACAACAGCGTGGTGGCGCAGTGCTGTGATTTATCAGATCTATCCGCGTAGCTTCTGTGATGCCAATCAAGACGGGATTGGCGATCTTTCAGGCATTGTTGAGAAGTTAGGATACGTGGCTGCGCTGGGGGTGGACATCGTTTGGATATCTCCTTTCTATGTCTCGCCTATGAAAGACTTTGGCTACGATGTTGCCGATCATCAAGATGTTGATCCTATGTTTGGGCAAACAGATGATTTTATGGCGCTGGTTGAGAAGGCTAAGAAACTTGGATTGAAAGTGATGGTTGATATGGTCTTGAGCCATACGTCCGATCAACATTTGTGGTTTCGTGAGAGCCGATCTAGTAAAGACAATGCGAAGGCCGACTGGTATATCTGGGCTGATCCGCAGCCGGATGGGTCGCCGCCTAATAACTGGCTGTCTATTTTTGGCGGGAGTGCCTGGGAGTGGGACACGCATCGTCGGCAGTTTTATCTACATAACTTTTTGTCGGCTCAGCCGGATTTGAACTTTCACAATCCTGCTGTGGTTGAAGCTGTTTTAGAGATTGTTGAATTTTGGCTGCGTCTGGGCGTGGCGGGAATTCGACTGGATACCGTTAATTGGTACTTTCATGACCAAAAGCTGAGAGATAATCCGCCCAATCAGGGAGCGCTGTTGAAGTATGCGCCTGCGTCTAGCAACTATGTGATGCAGGATCATATTTACAACAAGTCTCGCCCTGAAGTGCTGCCGTTTTTGGAGAAACTGAGAGGGTTGCTGGATCGCTACAGTGCGGTGAGCTTGGGCGAGCTGACGGCTAAGCGGGCGGTGGAGATGACGGCGGACTATACGGAAGTAGATAAGCGTTTGCACATGGTGTATACGTTTGGTTTGCTGACGGAAACGTTTAGCGCGGCGCATTTTAAGCAGACGATTCGTGAGGTGGAATCGCAGCTAGGCAGTGGCTGGGTCTGTTGGGCGTTTAGCAATCATGATGTGGTGCGGGTGGTTTCTCGCTGGCGACGGGAGGAGGTTTCGATGACGCAGCAGGCTAAGTTTTTGCTGGCGCTGTTGCTGTCTTTGCGCGGGGCGGTTTGTCTTTATCAAGGAGAAGAGTTGGGCCTTACGGAGACGGAGATTGCGTTTGAGGATGTGCAAGATCCCTATGGCATTCGGTTGTGGCCTGAGTTTAAAGGTCGAGATGGATGCCGGACGCCGATGCCCTGGCAGATGGCTGCGCACAATGGCGGTTTTTCGGCGGCGAAGCCCTGGTTACCGGTGCCGCTGGCTCATTTGGCGAGGTCTGTAGATGTGCAGCTTTTGGATGAGGCTTCGGTGCTGAATTTTTGTCGGTTTTTGCTGCAATGGCGAAAGTCTTTGCCTGCGGTTATGTTCGGTGCCATTCGTCTGCTGGAGGTGGCCGATCCGCTGCTGGCGTTTGAGCGCAGTTACGAGGGCCAGACGGTACTGGCTATCTTTAATTTGGGTGAAGAGGCTAGCGAGTTTGACTGTAGTGAGTATGGCGCTGGCGGAGCCTTTTCGGCGGAGAATCACCTGCGTCCATTTGAGCTATCTGGCTTTACATACGGCTATAACGGCGCTATTTTGACTCTGCCTGGGCTTTCTGTATTTTTTGCAGAAGTGGTTGTGTAGGCAGAAAGTAAGCCACGCTGTGTCATTTAATGAATTGTCATAGGGAGAGAATTACGCTTGGCACCCTGCCGATAGCTTTCTGTTGTGCATCTATATCTATTTTTTATGTTTAGGTGAAAGGCTGGTTGATGCTAGCTTTCTTTTTTTGCATGTTTGGACTAAAACGAATCAGGATCGAATTAAATAGTCGGCAGAAGGAATTAGGTGGGTGGTATGCTCGTCGTCAAAATGCTGCTTTGGTGATACTCCGTAGGGGTGGCTTTGCCATCGCAACTGCCTGTTTGACGACTGCCTGTAGCTATTCTGCTCAGTCGCTAGGAAGCTCTCCGATTGGCTCTTTGCTCTCTTGGGGCAACCCGGCTCAGGCTCAGGCGGCGACGGCGGCGACAGACTGGGCTAAGGTCGAGCAAGATTTGATTGTGGAGCACAATTTGGTCCGTCAAAACCCGCAGCGCTATATTCCTATTTTGAAGGCGCGGTTGGACAGTATGGACGGTGAGGGCAATATTCCGGACGGCTGTGGGCGTAACTGCACGCTGGTGACGGAAGAGGGAAAACCGGCGGTAGAGGAGGCAATTCGCTATTTGAGCCGTCAACCGGCGGTGGGGCCATTGACGCTGTTGGATGGATTGGCCGAAGCTGCTAAATCTCATGCGAAAGATCAGCAGGACGGGTTGCTGGGCCATGCGGGGTCGGATGGAAGTTCGCCGATTGAGCGAACGGCTCGCTTGGGGGTGGAAGCGGGCAGCGTTGGCGAGAATATTACCTATGGGCCTGCGACCGTACAGGAGATTATAGTGAATTTGATTGTGGACGATGGGGTGGCTGATCGGGGCCATCGGACCGCGCTGTTTAATTCTGATTGGTCGTCGGCTGGGGCTGGCTGTGGACCGCATTCTAGCTATCGGGCTGTTTGCGTGGTGAACTATGCGAGTGCGCCCAGAGGAGCAGTGGCTGCCGACCGGCAGTTTAGCGTGGTGAATAATGGAACTGTTGATTTGCTGTCTTTAAAAATTGCGGGCGCTGAGGTTTTGGGCGAGGTGCTGCCGGTGGGGGCGTCTCGTCAGGTTGCTTTGGGAGATAGCTGCGAAGTTGACCTAGATATTGAAATGGGAGGGAATTATTTGCCGGTTGCTTGGGATGGATTGGATCTTTGTCTGGCAACGCTGACGGTTGATGCGCAGAATAATTTTAGGGTGGTTTATTAGGCGATCAATTACGGCTTACGATTACGGCTCCACTATTCACGGCTTCGCCGAGATATTGGCCAATAGGCAGCATCTCCTAATAAACGCTCAGCTAGGTTCACCTCCGCTAGGTTGGTTTGAGTTGTCTATCTCGTCGTCTAAATCTTCGTCTTCAATGAGATAGCGTTCTAATATTTTGTCTACGGTTTCTACCTGGGCGGTGGGGATGGTCATCGTCATGTATCGGCGCGAGATAGGAGACCGGGGGACTAGCTTAAAAAGAAGCGTGTTGGGTTGGTCGTCGTCCCAGCCGAAGGCGATAATGCGTTCCCACGGTTGCCATGCGAATAGATAAGCAAGACCATTCTCTCTGATCTCTAAGTGGGTGCGGCCAAGGAGAAAGAACAATAATGGGATGGTCCAAAAGAACACTATTTGAACGAGGCCAGAGATAAGGCCGGTAACGGTAGTGAGGGGGCCAGTGAGCTGGTCTAGTAGGAGAACGGTGAGGGCGATCGCGCCAGCAGTTGTCAGCAAGCCCACCCAATGCAATGCCTCATTCTGAGCGGTTTTGCCGACGCTAAGCTTTAGCGCCCCTGCGCCTTTGCACCGAGATGGCCAGCTAATTAGCCAGATGGCGACTACCAAGATATAAATGCCGAGTAGTGCTACTAGGCCATAAGCGCCTAAAAGGGGAACTAGGAGTCCCGCTAATCCGCCCAGTATGATCCAGGGTGCCGCATAAGCCAGATTCTTTTGAGCGGCCTGACGACCCAGAACAGATCTTAAAAAAAGATATCCCAGCGACAGTCCAGCCGCCAACATCGCTAGCCAAAAAAGGACAAACTGAAAGTTTAGGGTCATGGGTCGATGCTCTGGGCCTATGGATTGTAATCAGGGTGAGATATAGGTATTGCTCGCATACACACTATCATGCTGTTTTTTTGGATGACGGCGCTATGGTAGACCGCAGCGCTAAGATCATTTCTCTAACGCTCGATGGTTTCTTCTAGCGATGCGCGAATATCTTCTGTGAGGTCGCTTACAGCCTGACGGCCCGATCTTCTATTGGTTTGATACGCGGCCAGTCGAGAATTTACCTCAATCGGTGGCTGTACGGTCATCTGCACCCAGCGGAGCCCTAATCTGGGGCGACCTGGCAGCTTTTCGCCATCCAGACGAGCGAGCAGATCGGACATCAGCAGAGTCATCTCGGCGCAGCGCTCAAATGAAGGCTTTTCTTTGAGATAGTGGGCGTCTACGGCTACGAAACTTTCAGCGATTCTCATGTGTAGCTCTCTCAAGCTAGCTTCTTGGGCGGCCCAGTCAGCAAGGCCCCTTTCTAACGGCGAGAGTTGGTCAAGCTCTGGCAAATCTTCTCGATAGATGTAGTTCCAACTGGCTTCTTCTATTTGCCGAGCGCGGTCTACAAAGGTGCCGTTTCCTTTTAGATTAAAGAACTGTTCTGACACTCTGAGGGCTTTGTTTAACAGCGTATGTAGCCGCTGAGTGCAGGCTTCTGGGTGGGTGAAAGTCTCTGGCTGATTTGCAGTTGGGTTGGCGGCGGCTGACTCAATCTTTTGGGGATAGCAGCGTTTGTAAAACCCTTCCATGGTTTCGATCAGACGTTCGCCCAAGCGCAAAATTCTCAGGTAGCAGTCTTTGTCTGGAGGGGTTGTGTGCTCGGAGCTTTCGCTGTCGAGGGGGACCAATCCGCTCTGTTTTTCTAGGCGGGTTAGCAGCGTTGCTAAACGCGGCCAGTTGTTTTGCTCGTATCGGTATCGAATGCCTACTGGAACAATAAAAACGGTCTCAGGACGGCCTGCTTTTTGGAGATCTTCGGCGCACCAAAATCCTAGCTGGGCAACGCCCGGTTCTAGCGGGCCAATGCGTTCGCTGTGTCCGTTGGTGGCTCCTTCGGGGGCAACGACGAGCGGCATGTCTCCTTCTAACATGAGTTTTTTAGCGGCTTTAAGCCCCACCCAGTCGGGTTTTCGGCCTCTGCGAATGGGGGTGCCGCCGATGTGTGAGAGTAGCCAGCCCACTAGCTTGCCCGCCCAAATGGTCATGCCGCGTTCATAGACAAAGTGAATGTGCACGGGCTGCTTGAGCTGAATGCCCCGTTTTTTGGCGGCCTGGGCGACGGCTCTAGAACACAGATATAGACCGCTGAGGGGGTCGTCTACTTCTACATGGCGCGGGGCCATCAGGAAGCGGGCCTGATGGGATTCGAACTGTTGATAGAGATCGACTAAGTGATCGACACCGCTGACTTCGATGCGGTCGATGCCAGCCGGTAGCCAAGAGCGAAGTCTGATGCGTAGAAAAATGGGGAGCAGCCAGTGAATGACTCTCATTACCCATGGATTGTAAGCGGCGGGGATAAATTTCAGCGATCGCTGAACGTGGCGAACCGTCTGAGGCATGGGTGTCTCACAAAAAAGGCTAGAACGCAATTTTATCAACGTCCTAGCCCGATCTAAATTAAGTTATTTTCTGGTACGCTTGACGCTCAGTTAGGGACGACCTGTACCATCAGCGATCGCCGATCAAACGTCTGTACCTTGCTGACCTTGGCCAAATCTTCGACGACGCGGGTGAGCAAATCGGTCGCGCGATCGCGATGCTGGTGTTCTCGGCCTCTTAAGCGCACCTGAAACTTAACCGAGTCGCCGCGTTCTAACCAGGCGATCGCCTTGTCAATTCGTACTTGATAGTCAGAGTCGCCGACATTGGGGCGCAGCCTGACTTCTTTGACGGACGTACGAGCGCTTTGCTTCTGGCGCTTACGGCTCTGGTACTGGTGCTTACCGTAGTCCAAAATTTTGGCAACAGGCACTTCCTGGTCGGGTGAGACCACTACCAGATCGAGCTTGACCGACTTAGCGAGTGCTAAAGCTTCTGAGGTATCTGTTAGGCCCCGATTTGTACCCTCATTGTCAATCAGGAGAACCTGTGCGGTTCGAATCTGTTGATTGATTAGTGGTTTCTTAGCGATTGTTTTTTCCTCTTAAAGAACGCAACGATGATTTGTTAAGTGAACGGTAAATTTAAGCTAATAACTCTAACGTATTTGACGTATAGAGTGACTCCCATATATAGATCATTTTAAACCAACTTGCCAGGGGGTAGTCTCACCCTGGCAATGTGTCTTTACAATTGACTATTCCCCGTCCTAAAGAAGCAGGGATTCCCTAGCTTACGCCGAGGGGTTTCTGCTTAACAATATGATTCATCGTAAAGCTAAGAGATTACCTGAAAATTAAGCTGCTGGCAGGGGCTGCTAACCATTCCCAGCTACCCAAGCCGGTAGCAAACCCAATGGCGATAACTAGAGGAACGAACCAGGCAGCTACCTTTGCGGGGAAGGGATGGAGCTGGCAGAGGCCGTTGTAGAGCGCGATGAGCGAATGCGAGATGGCCCAGAAAAGCGCTGAGAGAATTAAGAGATTGGTAAACCAAAGTGCAGGTGGCGGAGGTGCGATCGCCAACGCTTTAGCAATGGCAACCATGGCGGCTTTGATGCCCACAATCATGCAGGCACAAAGGCCCAGTGGTAAAACTGCTGTGCCTACAGTAAAAATATCTGCGGCCCACAGCCCTCGAATGCGTAGGCATAGTCGGGCAATGGCGATCGCCAAAATCATCGACACATAGGCCGTTCCGCCTGCGGCCCACAGCCTAGAAGCCTCTAGCCAGCTAGTTTGATCGAGCAGCGACATCAAGCCGGTCATCAGGCAGAGGTTTGCTAGTATGGCTAGCCCGTAGCCCACCCGATTGGCCTGGGAGTAAGAGAGCTGGCGGTAAACCGGGACTAGCTCGCCCGCCGGATTGGTGAGCAGGCGAAAGGTGGTCTGAACGCCGCCTAAGAATCGCATGAAGGGGCGATCTCTAGGGGGTGGGTCGCTCTCTAGCGGTCTTGAGCTAACGCCGGGTGCCCAATATATCTGCCGCGATTCTCCGTGAGAGAGGCTTGGCCAACGCCGTTCTACGAGCGGCCAACGGCGTTTTCTGTCGGGATGCTTGTAGGTTGGCTTAAGCGGCGGCAGGGGGATACTGTCAGGCTGGTTCGTTTCGGGGTGGTTACTTTTGGGCGGGGTGGTCTCAGGGCGATTATCTTCGGGTCGAAGTGAAAACTGATCGACCGACTGCTGCCGAATCATGGCGTCTTGCTCGGCGGCTTCGGCGGTGAGCCAATTTTGCCCGGTGTTCGGTTGCTTGAGTCCTAGACCTTTACTGAGCTTGGCCCACAGACTTGTCCAAAAGTTCAGGCCGGTTTGCGCTAGCCGTTGGGTCGTTTTGACGGGGAGAGATTGCCCCATAGTACCAAACCGTCGGAGATATTGCTGGAGCCTTTGATATTTGGTGATGTCTCCCTGCTGCCTGTAGAGCTGGGCGGCGCGGCGCAGATCCTGGGCGGCTTCGAGCCTATCGTTCAGGTCTTCGTGGGCTAAGCCCCTTCTGGCAAAGCTTTGGGCGTCTTCGGGATCTTGGGCGATCGCGTTAGTAAAGGCAGCGATCGCGCTTTGCACATAGCCCAGCCGAAAGCGGGCCAGACCCAGATAATAGTGAGTTTGCGAGTCGTGAGGATCGAGCGCAATGGCTCTTTGGCAGTCGGCCAAGACGCCGGGATCGTCGCCGAGGGAGTAGCGGACTTCGGCACGACGCAGGTAGGCGGCTTCTAGTTTGCTATTGAGCGCTAGGGCGCAGTCGTATTCTTGGAGGGCTGCTTTGTAGTTTTGAGCGATCGCATAGCGGACGCCGCGCAGGTAAAAGTCGGCGGGCGTTTGGGGATTGAGTAGCCGATGATTGTCCCTTGAAAAAGCCGCTGCTATGAGGGCTTCGTTTTGTCCGGCGCTGTGACAAATTTGATCGTAGTGCTGGCGCTGTACGCGGTCTATCAGCACCTCGTAAGCTTCGCGCAGCGACTGAAAAACCACGGCGGCGTTGTGCCGGTTGGGATGTCGGTCTGGATGGTGTTGGCGAGAGAGCCGCCGAAACGCTGCTTTGATGTCTTGGCGACTGGCGTTTTTGGGCAGACGTAGTCGTCGGTAATAATCACCGGAAAAAGAAGACATGAGCAAATAAAGACTGTGGATGCCAGCATAGGACGCGCTGGATAGTGACAAGCGGCGAATGACAATAAAAAGACGAGCGGCTACCCTTGAAGCCGTCGTTTTTAGCACCGCATTCCTACAATGCGATGGATAATTCGGCTAGATGCGTTCGGTGGGTGGGTCTATATTAGCGGCTTTTGATGGCCTGATAATCAGTTATACACGCGCAGGGCTATTTCATTTGCAGAGATAGCTTGATAGGTTAGGGACTGAAAACCCGAT
>QBMC01000199.1 GCA_003242035.1 Nodosilinea foveolarum | reverse complement strand
TATTACCATTGTTCCTGTATAGTCGGTACTTTATTTGTTTGCGGCTCCCTTAGCTTTACTGTTCGCATATGTTCTTCACCATTCCTTTTCAAGATGTTGTTGACGATGTTCGTAGATTTATTCTAGAAAATCCGTCCGAAGTAATTTTATTTGCGGTTCAAGGCGATGGGGGTTGAGATCAACTAGCAGCGGCTAAAGCATCTGCGCAAAAGACATTCAGTAAATTCTATACTGATTCAATTTCAGGTGACGAAACAATAGGAGAACTGACTGCTCAAACGAATAATATCATCTACATTCAGGATTATAAGAGTGGCGATCTTGCCGTTAATAATTCTTGGGATAACACAAGAGACTCTAATCCAATCGCGGCTGTTGACAAATGTGTCAGATATGCGAGGAGCAGATCGAGAGAACCCAAAAAGCTGATTCTTATGGCATTAGAAGCAACACAGTTCACAGGTGGAACGCCAGGAATAATTGGGTCTATAGCTAGTGAGATTGCTTCGCTAGGAGGAGGGCTAGAAGATCTAGCAGAATACTCAAATTACGCAACACTCAATACTTTCTTGCAGGATTTAGCTGCTGTTAAAGGAGCCAATGTCATTAACATTAACATTAACATTGACTTTGCCAATGACGAAATTATTGGCAAAGTAATTTCTCTAAACAAACCAAGCGAGCAGAAGTCAGAGAAGCCCATTTCAAAAAGTAAGCTAGTCAACCAAAAAGTTGCTTTGCAAGCGGCTAATGATAACTATATTTGCGCTGAAGGCGGTGGTGGCCAATCTGTTGTTGAAAACCGCTCTGCTGTTGGTTCTTGGGAGACGTTTACGCGCTGTATCGGGTGTTAGAGACACAGACGATGCCAATGCCTCTAGAACTATGCCAGTTAATGAGCTATGGGTCACGGACGGGACAGCGCTAGGGACTCAGCGACTGCATAATTCGGGCAGTAGAGGGCCGTTCACAATCTTTCAAGATCGTCTGTTCTTTAGCGGCAGTGGGCCGAATGGTTTCGAGCTGTGAGTGATGGGACGGCTAAATGGACGCGTCAGGTGCTGGACTTAGCGCCTTGGAACCACCACTTTTATTCCGTCGTACCCACCGCCGCTACCCGACACAGACAGGCTACTTAAAACAGATGGGACTGGTTTGGGAATGCAGGAAATTGCAACTTTGAACTGGCAAAGAAAACATTCCCCTGCGATCGCCCCAATAGACACAGCCCTCTTATTCACCGGTTACGATGAGAATACGGGTGAGTTGCAACTGTGGGCGCTACCCGATTAAACAGGAATGACGGATAAAGTAGCCAATGCTAAAATACAGCAACACTTTAAGGAAGTATTCACTATGGCTAAGAAATCTAAGGGCTTCAGTGAGCTGCTGAAGCAGGAGCAGCGGGAAAAAATGCAGCGGCAAGCCATGCAAGAAATGGAAGACGACATCCGGCAGGGGCCGCTGAAAGAAGAGTTTGTGGACATCCTGCAAGAGCCGAAAGGTCACGCTAGGATGTCTGATGTTTTGAGTGCATTTGTTGGACCTTACGAAGATAAGGAAGAAGAAATGTCGCTCAACCAGCGTCAAAGCTTACTGGGTATCGCCGTTATTGCCTGGAACCTGGCACTCTTGCCCAAAGATCAAAGAAAAGCAGCGCTGAAGGAAATTATCAGAGAGCTACTAAAGGGGGAAGATCCCTTATTTCAGCGAGAGATGCGAGAGATTATTAACGAAATGGTGGCTCGTAAAGACCAGTTTTTTGCCGATAATCAGCGGTATATCGTTAACTATCAACTGCGGGACTTGGGGACAGAGTTTCATCTGACGGTGGCCTCCACGGTGCCGGGTGAGCCGGTTGAAGAATAGTTGCCGATTAAAGAATCGTGGTAATTCGGCTAGGGCCGTTCGATTGCTTGGTTAATACAGGTGTATTAGATGCTACAGATTCCTGGGAGATGACCTCGTGCGACCGAGCTGACTTTGCGAATATCTAAAAGGTTGCAGCCTGCGCCTTGCTGCATCGGGATATTATCTTCAGTCGATGGTGAGAGTTTTTCTACTAGCCATTTATCTATGATGGACAGGACAATCAGCGCTCAGAGCTAGCGCGAACCTGTGGAAGCCACTATGAAAGCTGCTGTTATTTACCGTTATGGTGACCCTGATGTCTTTCAGATTGAAGACATTGAGCGTCCTCAGATTTCGCCAGAGCAGATGCTGATAAAGGTGTTTGC
This sequence comes from Nodosilinea foveolarum, assembly GCA_003242035.1. GTDB lineage: Bacteria > Cyanobacteriota > Cyanobacteriia > Phormidesmidales > Phormidesmidaceae > Phormidesmis > Phormidesmis foveolarum. The sequence continues at coordinate 5,614 of QBMC01000199.1, read as the reverse complement.
CAGCAGTATTAATCCGATTGAGTGGAAAATGCGAAAGGGAATGCTCAAGTTACTTACGGGCAGCAGCTTTCCGATAACGCTAGGGTTTGACGTATCGGGTGAGGTCGTTGAGATTGGTGAGCAGGTCACGCGGTTTAAACCGGGCGATTTAATTTACGCTCGGATGGATCAGCTTACGGGTGGAGCCTACGCGGAATACGCCGCCGTTGCGGAGAAAGCGGCCGCGCTAAAGCCCACTAATATGACCCATGCGGAGGCGGCGGCTGTTCCTTTAGCGGGCATGACGGCGCTGCAAGCCCTACGGGACGAAGGCGAGTTTCAGCCCGGACAGGCAGTGCTGATTAACGGGGCTTCTGGGGGCGTTGGCACCTATGCTATTCAAATTGCCAAGGTGCTAGGGGCCTCTACTGTTGTAGGGGTGTGCAGCGGGAAGAATGCTGAGCTAGTGAGGGATTTAGGAGCTGATTCGGTGATTGACTATACGCAGCAGGATTTTACTCAGACAGCGGCTAAGTACGACCTGGTTTTCGATGTGGTGGGCGATCGCTCACTTTCAGAGTGCAAGGCTGTTTTGCAACCAAAGGGTATTTATGTCACGACACAGCCCTATCCTGGCAACTATCTTAAGAGCGTTCTCTCGCTTTTGTGGCCAGGGCAGAAATACAAAGTCATTTTGCTGAAGTCTAAGGCATCAGATTTGGCCTATCTCAAAGCTCAGATTGAAGCTGGTCACATCCGTTCGGTGATCGATCAGCGCTACCCGCTAGAGAACATTGCTGAAGCACAGACCTATGCAGAAGCGGAGCATACCGTCGGCAAGAACGTCATCGCCGTTTCGGAGCGAGCAGAATCTCGGACTTAAAGTAAAAGCAACAGGTCGTCAATCCCGGTTCCTGCTCTGATTCTTTCGATAGAAAATTCCAATCGTAGGCTGGTCGTCCCGATGGCGAAGTAAATCATCGCTCGTTATACTGAGTGGGCAAGGCGTTTTCTATCGAGAAGATGCCTTTTATCATTAGCGCGTATAAAATGTTACTGAGCATACTGGCCCCTAAACGACCCCTCAAAACGGACGACTATTCTGCGATAAAACGCATCTTTAAAGGCGGGTCGCTGGGAGTTGTTTCACTATCGGCTGTGGCGATCGCCCTATTCCAACCCACGCTACCGGTCCAGGCCACCGAGTTTAGTCAGATATATGCATTCGGCGACAGCCTTTCAGATACGGGTAACGCTTTTGCTAAAACCGGCTTACCGCCCGAGCCTTACTTTAAAGGGCATTTCTCCAATGGCCCCGTTTGGGCCGAATACCTAGCAGACGATCTGGGTATTCCAGAGACTAATTTCGCCTACGGGGGCGCTTTATCTGGAGAGTTTGGTCGGCTACAGTTTGGGAGTGCGCCTGCTGTGGCTGTCCCCGGCGCATTGGCTCAAGCTAAGGCATTTGTCGCTAGCTCGCCTCAGGCCGACGATCAGGCGCTCTACATAATTTGGGTGGGCGCTAACGATTATCTTTCGGGTCAAGCGCGCGACTTTACAAAACCCGTTGACAACATTCGTCAGGCTGTTTTGATCTTGGAACAAGCAGGCGCGAAAAACTTCCTGCTGGTAAACTTACCGAAGCTGGGAGACTTACCCTTATTTCAGGCCACAGCCGCACAACCCCGACAGATTGCAGCCCTCAACGATTTGGTCTTCAAACATAATCAGGCGCTGGCTCAGACAACTGTTGATCTCAACCGCTCAGGAGCCGTCAACGTTGAGCTACTAGACGTTTACACTCTGTACGAGTCAGTAGCGGCGGGCGCGTTAGGCCCCAGCGATACCACCGACGTTTGCACATTGATAGCAGCTTGCATCAACAATCTCGATACTCAAAATTCTTACCTATTTTGGGACAGCCTTCATCCAACAACAGCAGCCCACCGACTGATTGCAGATACTGCGCTGGAGGTACTGCGCTAAACGACGCCTTGCTAATGCGTAAAGACTATCCGTTCTCCGTACAGATAGAAAGCCTAGTTAGGTACTATACTATTGATATATATTATCAATAAGAGTGATTTGAGCGGCTGGAGAATTATCAACCTGAAAATTTCGTATGAAACCTGATTTTTGCGCGATCGCTAGCCAACAGATCGGAGAAGACCTTATTGGCACCGCTGGGCACTATCAAACCTATGTTCTGATTGAATGCCCTTTGCCTTGGGCGGCAAAAGTTTTTGACTCAGCAAATATTCCGCTCACCCTTCGTCAGTATATAAAAGCGATTAAGGCTGAGCGGTCGGTGCAATTTTTAGCCATCAACCGTGGCGCTTCGGCTTCGTCAGCTTCAGTGACGCTGATGATATATGAGAGAACGGGGCCGTCTGGCGAGCATTTCTCTGCTGACGAGTCTATAGAAGGATATCGGGGCTACGAGTTTCCGCTTAATGATTTGACGCAAGTCGTGGATTGTTTGAAAGCGTATTGGCAGGGCGATTTTCCTCGGGAGCGGCGGCGCGGCCAACCCATCACGCAGCAAGACATTTTAATCTGCACTCACGGCGTGAGAGATCGGTGCTGCGCTCGGTTTGGCAACCCCTTTTTTAGAGCAGCTACTCAAAGTGTCCTTCAGGGCGAACTCCCGAATGTTCGCCTGTGGAAAGTCAGTCATATCGGTGGCCATCGCTTTGCGCCCACTGCTATTTCTCTGCCAGACGGTCGTTATTATGGTCGCCTTACCCTTTCTGCGCTGCAAGCGATCGTTACGCGCAGGGGGTCTATCCACCAGCTTTGTTCGGTGTATCGGGGCTGGGGGCTATTGCCCGCACCGCTTCAGATATTGGAGCGGCAGCTAATGCTTCAGCATGGCTGGTCGTGGTTTGAACACCGGGTGACCTACCGAATTCTGCTAGAGGAAGCGAGTAGTCAGCCGGATGATTCTCTTGCTCTGCGTTTGAGTCAGGGTGAAGTGAGTGTAGAAATTTCTGTTTCTCCTATTTCTGTTGCGACTGGAGAGAACCTAATAAAGTCGAACGAAACGAGCGTTCAGGCCCTTACCTACCGGGCAAAGCTCACTCAAGATATTCAGAAAACAGTCTGGGTAAAATCCTCTTGTAGTAGCGCGATCGCCACGCCTGCCGTGAAATACACCGTTACTGAATGTGTGCTGATGGCTGACCCGCAGCCGTCATGGTCTATCTCAGGTTTTGGCACTCGGTAATCGCCCCTGTGATTGCCGAGTGTTACTGTAAAAAGAACGTAGCCATCCAAGCCAACTTGTCTTCAATGATTGTTGAAATCCCCAACGTTTTTACCCCGTCAGCAGTCGAGGATATCCTCGATAAACTCTCTAAGGCCGAATTTATCGACGGTAAAAAGACCGCTGGCTGGAACGCCCGTGAGGTAAAAAATAACCAGCAGCTTAAGGCGGACGATCCACTGGCGATCGCCCTCAAAACCCAAACCCAAACTGCCCTCTCCCAAAACGCCCTGTTCCAAGCAACGGTGCGTCCTAAGGAAATTCATACGCTACTCTTTAGCCGCTACGAAGTCGGCATGTCTTACGGCACTCACACCGATAACGCAATGATGGCGGGCCGCTGGCGCTCTGATGTTTCTTTTACGCTTTTTCTCACCCCACCTGAGACTTATACCGGCGGAGAGCTAGTGATTGAAGGGCAGAGCCACGAGCAGTCGTTTCGGTTGGAGTCGGGCTGTGCGATCGCCTATCCTTCTTCTACCCTGCACCGGGTCGATCCGATTACCGCAGGGAGCCGATGGGCCATTGTCGGCTGGGTACAAAGCTGGATTAGAGACCCAGCCAATCGCGAAATTTTGTTTGAACTCGACACGGCGCGGCGCTCTATTTTTAACTCGCAGGGCAAAAGTACAGAGTTCGATCTGATCTCAAAAAGCATGACTAATTTATTGCGGCGCTGGTCGGAGTAAGCGGCCACAAATCCAGCTAGCGCAATACCACCCAAAGAATCCGAATTAATGACAATTAGTCTCGATTTTATTGAGAACTCTTCCCAATTAGAAAGAAACTAGGGTATACTTCGTAGAGTTATCTATTGAGAGTGATAATCAATAGCAAGTCGAACTGACTTTTGTTCCTTCCGTAAACCCTACGCGCTGACTTCCCTACTTACTGCGCAATCATGCCATGAATCACACTCCTAATTTGCTTTGGCTGTCGGTTAGTCCCTATCTCAAATGTTTTGATCGGCGTTTGCTGTCGCGGTTGGTGAAAATAGCCCCTGTCAGGCAGTGGGAATATTCGCAAACCGTGGATGAACCGTGCTGTGTGGACGCTGTTGTCGCCGCTTTGCATAGCTATGTGAGCGATCGCGCTGCCCTAGAACAGCGATCCGGTAATCCCCACTACAAGGTACATCTGTTGGGCCATGGCGTTAGCGGCGTGGTGGCTTTGCTGTATGCCCGCCGCCACCCCGAGCGAGTGGCGTCTTTAACGTTGTTGTCCGTCAATGCAATGCCCGCTGTTAACTGGCAGGCTCATTACTATGCGCTCCGGCAGTTGCTGCCCTGTAGCCGAGAAATCATTCTGGCTCAAGTGGCTCGAAATCTGTTTGGCAATCAGCCCGCTAGACTCTATAAAGCGATCGCCCAACTGCTAGAAAAAGACTTAGACAGCAATCTAACGCTGCACTCGCTGGCCCACCACACCGAGATTCCAGCCGAAAGTACAACAGTTCCGCTACTGGTGTGTAATGGCGCACACGACTCTATTATCTGTAGCCAAAAACAAACGCTTTGGCACGATGCAATGAAACCTGGAGATCGCCTATGGCAATGCCCCGAAGGGAATCACTTTTTCCACTTTCATCATGCCGAAGCAACCGCCAGCGTCATCACCGCGCATATTTCCAACATCGGCAATCCGCCTCGAAATCAGCTAGCCAGCGACGAGCGGATCGTCTTTCAAGCAACCGCTACCTAAGGGCGCTGACGTCTTTTCGCGCTAGCTTTTTCTGTACAAATCACCCGGCAAATTTTGCAATGGCTGCTGCTCTACACCTTTTTCCACCCAAAGTACTGATACCTCCGGTGACAGCGCTACGTTCGCCTCAGGGCAGAGCGTTCAACCAGGCTAAACCCGTTCATTTTAGCCGTCACGACAGAATGCCCACCCGCAGTAATGCCCTTTGGCACATCCAAAGTGGCTATGTTCGAACCGTAACCTGGAGTCCGGAGGGAGATTCCATTCCCTTAGGATTTTGGAGTGCGGGCGATAGGGTTGGTGAGGCGATTTCTCAAATCTCTCTTTACGAAGTCCAGTGTCTCAGTGAGGTGATCGCTCAAGCTTTGGATATTAGCGACGGCTTTTCTCGCGAATCTGTAATGGCTCAGGTGCAACAGTCTAACGACCTACTCAGGATTGTTCACTGTCGCCAGATGAAGCTAAGATTACTTCAGTTTGTATGCTGGTTAGCGAACCGCTTTGGCCAGTTGACGGAGGAAGGGCTAACAGTCCCGATTAAGCTAATTCATCAAGATATTGCGGATGCAATTGGGGCTACTAAGTAGGTCAGTCTAATCTTTCATAAGATAGTCTTGTAGAATAGAGACTATTCCTGTTCACATTTCTAATGCTATGGCTGCGCCCCTA
>QBMC01000198.1 GCA_003242035.1 Nodosilinea foveolarum | reverse complement strand
AGTTGCCCGATGCTCCTTCTTTAATTCCTCTAGCTACGACCTGAATCCTTACGCACATTCTTTGTCGCGATGGGATATGGAAGATATTGTTCTAGAGTCTGATGCGGGAATCGATTACTCTACACTTCACTCTTTGCTTAATAAAAGTAAATTCAGACAAGCTGATAAACTCACGTATGACCTGATGTGTAAGGCAACTGGAAAACCAATAGGCAGCTACTTTAACTCGGAGGATATTAGCTATTTCCCAGAGAGCGATCTGTTGAGCATCGAAAAATTATGGAACTATTACGGCAATGGAAAGTTGGATTTGAAGTCCAAAGAGAGATTTTCGAGATTATGCACATGGCGATTTAGAACACTTCAAAACGCTGGTTGGATGGAAATAAAATATCCTGCAAAGCTTTGATTATCCAGAGGATAGCAATGCTGTAGAAGAAGCTAGCTATGGGTTTTTTCCTTACCTCTGCAATTTCAAAGGCAAAGTTATGTTTATCAAAAACCAAATAATTGTTCATGATTTTATTGACCGATTAGACATGGTACTCCCCATCGTTTAAGCGCTGTCATCACAAAGCAGATCTAGCGGAGCGGTCATGACATAATCGCCGCATAGATATTATCTGGTAGCGATCGCAAAATGCGATTGTCAGTCGTTGATTCGTGAATAGTCATGAGCTTTGTATCAAATAACAATCTGCGTAGCAGTCTTCTGTCGTTAAAAGGTGAGCAATCAAATGGATGCTGCTTAGGCAGTTTGTACTAGAGTAGTTCGCCAACGGTGTCTTATAGTACTGAAAGCACCATTAAGAAAATATTACAGGCGGTAGCGTTCGTGAAAGCCATTACCCTGCTCGGTTCAACTGGGTCTATCGGGACTCAAACTCTGGATATCGTCGCGTCTCATCCAGACCAGTTTCGGCTGGTGGGTATTGCTGCTGGAAGTAATGTGGAGCTTTTGGCTAAGCAGGTTTTGCAGTTTAAGCCGGAAATTGTCGCGATTTGTGATGAGAGTAAGTTAGGGGAATTGAAGGAAGCGTTGGCGAAGCCTTCCCAAGGGGAAATCGCCCCCCTAAATCCACAGCCGATTATCCTCGCAGGCGAATCAGGCATCGTAGAAGTTGCCCGCTACGGTGATGCAGAAGCCGTCGTCACTGGCATCGTCGGCTGCGCTGGTTTACTCCCTACCATTGCCGCCATCAAAGCAGGCAAAGACATTGCCCTAGCCAACAAAGAAACCCTAATTGCAGGCGGGCCAGTCGTCCTCCCGCTCGCCAAACAGCACAACGTCAAGCTCCTCCCCGCCGATTCCGAACACTCCGCCATCTTTCAATGTCTGCAAGGCGTCCCTAAAGCAGGACTCAAAAGACTTTTACTCACCGCCTCTGGGGGAGCCTTCCGCGACTGGCCAACTAAAGACCTGCCCAAGGTCACGATGGCCGACGCTATTACGCATCCCAACTGGTCGATGGGTAAAAAAATCACCGTAGACTCAGCCACGCTGATGAACAAAGGCTTAGAAGTCATCGAAGCGCACTATCTATTTGGCATGGACTACGACCACATTGATATCGTCATCCATCCACAGAGCATCATTCACTCGCTCATCGAGCTAAAAGACACATCAGTATTAGCGCAGCTAGGCTGGCCAGACATGCGGCTACCACTGCTATATGCTCTCTCCTGGCCTGAGCGAATTTACACCGACTGGGAGCCTCTAGACCTGGTCAAATCCGGCGATCTCACCTTCCGCGAACCCGACCGCCAGAAGTACCCCTGCATGGATTTAGCCTACGCCGCCGGACGAGCAGGCGGCACCATGACCGCCGTGCTCAATGCCGCTAACGAACAGGCCGTAGCGCTGTTTTTAGAAGAGAAAATTCACTACTTAGACATTGCTAAGGTGATTGAAAAAGTGTGCGATCGCCACCAAAAAGACCTAAACACAGCCCCCGGACTAGACGATATCCTCGCGGTCGATCAATGGGCGCGCACTGCCGTCACCGAGCAAGTTGCGTCTGCCGTAGTTTAAACAATTAGATCAATCCAGTTGCGTCGGTTAGGAATAGAGTCTCATGCCGCTGATGTAAACTATGCATTCAGCAGTAGGATTTGAGCGTAAAAGGAGCTAGGACAAGGATGGCATTGGCCCTAACAGTTGGAGCATTGGCGATCGCCGCAATTATATTCTTTTGGGTGCTAAGACTCGTTCGCTCAACCATCAAAGCTGCCTTCTTAACCGGACTTTTCCTACTGGGCCTATGGTTGGTCTTTGGCATCGGCCCGATGGACGTTTGGGAAACTATTCGCAGTTGGCTACCCGGATTCTTAGGCGGCAAGTAACGCTCAAATACCGAGATTCAATCACATACATAGTGAGCATAGCTGTAAGATCCCTTATTGCCACTTTCCAACGACGAACAGCCTGCACTCGCCAAATCGGGCGACGTATTCAACATCCACAAGTCAAACGGACGAGCCACCGTCTTCAAACTCTTCGCTAGCTGAGTATCTGCTTCAAGTCCTTTAGCCGCATTATTTTCAGCAATTATAAATCGGGGCGCAGTGGGCCAGCGCTGTGCTGCATCGGGTGCGTTGAGCTGAGTCCTCGCTTCCCAGGCCGTAGACATAATCTCAATGCCCACCACCACCGGCTGATCGGCAATCGTCGTATTAGTCCCAATCACCGCCGGAAATTTGGACTCAGCCTGCACCAGATTAATAAATCGGTCGGCTTTGTAAAACTTGAGATGCGAGAGATTGTTCGTGATTGTCTGAGATCCTAAAAATCCCATAAAAATAACCGCGATGACAAAGGTTTTGCCGCTGATAAATCGCTTGACAAAAGGGAGCTTTACTTGAGAAAACTTTTGCAGCGTTGGCGAGGCCATTCCTTCGAAGTATCGCCCCTCAACCAACCGCTCAGAAGATCCTTTAGATTGCCAAAAAGGAGATAGCCCCGCGCCCACTAAAATTAAAATGCTAGGAAAAAAGACAAAGCTATACCGATGCCCTCGGGTAATGTCAAAACCCAACCCATAGCAAATCAGTAGAAAAAGCAAATTGGCGATAATGAAAAACCCACCTATCGCCTGAAGACCCACTCGAAGCTGAGGCTGATGGAGCTGAAAGCCCCAAGCGCGGTTGAGATTGGCGATTAGCCAGGGCGCGTACAGGAGCAGTAAGAAAATGCAGGTGAGCGCAACAATCGCGATCGCCAACGGCCCATAAAAGTTAGTAATCGGAGACAGCACCGCATAAAGCCAGCCAGCCACCGACTGCGCAATCGGGTCTACCCAATACTTCCAGCTCGAAGGGCCAGAGCGCAAAAAGCTAGACTGCGGACTGCCGTAGAAGTTCAGCAAAATAGGCAACCAAACAGCCGAGCCGACAAAAGTACCAACAGCAGCAATATAAATTCTCATCCAGGGCTTTCTACGCCAAACCGCACCGTCAGCTCTGCACTGCTTTACCAGCAGCACCAGCAGCGTTAGCGCCTCAGCCACAATCGTAATGCCCGAAAAATAGTGAACTGAAACGCTCAGCGCATTCGTCAAAATCCAGCCCAATGTCGTTGGCCAGCTAAGAGTCTTGCCCTCACTCAAAGCGCGTACAGACAGCACAAAGCAGCTTAAAGAAGCCATCACCAGCAGGCTAGCTAGCGTATAGTGACGGGCTTCTTGCGCTAGAAAGACCCCGAAAGGAGAAACGGCCATCAGCGCCGCGCAGAGAATAGCGATCGCCCGATCGCGAAAACTCACCCAAGCCAACAGATAGATCGCGGGCACCCCTAAAGCCCCAAAAATAGCCGACAGCGCCCTCGCCGCCCACAGCGAAGCATAGCCATCGGGGCGAGCAAAGAGCTGCATCCAGGGATGCGCCAGTGCGAAGTAAGCTGGGGAGTGATTATCCTCGGTTAGCAAATATCGAACGGCGTCCCAAGGCGTAGATCCGGGCGTCACCTGCAAAGGCCGCAGAATTTGGTCAACGCTAATCATTTCGTTCAGCGGAATCAACCGTGAAGAGTTACCCATGCTAAACAAAATGGTGGCAATTTCATCGCCCCAGGGTGGCTTTGAGGCTAGATGCGTCAGCCGAATTGCTAGCGCGATCGCACACCACACCACTACCCAAAACGCCGCCTTTTTTGTCCAAACGCTTTGGCGATCGCGTCCATCATCCCGCTCGCCCGCCGCTTGTCTGTTCGCCATCTGCACCATCGCTAAATTTCTCTACCAGTCCCTAAAAAATCTTTATCGCTATCCACCCAGCTTGGAGAGGCCGGAGATGGACAGGCCAGAGGCCCATCCTACAAGAACGCGACCATTGACCTATTAACGAATTACCAGCTCTTCTGCACTTCTGGGCCTGGGTTCTCCTAAATCGCCCACCACCTCACGAATACGATAAATAGGTCGATGCTGCGACTCGTGATAGGTGCGCATCAGCAGCTCAGCTAGCAACCCAAAGCAAAAGAGCTGAATGCCCGTAATAAACAGCACTACCGCCAGCATTAGCAGCGGACGCTGGCCCACGTCGGCCTGCATTACAAACTTTTCTATGGCTAGGTAGAAGGCGATCACCATCCCACTCAGCAGCGATAAAATCCCAAACGAACCAAACACATGCATCGGCCGAGTTAAAAACTTCTGCATAAAGAAAATGGTCAGCAAATCCATAATCACCCGCAGCGTCCGCCCCAGCCCGTATTTACTGTGGCCAAACTGCCGCGCCCGATGACCCACCGGCACCTCCGTAATCCGCGCCCCCTCAATGTTGGCCAAAGCGGGCAAAAACCGGTGCAGCTCGCCGTACAAAGGCATATCGCGCACCACCTCAGACCGGTACGCCTTGAGCGTACAGCCATAGTCATGCACGTTCACACCCGTCGCTTTACGAATCAGCCAGTTAGCAAGTTTAGACGGAAACCGCCGCACAATAGAGTCTTCCTGATGCCGTGCCACCCGCCAGCCGCTCACCAAGTCGTAGCCCTCTAGCACCTTCTCATACACCGTCGGAATATCCGCCGGATCGTTCTGCAAGTCGCCATCTAGCGTCACAATTACCCGGCCCCTCGCCATATCAAACCCGGCAGACATCGCCGCAGATTGACCGTGGTTGCGGCGTAAGAGCACAGCGCGAAACCCCTCTTGAGTCGCCGCCAGCGATTTTAGCAGCGCTGCCGAACCATCCGTAGAGCCGTCATCTACGCAGATAAACTCGTGGCTGTAAGGCAGCTCGCACAGCACCGCGCTCACCCTATCAACCAGTAAAGGAATCGTCTCTACTTCGTTGTAAATAGGAACAACCACAGAAAGATCGGGAATGGAGTCTAACAAAGTAGATAGCTGCCCTTGTGCATCGGTAAGTAACCGTCATCATCCCAAAGCCAGTTGGGATCGCGCTGGTATATTGTGACAATTGCTTGCGAGATTACAGCGCCTGTGTACGCCTAAATCCCCCTTGCCCTAGCAGTATTTTATGCCATCGACTTCTGTAGATCAGTCCTCAGAGAACTTGCCAAAGCTTCTAAAAAGAGCATCACAAAGGCAAGGCTATACGCTGATTTAGGTTTTAGCGATCGCCCTCATCCCCCTGCTCATCAACCTCAACGGCTGGGGCGTACTAGAAGCCAGCGAAGCCCGCTATGCCGAAATTAGCCGAGAAATGTTTCGCTCCGGTAATTGGCTACATCCCTCACTGCTAAACATTTGGCACTATCACAAACCGCCGGTTACCTTCTGGATCACCAGTCTCGGATTCCAACTTTTTGGCGTCAACGCATTCGGCGCTCGATTCTTTTTACAGATCTCCCTCATCGCTCAAGGCGCACTCGTCTACGGCATCGCCCATAGGCTATTTAGACCGTCCGCGACAGAAAATTCTAGCGATCGCCTTCGCCCCCTGCTAGCCACTTTGATCTATCTCTCCTTACCGCTCAGCATCCTCGGCGCTCGCAATCTCACCACCGACAGCTTTCTCACTACGCTTGTGCTAGCCACTGTCTACTGCATGAGCGCCTACTACTGCCAGCGCCAGGTTTGGGGAATCTACGGCAGCGCCCTCGCCATCGGAATCGGATTCTTGACCAAAGGCCTCGCTATTTTCGTGGTGCCTTTCTTCTTCTGGTTCTATTTAATGCTGGCCCACAAAGAAAACTATCGAGTCCCTATTTACCATCTCCTAGAAGCCTGCGTGCTGTGCGTTGGCATTGGCCTATCCTGGTACGTCTATGTCTCTGGAGAAGTCTCAGGACTCGCCGACTACTTTATCGGTAAGCAGGTAGTCGCTAGAGTCACAGACGACCAGGCATTTGATCGCGCCAAACCCTTTTGGTACTACCCGCTTATCCTGGTCACCACCACCTTACCCTGGGGCTTTCTTTACGCAGCTAACTGGCTTCGCTTTGGTAGAAATCAACGCCAAAGCAAGCTTCAAAACACCGAGACCCGACAGCTTTCTATTTACTGGCTGCTACTGCCGTTGGTCATTTTCTCGTTATCCAGCTCCAAGCTGATGCTTTACCTGCTGCCCATTTACCCAGGTATTGCGCTAGTCCTCGCCTGCTCGCTCGCTAACTTTGTACCCTCAACGCTAAAAGGGATCACACGGATCTTCTTCGGATTCTATGAACTGATAGGCGGACTGGCCCTATTCGGCGTCCTGATTGCCCAGCGGCTAGGGGCTGATATCGTCGTGAGCTGGCCGATGATTGCGATCGCTCTATTCCTCCTCCTCATACCGCCGATAGTCTGTTTGATACTGCGATCGCCCCCGCTACGAATCAGCGTCATGGCCTTTCTCTGCACGATGACGATCACGCTCTACGGCAGCTATTTCTTACAGGCCAACGAGCTATTGCTAGGCGGCACCCGTCCGCTCGCGCAGTTCATCAAAACCCAGGGTCTGCAAGACCAACCTGTGCTGGTTTACAACAAGTTATTGCCCTCACTCGCCTTCAATTTAGACCGCGACATTATCACCTTGGATGATTGAAGATTCGGAGCAGGTGATTGGCCGAGAGCTTCAGTTTCAAGCCAACGACAACTGGCGAAAGTATTGGGTCTATTCTCGTCGGACAGAAGCCAGAGCCTATTTACAAACATTAGCCGATTCGCCCTCTACTCTCGTGACTAGGGGAGACGTTCCAGACCGTTGGAACTGGTTGCTAAATAGCTACCCCCAGTCAGAAAAAATAGGTCGATGGACAATCTTCTATCCCAACACTTAGTTTTTATCGTCGGACTTAGGAATCAGCCCACAGCTTAGCCTGCATCCAAAAAACAACCGCCCCGATTAGCTCAGCTAGCGTCCCGACCATGCGATAGCAAACCACGCTGCCGACAATGACGCCAATCGGCAGATGTCCGCTCAGCAAAGCCGTTGCCGTCGCCTCGAATATACCCACGCCACCCGGCGCACCCGGCACTACCAAACCCAGCAGCCAAGCCAAACAAAAGGCCGACACCAGCACCGGACAATCCGCCCAGCTCACCGGACTCAGCGCCATCACAATCACGATAAATCCGAGCGATCGCCCCAGCACAAACCCCATCTCACCCAACAGCGGCTTCACCGGATAGCGCTTTAGCTTCAGCAGCACCGGCTCCTCCTTCGGTGGCTCGTCTGTCAACCGGCGCATCCTCAGTCGGCTCATCTGCTGAAGCCGGGGATTTAGCCGGTCGGGATGGAGTAAGTAAAGCGCGGTCGCCCATCCCACCGACAAACCTAAATGCCACCACAGCCCACTAAACCGAACGTCCGGGACACTGCTTAGTTTGAAGCCAATTCCCGCTAAAATCCAGCTCAGCCAGCTAAGGAACGCTCAATCAATAACTGTCAAGTTTTCAGGAATAGCTCTGTAATTCCATT
>QBMC01000197.1 GCA_003242035.1 Nodosilinea foveolarum | reverse complement strand
CTAAAACATCGGCTTTTCAAACCTGGGCTCAAAAGCTACAGACCTATGCAACATCAGCCGAACTCGAACAAGAAACTGGCTTCTGGTTAGAAATGTTAGAGCAGCCTGTCGTACCACTGCCCACTGAAACGCCCACTGAAAATGAATCTACTGCCGAGCAACTGGCTTCTCGTCAACCTATCACCCTTGAATTCAACCCATCTGAAACGCAGTTTCTACTCCAGCATTCCGCGCAAATATACGATGCCCAGCTTCATGAAATCCTCCTAACCGTACTTCTGTTATCTCTACAGCAGTGGACAGGGCAGTCGGCTTGCCTAATTGATCTTGAAGGTCATGGACGCGAGTCGCTTTTTCCAATGCTAGATGTGTCTAGAACGCTTGGCTGGTTTACGACTGTTTATCCGGCCTATCTCAGGCTAGATGCCTCAGACTTTGACAGCGCCCTTCAAGGCATAAAATCTCAACTACAAACAGTGAGGCAACACGGGATCCATTATGGACTGCTGCGCTATCTGGCATCGCCGCCCTTGCCCAACGTACTCAAAGCGCTACCTCAAGCCAGTATTCTCTTTAATTATTTAGGCAAATTTGACCTGGCCCAGTCGCAATGGGCGCTATACGCCGAATCTAGCGGCGCGGCGTATAGCGCCCAAAATCATCGTAATTATACTTTAGAAATCAATGGTCTCGTCACGCAAGGATGTCTTCAATTGACTTGGGCCTACGACGAGTGCCTTCATTCCCACAACACAATTGCAGCCTTAGCTCAGGCGTACCGAGAACAATTACGATCGCTCATTCCACCCAACTATCAGCCTGAGGAGAAGGCGATGCCTACTGAATTTGCATGGACAGGCCTAAACTCAGCTGATGTAGATGCCATTCTCGATACCGTCGAATTTGAGGGTAATGAATCATGATTAATCGTCAAAATGTTGAAGATGTTTACCCCCTTTCTCCGATGCAGCAGGGGATGCTATTTCATAGTTTGTACACCCCAGACTCGGGCGTTTATGTAGAACAGATGGGCTTGGAGATCAGCGGCCCTCTTAACTTTTCAGCGCTAGCGCAAGCTTGGCAGCGATGTATTGATCATCATGCCATCTTAAGAACCGCTTTTGTTTGGGAGAAGCTAGCGCAACCGCTACAGGTTGTAGGCCGGCAGGTGACCTTAAAAATCGATCAACAAGACTGGCAGTCTTTATCAGAGAAAGTGCAGAAATCGCAGCTAGATGACTGGTTTAAAGCTGATCAAGCCCAGGGTTTTGTGGTATCTAAGTCTCCTTTGATGCGGCTTACCCTCATTCAGTTAGGGCCTGAGTGCTGTTATTTTATTTGGAGCCATCATCATCTATTGCTAGATGGATGGTCCGCTGCGCTGCTTTCAGAACAGGTCTGGAAGCAATATGAGACTATCTGTAAAGGTCAAATGCTTAGCCTAGAACCCACCCGCCCCTACCGAGCGTATATTCTTTGGTTACAACAGCAAGATCACGCGCTAGCTCAGCGTTTTTGGCAACAGTCTCTTAAAGGATTTACGAACCCAACACTCATTAGCAGGCAGTCTCATCGCAGCGAGAGCTGCTTGCCGGATAGCACGCTTCATAAAACGCTGCCGCGCCACGTAGAACAAACTATCCAACTGACAGCCGCCACCACCACCCAACTCCAAAACTTTGTTCAGCATCAGCGACTCACGCTCAATACCCTCATTCAAGGCGCTTGGGCCATCTTGTTGAGTCGCTATAGTGGAGAAACAGATGTGGTATTTGGCGCAACCGTTTCTGGCCGGTCACCGAACCTGACGGGGGCTGAGTCCATGGTCGGCCTGCTCATTAATACCTTACCGGTGCGAACGCAGATTGAGCCTCAGATGAGGGTCATTGATTGGCTACAGCAGTTTCAGGTTCAACAAGCTGAAGCTCGCCAGTATGACTACATGCCCCTCAGTCAGCTTCAGCAGTGGAGCGAGGTTGAAGCAGGCGTCCCTTTGTTTGAAAGCTTGCTGATAGTCGAGAACTATCCGAAGACACTTGAACTGAAAGAGAGTAATATTCGAATTTGCCCGGTGCGGATGGTGGAAAGAACCAACTATCCGATGACGGTCGTAGCAGAACCGGGTGATTGCCTCACGCTTAAGTTAGTCTACGATCGCGATCGCTTTAATGATGAGCTTATGACGCGCTTTGGCAAGCATCTTCAAACGCTTTTAGAGACTATCCCCACCGATACATCACACACGCTTTCTGAGCTCTCCATGCTGACACCCGCTGAGCGCCAGCAGCTTTTGGTCACCTGGAATCAGACAGCGCTATCGGTTCCTAACGGTAGTATTCATCGATTGTTTGAGCAACAAGTCGAGAAAACGCCTGATGCGATCGCACTGGTCTTCCACAATACCCAGCCGCTCACCTATCAGGCGCTGAATCAGCAGGCTAACCAGTTCGCCCATTACCTGCAAGCGTTGGGCATTGAACCCGACATGCTGGTAGGACTCTCTCTAGCGCGATCGCCTTTGATGCTTATTGCACTGCTCGGCATTCTTAAGGCGGGAGGAGCCTACGTCCCCCTCGACCCGAGCTATCCTCAAGAGCGGCTGCGCTTTATGATCGAGGATAGCCAGACTGCCTTATTGGTCACGCAAACTAGCCTCAGCGATCAGCTAGCCGTTGGTATCAAAGAACAACCCCATCCTCCGAAAGTCCTCTGTTTGGACACAGATTGGGATCTGATTTCTCAACAGCCTCAGCATAACCCTGTCACGTGCGTCACACCTCAAAATTTGGCCTACGTGATCTATACCTCTGGATCAACAGGAACGCCCAAAGGCGTGATGATTGAGCATCACTCGGTCGTTAATTTTTTGTGGTCTTTGCAACAACATCTCTCACTCCAGCCTGCGGATCGCCTGCTGGCAGTGACGACACTGTCGTTCGATATTGCCGTCCTAGAGCTGCTCCTACCGCTGACGACGGGCGCTGGGGTTGCGATCGCCTCTCAGTCCGCAACCAAAGATGCCGTTCAGCTCATAGCAGCATTAGAAGCAACAGCGGCAACGGTCATGCAGGCGACGCCTTCCACATGGCAAATGCTTCTAAGTGCGGGCTGGCGTGGCAAGGCCGATCTCAAGATTCTCTCGGGCGGTGAAGCCCTCTCCCATGACCTCGCTGAACAGCTGCTAAACAGAGGGGCCACTGTTTGGAATCTCTATGGTCCAACAGAAACCACTATTTGGTCTACGCTGCATCAAGTGACTGATTCAACAGCCCCAATTCCGATCGGTCATCCTATTCACAATACTAAAATCTATCTCCTTGACCAGCACTTGCATACAGTGCCCATCGGGATGCCTGGAGAAATTCATATTGGCGGTGATGGGTTAGCCCGAGGCTACTGGCAGCGGCCCGAACTCACGGCGACTCGCTTTATTACGAATCCTTTTGAAACCAATAAAGCTGCCAGCCGCCTCTATAAAACAGAAGATTTGGCCTGCTATCGTGCGGACGGTCAGTTGGAGCATCTCGGCAGACTAGACCATCAGATAAAGCTACGCGGTTACCGGATTGAGCTGGGCGAGATCGAGGCCGTTCTGCGGCAACAGCCTGGTGTGAAAGAGGCTGTTGTAATAGCGCGAGAAGATAACCTAGGAGACCAGCGACTGGTGGGCTATGGGGTCTTCCCTGAAGCCACAACATCGGCAACATTACGAAAAAACCTGCAGATGCAGCTGCCAGAACACATGGTTCCTTCAGTTATTGTGAGGTTGAAGGCATTGCCCCTCACGCCCAATGGCAAAGTTGATCGCAAGGCGCTCCCTCAGCCCGACTTTCTTCAGCCGATACGTTTCCAAGAGACGGCACCTCAAACCGAGACTGAGCGTCAGATCGCAGAGATCTGGAAACAAGTTTTGCAGACCCATCAAGTGGGACGAGACGACAATTTCTTTGAACTAGGCGGACACTCTCTACTGGCAACCCAGGTAATTTCGCGACTACGGCAGCGCTTTGAACAAACATTGCCGATTCGGGTGCTGTTTGAATCCCCGACCATTTCAGCCTTAGCACGCCAAATTGACAAATCATCTCAAACCCCTCAACCACCGGAAGCACTGGCTATTCTGCCCGCAAGTCGAGAGCAGCCCTTACCGCTGTCTTTTGCTCAAGAACGACTTTGGATCCTCGATCAGTTAGAGCCTAGTGATCCTAGCTACAATATCTCAACAGCGGTCAAACTTACGGGCGCTCTGAATATTCCCGCTTTTGAACAAAGCCTGAACGCAGTCATTCAACGCCATGAGAGCTTGAGAACAACCTTTGAGTTGGTCGATGGTGTGCCAGTCCAGGCGATCACGCCCCATTTAGCCTTATCTATCCAGCACACAGATCTCAGTCACTTACCTCACAATCAGCAACAGCCGGCCATGCAACAGTTCATGCAGGCAGAATCTCAACAGCCCTTTGATTTAGCGCAAGGCCCCCTCCTGAGAGCACAGCTCCTACACCTGGCTGAATCTAATTATGTTTTATTATTCTCCCTGCACCACATCATTACCGATGCGTGGTCAATGGGTGTCTTACTTAAAGAAGTCACGACAGGCTATCAAGCCCTTGTTCAAGAGAAATCGTCTCAGCAAGCAGGGACTGCTACCCAAGAAAACCAGCCTAAGTCACCGGATCTACCCATTCAATACGCTGACTTTTCTGTGTGGCAAAGGCAGTGGCTACAGGCCCCGTCACCGGCTGGCCTTTCTCCCCTTCAGCAGCATTTAGACTACTGGCAGTCTCAGTTACAGGGTCTATTACCGGTTCTACAACTTCCGACCGACTTTCCTCGCCCCGCCAACCCAACAACGCAAGGCGCTCTTCACTCATTTACACTACCGCCAGAATTATCGGAATCTTTACACCTTCTCAGTCAGCAGCAGGAAGTTTCTCTATTTATGAGTTTGTTAACGGCGTTCCAAATTCTGCTTTATCGCTATACTCAAGAAGAGGATATGATCGTCGGTACAGATGTTGCCAACCGAAATCGGACTGAAACCGAAGCACTCATCGGTTTTTTAGTTAATATTCTAGTGCTGCGAACCGATTTATCTGGCAATCCAACTTTTCAATCATTACTCAATCGGGTTCGGGAAGTTACCTTAGGGGCTTATGAGCATCAAGATTTGCCGTTTGCCAAACTCGTAGACGCGCTAAAACCTGAGCGATCGCTCAACCATACCCCTCTTTTCCAAGTGCTGTTTGTGTTGCAAAACACACCGATGCCACCGTTGGAATTAGCTGGATTAACACTAACGCCACTAGAGATCGATAACGGAACGGCGAAGTTTGACCTAGCACTCTTTCTCACAGAGACTGATCAAGGTATTCAAGGCCTTTGGAATTATCGTACGGACCTCTTCAAACCTGAAACGATTCAGCGCTTTTCCGAGGCATTCACAGAACTACTGCAGCAGATTGTCAGCCAACCTCAGGCTCACCTTTGTGATCTTGTGGGCGCTTTACCCGCCATCTCAAATGCCTTTCCACCCGACCCTGCCGCCACCTTTTCAAACGCCCCTGCCAATACCATGACAGCCACTCAACGCAAAATCCGTAAGTTTAAAAAGTTCAAAGCTATTCAACTTAAGCCGGTCCATTGGGTTCAAGATGAATTAATTGAAACCAGTCACTTCTCTGCCGATCCCTCTCTGCCGCTGGTGATTCAGCCCAAAGCTGAGGCCGTAGATCTCGGTGAGTGGGCACAAAATCATCGACCGTGGCTAGAAAAACAGCTTCAACAACATTGTGCCATTCTGTTCCGAGGCTTTGAGGTTCCCTCTGCGACTGATTTTGAGCAGGTTGCTCAATCGATCTGTCCATCACTGTTTGGCGATTATGGCGATTTACCCCGTGAGGGAATCGGTGGCAAGGTATATGGTGCTACGCCCTATCCCGCTGACCAAGCCATTCGGTTTCACAACGAAAGCTCTCATTTCTCTCGCTGGCCGATGAAGATTTGGTTTTTCTGTATTCAGGCAGCTCAGAAAGGCGGTAAAACCCCTATCGTTGATTGTCGAAAAGCTTATCAGCGGCTGAGTCCTCGTTTGCGGCAACACCTTCAAGACAAACAGCTCATGTATGTTCGAAACTTCACCAATGGGCTAGATGTTAGCTGGCAACAGTTTTTCCAAACCGACGACAGAGCCGCTGTAGAATCAGAATGTCGCCGTCATCAAATGCAGGTAGAGTGGACAGCTCGCGGGCTGCGAACTCGGCAAATTCGTCCTGCGGTGCTTCAGCATCCAAAAACAGAAGACTGGCTACTGTTCAACCAGATTCAGCTCCACCATGTTAACTATCTCAAACCAGCCGTCAGGCAATCGCTGCTCTCCGTATTAGAGGAAGCAGACTTACCTCGCCATGTCTATTACGGCGATGGGTCTCCTATTGAGGAAACTGTGCTCGCAGAGCTAGACGCCGTCTATGAATACTCTAAAACGCAGTTTGCTTGGCAAGAACAAGACATGCTGATGTTAGACAATATGCTCGCCGCTCACGGTCGCAATTCCTTTGAGGGGCCTCGAAAAATTGTCGTCACCATGGGTGAGATGATTAGTGATCGCGACTTGAAACATTCCCGCACAAAGGAGGTATCCCATGCAACAACTCGATAGACCCGTGAGTGGATTCCGACTCTCACCCCAGCAGACACGGCTGTGGACTTTGCAACGCCAAAACAACGTTTATCGTGTCCAAGGCGCACTACGACTCAACGGCAAACTCAAGCGTCACCAGCTAAAGCAAGGACTGAAAAAACTGGTAGAACAACACGCTATTCTACGAACGACATTTCACCGCCGTCCCGGATTGAAGTGGCCGATTCAGATGGTTTCACCTCCTGGATCTTTTGGATCTTTTGGTTGGACGGAGCAAGACTGGTGTCATAAAACATCAGCGGAGCAGCAGCAGCAGCTAGATAGGCTAATGCATTCAAAGCAACCTTCATCTGATACCGCAGAACTGAGAGATCCCCAGCCGCCACTCCAAGTGCAGTTGATTCAACGCGCTCCAGATCGGTTTTGGCTGCTGTTTTCACTCCCTGCGCTTTGTGCAGACACCACCACACTGAGCCTGTTGGTCAATGCACTTATCAACCACTATGGTGATGACGACATCTCTCCTCGAATAGCAGTTGCTGAAGTAGACAATGAAATAGAGCCCGTTCAGTATGTCCAAATTTCTGAGTGGCAGCATGAACTCCTCACCACTGAAGATGAAGACTATTGGGCCGGGCAAGCTTATTGGAACCGGCCAGCACTAATGCAAAGCCAATCGACGGCCCAATCAACGGCATGGCCACTTGAGCATCGTCACACCGCTGATGAAGCATTCAATCCCGCTATTTTTGAGCTTGATTTGTCCCAGGACTTAAGGCAGTCAATTAACTGTTTTTCTCAATCTGTTGATATTTCGATGTCGCATATTTTGTTAGCTGGCTGGCAGAGTCTCATCAGCCGGTTAACCAGCGCCCAAAGTCTAGTGGGCGTAGCCTTTGATGGAAGAGACGATGAGGAACTCTGTTCGGCGCTCGGGCCGTTGACGACCTATTTACCGATTAGACCTTTGAGTTCTTTCACCCAAACAGGCACTCACCGATCTTTTCAACAGGCTACGGAGCAAGTCAGTCATCGAGCCGAGGTAGCCGCGTCGTGGCAGCAGTACTTCACACGCGATCGCTGGAGCGCTGAGACAACCTCGACCTATTTCCCCGTTAGCTTTAACTATACAGACTGGTCATTGCCGCGCAGCACCCAACAACTCACTGTTTCGCTAGAGCGAATTGTTGCTTGTACAGAACGCTTTCATCTCAATCTCTCTTGTTACCGTCAAGGTGATACACTCACCTGC
>QBMC01000196.1 GCA_003242035.1 Nodosilinea foveolarum | reverse complement strand
CGGACGCGATATTGGCTCATCGGTTTAGCTTTTTTGTTTGGTTACTTAAAACTTACCGTGCCTTATCCCATCCGTAACCCCTATTTGTGCAACAACGCCTCTTTAAATTAAAAAATGGCAGAGAATGTGCGAGTGCATACCTAGCACATAACTATCTCTGGTTTTCATTTACCAGAAGTTCAATGCTAAATCTGCTCGAACATTTTCTGCCTAGAAGTTAGAAAAAACAAAAGGTCAGCGGTCTATCTGTTTATTCTTTGTCTTTACCTTCTGCTTTTTGCAGGCTATCTATAGCGCTACCTGCATTGTTACCCTCTGTAAGCGCCTCGGGTGCGCCTTTAATGTTGTCAGCTTTCTCCTGTAGTTTTCTAGAGCCGCCGTCTTGCAAAATAGAGCCACGAAGCATGTCCTCAGGTTCTGCGCGAACTTCTTCTGTTTCGGGGAACTGAGTGGTCATATCGTAGACGCTGGGCTTTTCCGTTCTCTCGGCTTTCAAGCGGGCTTCTGCTGGCACAATGTCTAGCAAAGCGTCGAAGTCTGTTTTAAACTCTTCGAACTGGAAGATAGCGTCTTTATAGTTTCTAGCTTGAGAGGCTTCGTCAAGATTTTGTAGGTGGCCCGAAATTTCTTCGGCCAAAACCTTTGCGTTTTTTTGATCGTCTGGGAGTAACTGACCGTTTAATCGGACAAGCTGAGCTTTTAGGTCACCCAGTGGGCCGTGGGTGAAGTTGTCTACATTCACCCAGTTGTCTTTTTGAATGTAGCCCTCTAGCTCCGTGAGGCGACTACGTGC
This sequence comes from Nodosilinea foveolarum, assembly GCA_003242035.1. Taxonomy (GTDB): domain Bacteria; phylum Cyanobacteriota; class Cyanobacteriia; order Phormidesmidales; family Phormidesmidaceae; genus Phormidesmis; species Phormidesmis foveolarum. The sequence goes on along the minus strand of QBMC01000196.1, from coordinate 7,140 downwards.
CTGCTCAATTCGGCCTACGTAGTTTTGTAACTGCGAGATTTTCTCAGGCGTGTAGGTGGGGGCTACAGCTTCGGGGCCACTGCTACAGCTCACCAAAAAGGTAGCGACCATTGCGAGTAAGACGCCAACCACTGCTCTATATTGCTTCATGAACCTGAACCCTTGTGTTCGATAAAAGATTGCACCTTTTAGTTTAGAGCAGTCTGTATACCGCGCCGTAGATACTAACGATAGATAAAGCTGTGTTACGACGATTTTCGCCACAGGGCGTCGGCCATGCGGCAAACGTCGCGCATTTGCGGGGCGTCGTGGACTCTAAGGATGTCGGTGCCGTGGGCGATCGCACAATCACAAGTAGCCGCCGTTCCCCACATCCGCGCTTTGGCCTCAGGCTGGTTAAGCAATTTGCCGATAAAGCTTTTGCGCGAAGTGCCGACTAGAATCGGACAGCCCAGCGCCTGCATCTTTTCTAGCTCGCGTAGAATCGTTAGGTTTTGCGCTACTGTCTTGGCAAAACCAATGCCGGGATCGACGGCTAGCTTTTGAGGATTCACTCCATCTGCAACGGCTAAATCGAGCTGCGCTGCTAGAAAGGCGACGATTTCACCCATAAGGTCTTCGTAGTCGGTCATTTGCTGCATGGTTTCGGGGGTGCCGCGTAGGTGCATCAGGATGAGGGGTGCGTCGAATTTGGCGGCGACTTTGAAAATGTCTGGTTCGTAGGTGCCGCCGGAGATGTCGTTGATGATGTCTGCGCCTGCGGCGATCGCCTGACGAGCGACTTCAGCGCGGGTGGTGTCTATAGAGATGGGGATGTTTCTGAGCCAGTCGTGAGATGAGGTGCGGATGGCCTGGATGATGGGGATGACGCGATCGCACTCTTCTAATAACGTGGTGGGCTGGGAACCGGGGCGGGAGGACTGGCCGCCAATGTCGAGGATGTCCATGTTGGATTCGACTAAGTGTTTGGCTTGGGCGATCGCGGCCTCCACAGAATTAAACTCACCCCCATCGCTAAAGCTGTCCGGCGTAACGTTAAGCACACCCATCAGATAGGTGCGGCTACCCCAATCGAAGCGATGGTCTCGAATCTGCCAGGGAGACATGCTAGTCGTGGCTTGCTCTTCTATAAACAAGCGGGCGAGCCGGTCGTAAGTGCCAGGGCCTAAGTATTCAGGATGCTTGCGGCCTCGGCCAAACGTCCAGACCGGCTTGCCATCTTCTAAAATACGAATGTCCTTAAACCAGCTTTTGAGCGAGGGGCGCAGCGAGTTCGCCTTATCTAGTGCATCTGTCCACCGCTCATAGTCCTGCTCAAAACCAGGGGTCACAATTTTAAAAGTCATGAATTCAGTTCGCGCCACACGTACAGAAGACTTTATTAAAACATCTGTTTACGCACCACCTAAAGCCGCAGCGGGTGCAAAACGCATTTTAGTAAAGCCGAATTTAGGCTATCCGGTAGGGCCACCCGTGACGGTGAGCATGGCCGTGTTGGGCAAAGTGATTCAACGGCTGCGCGAGGCAAATTCAGGCGCTGAGATCCTGATTGTAGAAGGCGTTTGTTCTAAGGTATCTTTGTCAAAGATTGCCGAAAAGAATGGCTTGCCCGCGCTGCTGACGGACGGCGTTCGTTTATTAAATGCGGATGAGTTGGACTGTGTGGAGTATCCAAATTTATCGCCTGCGCCTGCGCGGTTTAAGTCGATGCTGGCCCCGAAGCTGCTGCAAGAAGTAGACTGCCGCATTTCGGTCAGTGCCTTCAAGAAAACGCATCTAAAGGGCAAGCCGCTGATTTCGGCTTCGCTAAAAAATCTCTACGGGCTGTTTCCTCGGGAGAAGTATAAGGCGCGCAGTCCAAATTCGCGCGGTCAGCTACACCGGCCTTCGGTGCCGCTGGTGTTGCAAGATGTGTATTTTACCATTGGGCATTTGTTTGAGGGTGGGGTGGTGGATTGTACAAATAAGTTTGTAAGTGCAGATTGGAAGCCGGATAAGGGAAAAAGTGTGGCGGTTGGAAAGGTGATTTGGGGAGAGAATCTGTTGCAGGTGGATCGGATGGCTTGTGAGGTAGGTGGGGAGGCGGAGGCGGATTATTTAGTGCCGATTGAGCAGCTTGACTTGAAAATAAGCAGTCGTTAGAACATTGTTTTATATTGAACCATGATTGCTTTGAAGAAGTTTTAATTTGGAAAAGCTGCGCTCTGGAGGGTTTTGCTATGGTTGCTCAGTTTGAGAATGAAGCTGTTTCTGGAGAAACACTTTCTGAAGAGAGACTTATAGCGCGGAGTGAAAATGTGGCTCAGGCACGCAATCATGTGGTTTCTCACGCATTAAGTGAAGGGAAAGTGGTGTATGAGCGACCTGTTCCAGGCGAAAATCCTGCTGCAAGTAGCTGAGCGAGATTTGGCTATGCTCTCAGGGATGCTCAACGCCGGCGTATTTGCTGAGGAGTCTTTTGGATTCTTTGTGCAGCAGGCAGCGGAGAAGCTGTTGATGGTATCGTCTCATTCGAACTTCATAGCCGAATCGTAGCAGCGATCATGTCACATAACACTGAACTTGATGAGTCGCGCTGCAAAATCGTTCACCCACCCACTGCACTTTATCAGTCGCGCTCTGGAATCATTCATCATCGCCCTGCACTGGATGAGTCGCATTGCAAAACCATTCATTCACAAGCTGCATTTGATGCAGACCACTACAAAATCGTTGACGCCCGCGCTGCACCAATTGTCTAGCGAGGGCCGAATGATTTGCGCCCTGGCAATTGCTAAAGTTTTAGATGGCTATATTCTAAAATGGTATGTCTACTCCCTCTGCGGTTTCCCCATGCTCGAACTTCATAGCCATACAACCTGTTCTGACGGTAGCCTCTCGCCTGCTGAGCTAGTCGAGTTTGCGGTGGCCCAAGGTGTTAAAGCTTTGGCGATTACAGATCATGACACGATGGCCGGGTGGGATGAGGCGATCGCAACAGCCATACCATTAGGACTCGAAATCGTGCCGGGACTGGAGCTAAGTACGGTTTATAACGGTCGCTCGATGCATATTTTGGGGTTTTACCCGGATGCCCAGAGGTTGCGATCGCCGCTACAAGAACGCGTAGAAGGCCGCAAACGCCGCGCCGTAAAAATGGCAGAAAAACTAGCGGCGCTGGGCTATCCGATTGAGCTGCCCGATATGACAGGTTCGATGGCTCCCGGAAGACCGCATATTGCCACTGCGCTAAAGAAAGCAGGACATGTGAACTCTAGCAATGAGGCGTTTGACCGCTTTTTGAAAGATGACGGCCCTGCCTATGTACCTTACGAAAAGTTTACAGCGCAAGAAGGGATTGAGCTTTTGCTGAGCTGTGGGGCGGTGCCGGTTTGGGCGCATCCTTATATTTTTCGCGGCGGTACGGTAGAGACTATTTTGCCGGAGCTGATTGAGGCCGGACTGATGGGATTGGAGGTATATCATCCGACGCATAGCGTTAGCCAAACTCGCAAACTAGAGGAGTATTGCTCGGAGTATGGATTAGTGATGACGGGCGGTAGCGATTACCATGGGCCGAAGAAGGAGAAGAACCCAGACTTTAAAGATTTGAACGCGCTGGCGGTATCTTTAGAATTGTTGCCACCGCTGAAGCAGGCAGCGGCTAGGCTGAGTCAGCATTCACGTCGCTAATTGCCGAGTATAAGTTCTGACGAAGAAGCGCCTGATAGATCTTTCTATCAGGCGCTTCTTTTTCTGATGGAAAGGAGATCTCTCAAGCAGAGATTAGCTAGCGGCTAAGTAGCCGTTAATCGTTGCTTTGCGACGACGCAAATGCTTGAGCGCCTGTTGCTCTAGCTGACGCACCCGCTCGCGGCTAATACCCATGCGCTGACCAACTTTGGCTAAGGACAGCGGATTGCCGTCGGCGAGGCCAAATCGCAGGTTGATGACTTCTTGCTGCTGAGTGGTTAGCTCGGAGAGCATTCTCAGCAAGTCCTGCTTTAGCGACTGCTGTACGGTGTAGTCTTCGGGCGAAGCACCATCGTCTTCTAAAAGGTCTTGCAGTTCGGTGTCCTGATTGTCGCCAATGCGCACATCGAGAGAGATAGGCTGACGAGCAATAGACAGGTACTCACGCACCTGCTTTGGCTCTATGTCTAGCTCTGCGCCAATTTCGGCGGCGTTAGGGCTGCGGCCTAACTTCTGAGAGAGCTCGCGCTGAACCCGCTTGATTTTGTTGAGCTTTTCGGTGATGTGAATCGGTAGGCGAATGGTGCGGGCTTGCTGAGCGATCGCCCGAGTAATCGCCTGACGAATCCACCAGTAGGCATAAGTCGAGAACTTGTAGCCCTTCATGGGGTCGAACTTTTCGACGCCGCGCTCTAGTCCCAGAGTGCCTTCTTGAATCAGATCTAAGAACTCCAGATTACGCTTTTGGTATTTCTTCGCCACAGCGACCACTAAGCGCAAGTTGGCTTCAATCATCTTGTGCTTAGAGCGCTTGCCCCGACGCAGATGATTGTTCAACTCAGCTTCGGTCATGTCAGCAGCTTTTGCCCAGTCCGCAGTCGAAATTTCTTTTTCTACATCAGACCCTTCTGGCAGCTTCTCGGCTAGCTCAGCGCGAATGGCGAGCAATGCCATCAGTTTCTGAACCTGCTTGCCTAAAATAATCTCGTCTTCATGACTCAGTAAGGGGACGCGACCGATCTCGTGCAGGTAAGCGCGCACTGCATCAGTCGTATAGAGCGGCTTAGCTTTGCGCTTGGTAGCTTTTTTTTTGGTGGCTTTAGCCTGGGTTGCTTTGGCGGTTGATTTAGGGTTAGTCGTCGCTGTCTTTGCGGTTTTTGTGGTGGTTGCTTTGTTCACGGATTCCTTTTTTTCTACGGCCTTCTTTTCGGAAGCAGGTTGCTTGCGGTCGATTTGTATACTGTTAGACACTGCTGTTTTAGCTGCCTCTGCGCTGTGGGTTGCTTGAACTTTCGTTGTTTCCATATTGCTGGGCCTCCGCCAAGAAAGATTAGAGGTAAGTAGGAGCCTAGAGGTCGCTACTCTGAAAGCCTGATTTTTGGAGCCTTACTCGAAGCTTTGGCTTAAGTCTGGCCTGAAGAACCGCTGGCGTACATTCCAGGATCGCTACTGATTTTTTAGGTAGGAAGTTTGATTAATACAGACTAATTAGGTCATGAAGGCTGTTTCGCCGACAAATTTTACCTGGAATCGAGATAACTCGGAATCATTATGAGTTTATTTTAGCATGAGACAGATAACCTTGAATGGAGGTTTTTGGGGATAGACAGAAGTACATTTGGACCTTACCTAACATTCTTCTATCTGTTCTACGTAGCCTTACTTCATCGCTAACTTAGTTGTCTTTAACTTAGTTATCTTATAGATGACTAGACGACCTTGAGGCGGAGCTGAACCCTGTATTAGAACTCGCTGAGAAAAAGCCTGACGCTAGCCGCTAATGTGCTGAACGGTTAAAAACGGAGTTTATTCGACGGGTTCTATTTGGCCGGTCTTGTCTCGCTACCTCGTTTCGCGTTTTATCTCACTTAAGGAAAAACTATGTAAGATAATCTTTGGATAACAGATCTATAATGACAAAGCAAGGATTAGAGGAGTAGCCGTATTTACCGGCTGTGATGACCGTACCTTCGCTGATAGATGCGCTGATGGGCTTTGTAAGAACTACACACTAAGCTTGCTTGGGTGGTAAATCATCTGTCGTCAGGACTATCTACGCTTTAGCGACAGATAGAGAGGTTGACGGCAGATGCCGTAGAACGTCCTTTGCCGCATTTTCTTTTGACTGGAAGACTCTCTTTTTTCACGATTTTACTGGCCGCAGTGTTACCGCCGCGATGTCTTCTAAGGGATATCACGGTTATACGGCAGATTTAAACGACTTACGAGAGGTTTCGGGACGAAAAAGAGACACTTTAGAGAGAGTCACAGCCTGTCGAGTAAGTTTGCAGGTACGCTGTAATGAATACGCTGTTCTTGAGCCTACTGCCTGTGAAATTTATTTGAGAATCGCAATGGGAGGCGAGTCTTTTTTAGCTAGGTAGCCTGCTCATAGTCAACCAGTTTGTCATAGATGCTTCTGTAACGCTGGCTACGAGAACCTGGAAGTTGCTTGGCTTTAGCGTTCTACTGATTGGATGGCCCATTCGACGGCGGCTCTAGTATGGATGACGGTGGTGTCGAATAGGGGAACGGTGCTGTCTTCGGGGCGGACGAGCAGGCCGATTTCTGTGCAGCCTAGAATGATGGCTTCAGCGCCGGAGTTGATTAGATCGGTGATGATCTGTCGGAAGCGATCGCGCGACTGATCCCGAATTTTACCCAGGCACAGCTCGTCGTAGATAACGTCATGTACAAAGTCGCGCGATTCGCTATTAGGCACCTGTACGGCCAGACCATGCTGATGAATGAGTCTATCTTTGTAAAAGGCTTCTTCCATGGTAAACCGGGTGCCCAGTAGCCCGATTCGCTGGATGCCCTGCTGCTTAACGGCGTCGGCAGTGGCATCGGCAATGTGAATAAAGGGGATTTTAACAGACATGGAGATATTGTCTGCGACTTTGTGCACGGTGTTGGTGGCGAGCACAATGCAGTCTGCACCGCCGGTTTCGAGGCGGGCGGCGGCTTCGGCCAAGATGCGGCCAATTTTGCCCCAGTCACCTTTGTGCTTAAGTTCGACGAGTTCTTCGAAATCGACGGAGTACATCAGGATTTTGGCGGAGTGCAGCCCGCCTAGCTCAGCTTTCACGGTTTCGTTGAGCAGTCGGTAGTATTCGATGGTCGATTCCCAGCTCATGCCGCCGAGGAGTCCGATGGTTTTCATGCTGCTGGTGTTTTGAGAGCTTTCGGTCAGGGCCATTTTTTAAACCTTTCCTTCGAACTTTTGATACCAAATCCAGTTGCCTAAGGTGGTAATGACCAGTGCGGCGGTGCCGCCGTTAATTGCCAGCATGGGATCGTAGCCACTGCGCGATAAGGTGGCGATCCAGGTGCCGGTGAGTTCGGAGGGGCGAAAGAGGTTGAGGGCGAATGGCACTATATAGATGAGTGAAGCGCCTACGATCAGCCAGCCGACTGCGGATGAGAGGAGGAAGGCTGTTTTGGCGGTGGATTGGCCTTGGGTGGGGG
>QBMC01000195.1 GCA_003242035.1 Nodosilinea foveolarum | reverse complement strand
AGCTTCCATTGCCAGCGACCTCCCGAGGCTTGAGTTAAGTTGCTCAGATTCTATCTGATTGAGCTTACATAGTCTCTCATGCCACTTTTAATTACACCCTGTCTGTATAGGAGATTGGTGACGTTAGCTGCGCCCGACGACCCGACTACTTCAGTAGGCTCCCTAGTCATGCAGAGCACGATCCGATGGTGTAAGCCGCACTAGATTAGCCTAATACGCCTGCTTAATCCTCACCGACACCGACTCACCCAAATTTCTTGAGTTTGGTAAAAGCTGCCGCGCTGCTCCATTGAAAAGCCCCCGAGCAAAGCGGCGATCCACACTTCTATCAGCGGCATCTCCAACTGCTGCTGAAGGTCAACCAGTCGCTGTGGCGAGTCCACTGATCCATTGGCTAATGCCTTCACCCAGTCCGAGACGTTTTCAGAATGGGAGACGGCCAGCGCCTGACTTTTTAGATCGGCATCTTCTAATGCATCAATCATATTTAGGATAGACAGTTTCTCCGCACCGCCTGCGACGGAATCCTCATCTACTTTGTCCTCATTCTGATGATCGCTGTTCGTATAGTATGAACGACTCACCAACTCCGAAAAATCTAGCTCCTGCGTCTGCCGGGTCATGCCCTGAAGCCAGTCGCCATCCATCACCGGCCCCTCAGCATTGTGCGCATCCTGCCAATCTTCCCAAAGCACATCAGCTTTAGCCTCACAAAGCCCTGCTAGCTGCACCAAAATATCGCCTGCGACTCTGAGGTGATCGCGCTGCTCCAGTCCGGCCAGTTCGCCTTCAAACTGCGCCCATAGACTCAGCACATCTGCTTTCTCTGGAATCTCCGAAGCCTCTTCCATAGCAACTTCTAAGTTCAGCTCCAACTGACGCACATTATTCATCAGCCACCTCAGACGTTTTCAGAAGGTGCTCTTGTGAAGCGACAAAGCGATCGCCCCACGGACACCCTGGAATTGGACACTCAATCGGCTCTAACCGAATCTCATCGGCAAAAAAGGTAATCCCGAACCGCGCGTTCAGATAACTCATCACGTCTTTCTGAACATACTTCTCTAACTGGCGCTTCCGATAACCTGCGCAGTGAATCGGCGCAACTTCCAGCACTTTGGAATTATTCTGAAATACACTGGCGGCGATCGCATGAATCGGTGCATCCTTCCGTTTCTCCCGCCAGATATACAGATTGGCATAAGGGACTGATGCCTCAGCCACCGGCAGCGATATCGTCTCCACCGGCTCCTTATCGGAAGCCACCCCAGAAATCTGCTGTTGATACTGCAACCGCCGCTGTTCATTCAGCCGCTGGCGATGGCGATAGTGGGAGCGCTTGCTCGGACAGCGCTTGTCATTCCAGCAGCCATCGCCCTTTTTCCCATGCAACTGCTGCGCCTGGGACGCGCTGAGCTGCGCACACTCCACACATTTTTTAGTGATTCGACGAGCCATTTTCACCCGAGAGAACAACAACTATCAACGTCAACAAGATGCTTACAGCATTTGGGCTAAACGTTTCCACTCATGAATGCGCTGAAGCTGCTCATTCGCCTCCTCTAGCTCGGCATCTTCAGGGTCAAACGAACCACCGACCCACTCCAACATCTCCTCATGTTCAGGATGCTCAGGGTCTTGAACAGTCTCTAGAAAATCACGATATCCCCAGATGCCGCCACAGTCTTCAGGAGGACAAGCTCGCTTTGCCTTAATGCAAATGGGGTAATCAACTTCAGGTTCTGCTTCAAGCATTTTTTCAACTACAATCTCATGCTCCCAGCTATCGCCAAAGTCATAGAGATAGGAAAACTTAAACTTCTCTCCTGGAATAACTTTGCTAAGTTTGACCTTGGCTTCGTCATGGATTTCCATGCCATCCATATTAAACTCAGGCATCGGCACACCATACTCTATCCCCTGAATACTAAAAGAATGCAGATGCGAATTTGTCCAGCCCATCGATAGCTGAATCACGTAGTGAAGATGCTCTAACAGCTCACTGCTACGAACCTGCACTCGTCGCCAAATCGGTGGCCGACCGTCTCTGAGCGTTATTTTAATCTGATAAATCGAAGATGCTTTAGACGGTTTTTGAGAAGCCATAATCTAAATAACGAGAATTGCTAGGTTAGGACAAAATGAATCATCGCCGTTAGCCTCTCACAACGGTCACCTGATAGTGCTTCGGCGTCTCTACAACTTCCGTTGTGGTGCGCTCCTCAATCGGCAGTAGTCCACTGCGGCGATCAAAAATAATTAACCATCCAGAGACTGCTCCTAACCGACTCAAATAAGCATCCAATTGACCTAGACCCGCTTGCAATGGGTCAGGTCTACCGTCTCGCCATACCTTCAGCTCAATCCCTAAGGTGACCTGAGCGTAGCGTAAACACAAGTCCATGCGTCCGCTGCCAAGCGCATATTCCCTTTCTAGCGTTCCACTGCCATTCACCACCCGATGCAAAAACGCCATCAGTACTAAGTGAGGTGCAATCTCATGGTAAGAAGCACTGCGCAGCAGTGGTTCTCCATGCTGCCGCCAGAATTGTAGAAATGCTTCTAGCAATGCCTGTACGTCCAGTTCACCAGAGGGCGTTAGCCAAGTAGGTGCAATCTGCGGCAGAGAGGCCGTGGGCGGAACAGCCAGCACTCGGGGTAGAACCTCGCGATAGATCGGATTGGCGATCACTAATCCACCTTGAGGACTCATCACACACAAGCCTAGATCCAGCACGAACCGAATATCTTCATTGGACACCTCGCCTAACTCCTGGCCTGCCAATATTGGCTCAATGATGGCCCGCACCCTGGGTTCCCTTAACCGTTCGGCCAAACTATCAAGGTGAGTGTCTTGTCGTTGAATTAGGATTTCCTTGGCCTGTTCCACATGCTCTAACGTCAGGGCAACTAATGGGTCAGCCGCAAGTACCTCCACCATTTGTCTGGCCAAAGCGTTGACTAGCCAGGGCTGTCCCTGGGTTAAATCGAAGGCTCTCTGTATCGCTTCTGAGGTAAATACCTGACCAGTATCATCGGTGTGCTGCTGGTAGAGGCTAGCTACCTCTGATTGAGTAAAATTTCGCAGCGTCAGCGATTCAACTTTGATATTAAACGGGCTAGCAGTCCCGAGCCGCCCACTCCCACCAGATGCAACTTTATAGTCCCTAACATCTCTTAGCCCAATCAAGGCCAATGATTGAGGAAAGCCACGGGGACGGCGGGGATAGCCATCTCTCAACTGGCGCAGCACAGAAACTAATGCTTCATCTTGCAACGCATCAATTTCATCTATAAACAGGACAATGGGCCGAGAACACTGACTAGCCCATTGCCTGAGTGCTTGACCGATGGAGCCACAGTCTGACCAGTTTGGCGGATGCAGCTCAATCGGCAACCAAAAAGTCGCTGCATCTGACCAAGCGCGTAAGATGGCCACCATTGCCTTGTCAGGCGTTTGAGAATAGGCAGCGCCCACCTCTGTTGACACCATGAGAGCCGCATATTTACCTTGGGCGGTCAACTGCTGAGCCAGTGTAAGCATGGCCGTGGTTTTCCCCGTCTGGCGGGGGGCGTGGATCACGAAATAACCTTCTTGCTCGATGATTCGAGCAACAGAGGGCAAACGCTCTAATGAAGGCAGCATGTAGTGACTTTCAGGCTTGCAGGGGCCAGCAGTATTAAACCAACGAGTCATAGGCTTCAGGTCGGATGAACGAGCAGTAGGCTGAAACACCTGTGGTTTCGCACTTGTATTATACCGCAGAGCTTTGTATGCATTCTTAGTCTGATATTTAGTCAAGCTCATATAAGTTCAGTTATTTGAGGTAGAATTTGAACCAGCGCAGGGGTGGCTATAACTATGCAGCTTTACCGCTTGCTCTAGTTGCAAAAATAGGGACTGCTTTTTCTATGCTTCGCGAGATGCCTGCGCCTAAATTCATTGAGATTGGCCAGCCAGTGGTCACCCCGCCCGCGCCGCCTGCCGATTTGAACTGGCAGCGGGTAGAGGAGTTCTTGCGCGTGCGGGAGCTGGCGACGAATACAAAAAAAGCTTACGAGCGGCAGCTACAGCAGTTTAGCGACTGGGTGCAGAAGCCCTGGCAGCAAATAACGCATCGTGATATAGACCGCTATAAGCAGTATTTGAAGGGGCTTCCTAGCAAGCGGGGCGGGTCGCTGTCTCCAGCGACGATCAATCAGTCCATCAACTCTCTGAAGAGCTACTTCAAGTGGCTAACCGTAAAGGATTACATCCCACGTAACCCCACGCTGACTATTGAGCAGGTAAAGGAACCCCCGATGCCGCCAAAGGACTTGCCTCAGCCGGAGTTCGATGCGTTGTTTGATGCGCTGAGCTATCGGGGGGAGTCGGAGGTGCGCGATCTCGCCATCTTGCAGGTACTGAGTCATGGGCTAAGGGCCGGTGAAGTCTCTAAGCTCAATACCGAGGACTATGATGGACGGCGATTGGATGTACTGGATGCCAAGTGGGGCAGCGATGGAAAAGTGCCGCTAAAGCCAGAAGCGATCGCCGCATTGGATGCTTACTTAGGTTGGAAAATGCGTCAGGGGTTTTCGATTGCGCCAGACGCTCCCATCTTCATCAGCTTGTCGAACAACAGTAAAGGCCAGCGACTAGGCTACCGTGGCGTTTATGACCTAATTAAGGACTTAGCCAAAGTAAGCGAGCTAGAGGGCGTTCATCCCCACCGGCTGCGACATACCTGTGCGACAGCGCTGGTAATGGCAGGGATGGACACGATGCTGGCAAAGCGGATGGTGCGGATTAGCTCTGATCGGGTTTTTGCTAGGTATAGCGATCGCGCGCTTGATGTGAAGATGGAGGAGGCGTTTAATGAAATTTATGGACAGGCGCAAACAGGTGACCCGAATTGCAAGCTGCACACACATATCAGTTGTCAACATTGAGATTTTTTCTCAAAAACTTGAGACTGGCTGTTCTCAAAATACAATGTTGTTGCCCATGAGAAATTGAATATAAAAGGACTTGCTCGCGCTCGGCTAGCAAAGTCAATGCTGGACGCCGCATGGGGCAGTTCTTGGAGGTGGGCGCTTGGAAAGCTGAGAAAGCTGTCAAGCGCCCACCTCCACAGAACCTACACAAAACTAGCCTTGACTGCTTATGCTGCGGTGAGTCTGTGCCTAAAACGCTGTCTACAAGGGTGCATAATTGTCCTGCTTGTGGGCTTTCAGTTTGCCGCGACGTGAACGCGGCGATCAATATTCTCAACAGAGCCGTGGGATGTCAGGTTCTTAGTCTCTCAGGAAATGTCTGGGCAGTTGCCTAAAGTCACTGAGGCAGCCCACGCTGTACAGCTCGCTGTCAGCATCGGGAGGATTAACTGATAGAGGAAACCTGGCTACAGATAATTTGCTTTCTGATAGCCCGTCGCATAATGTCATGCGACATGACTAGAGCAATCTAGTCTGCTAAACCACACCAGTCGTATGATGTTATGCGACACGATCGATGCGATTTGGACTCTCAAGTCGTATCGCTAAGACGTGGCTGAAAATAGAAATTCTCAACCTACCAAGGCACAGCAAAAATCAAAATAGCCAAAACCAGGAAACGGAAGAGCCTGCTACAAGGCAGAACTCCGGAAGGTAAATAATACGATTTCAGTTCCCGTGTTTATACGTCGAATCAAGCTCGTTTGATTGCTCATTAAGAGGAGCCGCCTTGTTCGCGGTATAGAAAATAGCCAAGCGAAAAATAGATTGATAGATTTATCGTATGTCGATATACGACAATTGACATTTTTGCAAAGCGTCGTATATTGAAATTCAACAAGTATAAAGGGTTGTTTATGTCCAGGCGGCAGATCATTATCGCGATTCTGGCGAATGCCGGAGGTGTTGGCAAGACAACGATTGCTGTTCATCTGGCCTATGCGCTCGCGAATATGGGAATTTTTGTAGGTCTTATAGATCTCGATCCCCAGAGGGCACTCGACGTATTTTGCGGTTTACCTCCAGTGGACTATGAAAAGTCAGTGGTCAAAGTTTTATCAAAGGGGTATCAGGGTAGCTGGCCTTTCATATCAGTATGGGATAGCGAAAAAGTTGAAGTTTGCCAGGGGCATCCTGCTATGTCTCAACTAGCAGATGAGCTTGTGGTTCGCCGTAGAGGAGAATATGCTTTATCCGACAAGTTGAAATCATCTCCGACCGCTCATGATGTGGTTATTTTGGATTGTCCTGCCACTTTGGGAAAAATTTGCGAAAACGCAGTTGCAGCTAGTACGCACGTTTTAATCCCAATTCAGCTAGAAATGAAATCAATTTCTGGCGTAGCCGACTTAGTACAGTGGCTTCTAGGAATTGCGAAAGAGTTGCAGCTCGACCCCGCGCCTCCAATATTAGGATTAGTTCCTAGTCTCTATAGCAAGTCAAAAAGTATTCACCGACAGTATTTACAGCAATTGCCTGAGGTTGCTGAGCAACTCCAGGTCAATCTTTATCCCGAAGTTCGAGATTCTTCCGAGTTTAAGAACGCTAGTGCTTTGGGACTGCCTTTGCAGAAACATCGACCTAATCACGGAGCCTGCGAGGACTTTCTAGTTCTAGCGGATGATGTAGCCGCACTTTCAAGGAGTCGTTAAATGCCAAAGAAGTTACCGAGTCTAGTGGGTCGTTTTGATAAAGCGCTTACTGCTACTGATCATGCCCGAGAGATATCAAGCCTTCAGTCAGAAATTGAAGATCTCCGAAAAGCTCAATCACCTGAGCTTGAGGAGCAGTTAGAGGTTCTCAGAGCGCAGCTTAAAGCCCAGTCTGGGGAGCAAGATATTTCAGTAGCGTTAATAGATCCTAATTCTTCACAGCCCCGACAAACGATTCCGGCTTTGAGTGTTCAAACCTTGGCAAGAACGCTCGATAAGGATGGGCAAATCACGCCTATTATTCTGATCCCTCGGGGCGATCGCTATTTGCTGTGGGATGGTCAACGTCGTTGGGAAGCGGCTAAGTACCTGGAATGGGAAACTATTCGTGCTGTGATCGCACCGATGCCCAAAGACCTGCATCGGAAAGCCCTACTAACTTTTGTTCATCATGAGGATCTAAATCCTTTGGATAAGGCAGAAGCAGTTGTCAAAGAAGTGTCTACCACCTCAGGTCTAGAGGAAGAAGTCATACCAGTGCTGCTATCAACTGTACTAAGAAGGTTGGAGCGGCAGGAGCAGGTACATCGCCTTCAAGGTCTCGTTAGCGATACTCAATCGCAGCAGCAGAAAATTATCGGTCAGTTGGGTCTTCATGCTAACGAGGAGAAAATTCTACTGTCTCTTCTGGAGTTAGCGCTCAATCCGCCATCGGTTAGATCGAACCTGATGCCGATGTTATCGCTACCCTTAGATCTGAAATCAGCTATCCGTGAGAGAGAGCTAAAAGGAGCACATGCTTTAGCGCTGGCTAGCCTGTCCGATAAAAACCTAAAGATTCCTGAGCGTCAGGCCCGAAAAGAAAGGCTAGAAGCAACCGAGCATGTTTTAGATGAGCAGCTTACAGTCGCTAAGACTCGCGAACTCGTCAGGAATATAAAAGCAAGGTTTGTAGAAGCTGACACCTCTCCTTCAAAAGCTGTTAAGTCAACGTCTCAGCGACTTCAAAAACTGACTCCTGCCGTGCTTCAATCCGCAACTCGCGATGATCTGGAAAAGCTCCAGAGAGCATTGCAATCGAAGCTGTCTGAAGTAGAGGTACTACTTCAATAAACTTAATAGGTTGTCTGACCACGTAAGAAATTCTAAATCTGCCTCTGGTGAACTCATGTCTGATAACTTAACCTTCCTTTCTTCGGACAGCTACGAACGCTTGTTGTCTGGATTGAAGAAGCGAATAAAAGCCGCTAAGGGGCCGTTAAGAAACAAGCTCATGCTTTAGAGCTAAGGTAGAGGATAGCTCAA
>QBMC01000194.1 GCA_003242035.1 Nodosilinea foveolarum | reverse complement strand
CACGATGTAGCCCCTGTATTTAGTTGCTACCTTCTGACCATCTGAGCCGATACCGGGGGTGCGTGGCGCGATTGCCTGCGTCAGCTTTTGCCAAGGCTTAACACTGCGAAAGCGTTTAACCGTCGCAGCCGATAGACCGCGCCGTAGCAGGTCGGCCCGGTCGTCAGGATGCAAAGCAAGCTGCGCTGATAATTGTGTGTGAGCGGTCTGCCGGTCGTTAGGATTCAAGCCGGACTGGTAGCGCTTGCGTTCTTCAGCTTCGCGCTGTCGCCGTTGCTGCTGCCGCTCCTCATAGCTTTTTTGAGGTGAGGTGCTGTCTAGCGTGAAAGTCGCCCAGCGGCTGTTTTTATTGCCGATGCACTTATAGCCGTTGATGATATCGAATTTCTTAGCGCCGCCTTCTGTGACACACAAAATGAACGTTTGACCGCCATCATCTTTGGCTTTGCACTTGCCGGATATATCGCCGCAAACCGGACAATCATTTGAGTGATTAGTGGGAGTAAACTTACTCATGCTGCTACCCCCATTTGGCGGTTACGCAGTTGAATCGCCCGCTCTGCAACCATGCTGAGCGCTTGCCGTGTGATTGGCCCTCGCCATCCCTCGAAGTGTTTCAGGATGTGATCTACTTCTGAGCGGTAATAAAGCCCGCAGAAGGGCCGACTGTCAAAGCCACATATCAGCCAGTAGCGATCGCACACAGAACGGTGATGGCTACCGGGCGCGAGCTTTGCGCTGATGGATCTAGGAATTGTCGCCGGGGGTGTTGCCTCTTCTTTGGGTGAGGCTAACAGGTGTATCTGCTGAGACGCTAAACGGTTCGGCTGGCTGTTGAGAGTTTTCTGAGACTTGTGTTTTAATGAAGGAGTCACTAGATGGCGTGGCGAATACACGTCTGAATTTGACAAGAGTTTGAGCAATGCGATCGCTCGAAACTCACTGAAGGCCCAATTCCCTAAGTTTGGACACCGGGGGGAGTTGGGCTTTTTGCTGCGTACCTATCCGAATGAGGTTTGGACACCGGAGATAGGGTTACAGTTCGGCTTTTTGCTGTGTGGCAGACACAGCAGGGGAAGCTAAAACCCTATAAAACTATGATTGCACGGGTTCAACCTAGCTCCGTCGCCAGTAACCAAATCGCTGAAACCTTTGATATGAAATGATAATATCGATCATCTTCATTTTCCTAGCAGTTTTGTCTGAGATTTTTTCTTGGAAATGTAGCTTGAAAAGTCACTGCGAGCACTCAGATAAGGCAGATACTGCTGAGCGTAGAAAGAATATTTATCGGCTTTACAAGCGATCGCTCGTCCCGCTAAGCGAATGGCTGCTTCAAAAACATCCTTGTGGGCAGATGGCTCATAAGGGTTTTTCATTTCCCGTAGCGACTTTTATGTTCACGGGGACAAGTGGGCTTATGGTATTAACTTTGCCTTTTTCAGCTAGTTCTAAAATCCTATCTATTGAAGACTTTTTTTTTGCCCATCAGCTCGCCTGCTCTAAGTTTTCGACGCGCCGGTTGGTGCTATTCAGTTCTAGAAATAGCCGCTGTATATTTTCCTGCACTGCATCAAATCGCCGCGCATTTTCGGCCCTGTCTGCATCGGCCCTAGTCCGCCATTCTTCACGGTCTGCGATCGCATCAGCTCGCAGCACATCAAAGCGCTGATTCCCGTCCGCTATCTGCTCGCGCATCTGAGTAATCGCATCCGCATTACTAGCCGCGACCTGTAGCAAGTCTCTAGTCAGAGAAAGCAGATCGCCGATGTCTGCGCTGTTGCGTTCCTGCTGCTGTTCGATCCTGTCTAGTCGCTCAGTCATTACGCCGCCTTTCCTTTTCCAGCATTAGGAACCCACTCTAAAATCTCGTTTGGCTGTACTTCAAAAGCATCGCAGATTTTAGAGATGACATTACCAGAGGGGATCTGACTGGGAGTATTTACCAAGTCATAAGCCGTCTTGTTTGCAATGCCTGTCTTTTCTCGAAAGGCGTAAACAGACATGCCCTGGCTTTCAACGAACTCCTTAATTTTATTTCTCACAGCCATTCTCTATATACGACGCCTTTACTATATGGCTACCCATATAGCTATGGGTGGATTATTAGTCATAATTATACCTTGAGTCAATATAGATAACTAAATAGTATTACTATCTACTTGTACATAACTATACAGATAGCTATAGTAATTCCAACAGGCAACCGAAAGCCGCCGACCGCCGAACCGGGAACGCCACCCGACCGTAGGCACTGGCTTAAGTCTTCGTTGCCTGACTCCAATAGAAAGCGCCTTCCTAGAGCGGCCCGCCGCCAAAGCGTAAGAGCAAGCCTAGTCAAGGCGCTTTCTACCATCCAATTACTAGGTTTTCTGAAATGGAAAAAGCTACTAAGACCGCGCCCAAATCTTCCGAACTGGCTACCGCTGACCACTCCGCAATCACTGTAAAGAGCGAGCCTGTAGCGCCTATCGCCAACGATGTTTCTAGCGCTTGGGATGCTTTCAGCTCACGCCCTGGTGTTGCTGCTACGTTGAGTGCTTTTCGCGTTGCCGCCTCTGGTTTTAAGTGGCTGTGGGCGCAAGAGCAAGAGTTCGGCAACGTGCGAAAGTTTCTAATTTTCCTGAAGGATGCCTTCAACGCGGTTGCCTTGCCGCTGCTGTCTCTAGTGTGGCTTGCACTCAATCACCTGTATCAGTGGAGCCGCAAACCAGAAACTAAGACTGCTGTTGTTAGCCGCTGGCAGTCGGTCAAAGGGTGGGCCTCGCCTAAGTTTGCATACGAGCGCGAAGCAGATCGCCAAGTTGAGCTGACGTTAAACGACTAGCACGGGCAAGCGGCGCTGAGATTAGAGCCAAAGCGCCGCCCGCCTTCATTCCCAGACTGAAAACATCACTAATCAAATCAAAGGAATTTCACATTATGAACATCGAACAAGCGGTAAGACAAGCGATTTCAGCCGGTAGCATCGCTCAAAGCACGGTTGATGCACTAATCAGCTACATAACGAGTGCCGCCGATGCTCACGCTCTGAATATCCTGGCTGCTGCTGTCAGCAGCAATCTTGTCAGCGTAGTTGAGACGTAAGCAATGCTCTTTCTAACTTCAATGGTTTGCGCCGGTATCGGCTTTGCCTTTGTCCTTAGCGGTGATATTCAATCTGCAAAACTCTGTGCTGGTGGCTGTGCTTTCTTCCTGTTTGCCGATGCGCTCGCAGGGAGACGCCGCCGATGAGTCCGCTACTTCCGATCCTTTTCTCAGCGGTGATTTTGGCGTTCCTATCAGGCCGCTGGATAGACATCAAACCAAGTCGCCGCTATCGCCGACCGACCGACCTCTATTCGCGCAGGAGACGCCGCTAAATGTATAACCGTAACCGCTACGGCGGCAACTGGTATCAGGCTGCATTCTGGCTGGTCATTGGCATTTTTATCGGTCAATTTCTGCGATTCGATATCAACCTAGCGCCGCGTGAGAGTGTAGTTCCCGCTCAATTCCAAACCGCTCAAACTACAGAGGATAAAGCCAGTGGCTATACCCGACTTTGATTTCCAGACAGAAGACTACAGCGCGATCGCCCAAGAGGTTGTCTCAAAGCTCACGGCTGAGCTAGAGGACGCTGAGGTTGCCGCCTACGACGCTAGAGACGCTGTTTTTGATGCTGAGGCAGATATGTTTGCCGATGCCATCGAAGCCAGCCAGCAACCGGGCTTAACGCTCGAAGAGTCCACCGAAGTAATGGCAGGGCTGAGCAATCGCCACCGGCTAAAGCTGGCAGAAAAGCAAAACGCTGAAACCAATTTGGTCATCACAGAAACCGCCGTTATCAGTGAGAAATCCCGGTTCAATCTGGCTAAGCGTGACGTGCTGACTCAGGACGTTGCCAACGAGGGCAAGCGCCTGATTATGAGCACTGAGCGCGGCAAGCTCATAGATGAGAAGACGTTAGGGCTAGCGCTACAGGGCGTTACTCAGCAGGTTCTGAACAGCCGCGAGTTCAACGTCATTCAGCTAGAGATGGAGAAAACAGAAGCCATCATACAGGGCACGGTTGCCGACATCGAAGCGATTCGCAGCTCTACTGAAACCAAGATGCTACGCGCCCGCGATGCCGCGCTAAAGGCTGCCGGTGTTGATGGCAGCTACGAAAACGTTATCTAGTCTATTTCCTGGCGACGGCGGTTTGAGGTCGTGACTCAGCCGCCGTCTATCCCCACATCAGAGGATCTATCCATCATGCGCTACAAAGCCCGCAAGCATCCAGACTCGCAGGCAGAGATGCTATCTACCATTCTGCGCCTAGCAAGCGCTCGTAAGCTTTACTCAGGGCTGATGGCTTCAATATTGCTGTCAGCCCTGCTCGCGTTGTTCCTTCCTAGCGCCGGTGCCAGACGGACGGCTGAGAATGCCACGTTTGCATTTATGGGCGCTGCTGCTTTGTCTGTAGCGACAGAGCAAAAAACGGGTGAGCTGCGAGCATTGGCGACGAGAAGCAAAGCCCTGGCTGATGACTTAGGCCGCAAGCTAGCCGATAGAGATCTAGCTAGCCAGCAGCAAGAAATCAGTTTGCAGGGCCGCGAAGCGCATCTAAAAGCGTTAGAGACTACCTACAAACAACGTTGCGACAATGCCGCGACTCAGAGAATACAGCGCGAGGTTGAGGCGCAAAAACGCCGCATAGAAACCGATGCTCGTAACAAGATTCGCGAAGCTGAGTCCAAACTGAAGACGGCAAACCGACAGACTGATGCTGCTGAGTTGAAGTTAAAGAAGGCGACCGCATCTCATGAGAAAGCACTAGCTGATGCCAAAGTCTTCTATCAGTCACAATCTGATAAAGCCATCCTAGAAAAGCAGATTGAACTAGACAATGCTCGCGGTGAGGCCAATGCCGCCTGCGCTGATGCTCAGAAAGCCCGCGCCGATGCTCAACACGTTCGCGCTGAGTTTGGTGAGTATCAGCAGCATCTAGAGGTAGTTAAGGCCGATTTGCAGCGCCGCGTTCTGCTCGCGGCTGATGCTGCTGGTCAAGCTGTCGCGAGCGAGTATGAAAAGGAAAACAGCAGGGTAGACGTAAAGGTGCTGAGTCTGGCTGAAAGTTTGCGCCGTGAGTCGCTAGAACGTTCCGCCTTGAAGGAAGAAAACTCAAGACTGCAAGCGCCTAAGCACTGCCCTATAGACTCAGCGCAAGGCCGCAGGGCTAATCACATTCAGTCGTTCATTCACGGGCTAAAAGACGGTAACGGTAACAATCACGGCTATCGAATGCACTGGATGAACATTGCTGAATCAGGCGCGAACGACATCTACAGCTATCAACCCTGTACGGCGTTCACTGGCACGGCTGAGGATATGGCTAAGCATATTCATCAGCTAAGAATCGCGATGCGCTGTGACGGCTTGCCGAAAGTTCGGCACAACAATAAGACCGGCTTCATTGAGTTTGTGATTCCGCAAGGTCACGTTGAACCAGTCTCTGAGAAAGATATATGCAGGCTGCTGAAGTCTGCTGATGTGTTTGCCCGCAACAGTGCGAGCTGGCAACGGTCAAGAATTACGGGCGGGTCTGAATCAGGTAAATCGCCTACCTCTGAGCTACTGGCTTATTCAATCGCCGGTCAATTGAACGCCGATTTGTATTTTCATAACCCGGTCACGAACTCGCTCAAAGCTCACATGACCTTGCCGCAGGTCAGCAGTGGCGATGAAGAATGTCTGGCTGCGTTAATTCAGCTAGGTGCGGATCTAGAGGCAATGTCTAACGGCACAAAAAGCCGTCCTGATAGATTCCAATTTCACGTTTTTGACGAAGTAGATACGCTGATTATTGGCAGCATCGAAGCTATCAACGCTATCGAGCTAATCATCAAAAGAGGTAGCCATTACGGTATCGGTATCGCCCTATTAGGTCAGTCGGACGCTGTGACTGTTTTCACTGGCATGACTCACAGCGATATGAATAATTTGGTTCAGATTGCTATCGGCGAAAATGCCCGAACGTTTATCGACAAAATGCAGGGCGTCTCGGCTGACGATAAAAAGAAAATGGAGGACAAGCGCCTGCTGATTAGTGATTACTGCAACGCTAAAAATAAGGCATTGGGCTTGATAGCCAGCGGTCGTAGTCAGGATGCTGAAGCGGTTAGATATTGCGCAGTCAAAGTGCCAAATCAGCCCGTCATCTTCTACGAGCTGCCGCCGTTCGGCTCGCTCAACCCAGCGCCTAAAAAAGCAGACTTACGCCCATGCGCCAGCACAGCCAAAGCGCCAAAAACTGCTAGACCGGGGGGTAGCGCTAAAAACGCTGCTGAAATCTCTGAAAGCTCTATAGACAAAGACTCGCGCAAATTGGCGGCAAACGTCGCAAAGGGTGCGCAAGGGGTGCGCCAGATTGCGCCAGACGTGCGCTGGTTTGGTCGCAGCGGTGAAAGTGCGCCAGTGCTGCGCCAGCTCGATTTGAAAGCAGTCGGGGCCAACTGTCCGCACTGTGGCGAGTCGTCGAAAGCGGCTAAGGCTTGGCGCGTTCGCAAGTCTGACAGCTCGCTAGAGATGACGTGTAAGACGGAAGACTGCGCCTCAAAAGGAAAGTTCAGAGTCTATCTAATCAGCGATTAGCTGTTGGCTTCTTTGATGATTGCTGCCACGATTGCCACGATTGCCACGATTGTAAACACGCAAGCCATCACGATTCATTCGCTGATAGCGCCTTTGACAACGCCGTTAGTTGGCGAGCAGTAAACCTCATAGAAGCCCATCAAATCTAAGCAATCTTGATATTCTGGATGCTCTATTTTGCCGCCGTGATGTGTGGTCAAGAGTGCCCGTTTCTACGGTATGCTCTAGCCACATATACACGGATACACTTACACACTTAAACCACTATGCACAGATGCACTGATGACTCATGAAAGTAGTCTCTGTCTCAGGCTATAAAGGCGGCGTCTCAAAGACGGTAACAGCCATCCATCTAGCCACGTTCTTTAGCGAATTGGGCCAGACGCTTTTGATCGATGGTGACCCAAACGGAAGCGCGATTTCGTGGGCTGAGAAAGGAAAATTACCCTTCAAAGTCGTAGACCAAAAGGGGTCAATGAAAGCGATAGGCGGCAACGATTTTATCGTTTGTGACTCACCGGCTAGACCCGATAGTCGCGACGTGAAGGAGTTAAAAAATGGTTCTGACCTGCTAATCCTTCCGACGATTCCCGATCCACTTTCATTGTTGCCGATGCTTCAAATCGCCGCTGTGCTAGCTGGCTCAAACTACCGGGCGCTGATTGCTATCAATCCGCCGAAACCAAACCTTGATGGTGAGTCAATGCAGGCTGAGCTTAGAGAGGCAGATATCCCGGTTTTCAATACTAAGATACGCCGCTCAATCGGAATACCGAAAGCTGTACTCGCAGGTGTCGCCGTTCGAGATTTAACAGGTCGCGATCGCATGGCGTGGCTAGATTATCAATCGCTAGGAAATGAAGTTTTGGAGCTGCTGACAGATGGCTGATAAAAAAGGCAAGTACGGCATAGGCAAGGCCAAAGCAGATGCCGAAGCAGCCGCCAAGTCCGATGACCCCACTGTGACATTTACAATGAATGTCCGTAAGTCACACCGGCAATGGTGGGCAGGGCAGGCAAAGCTACAGGGTAAAACGATGACTGATATCGCTACAGCCGCGCTGATAAAGGAATTTGGTCTACCACCCAATACATAAACACGGATACACGGATACACATACATGCGGATACACACTTATAAGTGTGTCTGTGTGCAGTTAGGAAACAAGAGCTGATCACTATGCCTACTCAAGTCGTTAAACCCATCACCGCCGATACTTTCCGCCCCTATGCAAAGTTAGGCAAGTCAAACGGCAAGATTCAGAGCCGCATCTGCGATCTGCTTTTGCGCTTAGTACAGACAGACGATCCAGCCAAAGTGAAGAGTTTATGTTTGGCTGAAGTGACATGGCTAGAG
>QBMC01000193.1 GCA_003242035.1 Nodosilinea foveolarum | reverse complement strand
GAAGGTGCAACAGCTATGCCTTATTTTCCTCTATCCTTTACATTAATGCACTACCACAAACTGTTAGATAGTCGCTGCGTAACCGTAAAATGCCTCCGAGCTATCTTATATAAATTTGGGCATTTGCTTCAGAGTTTTGGAGCTACACAAGATGCTCTAGTACTCAAATGCGGCTGTTCATCCGGAGCAATTCTATGTCTAGATTTTTGCTATATTGCCGCTGTTTTGAACCGTTTTTAGTCTGTCCTATCTAGTGTGAAGAAGGCAGCAAGCTTCCATCAAGTTTCGTTGCTGTTAACAGATAATGTCCGTGTCTTAGAGCGCAGAGCGGAAGAGAGAGGATGTATCTACAGGTAAGCTTCATGTACAGGCCAACTCGCTCTAAAAATAACATTTTCATTCGCGCCAATTTTTTCCAGTCTCTCCACGATTCTGTTCACTGAGACGATCTTGCTGCATTTGCATATTTAGGGCTGTCTAGAATGAAAAAGTTCGCAATTTTATACTGTCGCGATTTATTTCTCTCTCAGTATTTTTGCGCCTATTGGTCTAGCTAAACAGAACAGACAGTCGGGTAAATTCTCTCGTTCTATCCCGATCTGACCTCTTTTCTATGCATATTTACTTCCTCCTTGGGCAAGCTGTGTCAGGCTTTCCGAGCCTTATTCCGCTGCTTTCTACCTTTTTACCTATCGTCTATTTTCCATGCCTGATGTAACTGCCCCCGGTGCTAGAATTGTCTGCCGCGATGCTGAATGGTTAGTTAAGTCTTCGTCTCTCTCTTCTGCGGGCGATCGCGTAATCGAAGCCATCGGCGTATCTGAGTTTATCCGAGGCAAATCAGCCCGGTTTCTTCAAGAGCTAGAGCAAGATAACTTACAAATATTGCTGCCAGAAGAAACGGCGCTGGTTTCGGATGGATCGGCTGGCTATCGACACAGCTTATTGTTTCTAGAGGCGCAGCTCAGGCAAACGGCTCCTGATGATGGACGGATATATACCGGATCTCAGGCGGCGATGGATTTGCTGCCGTACCAGCTTCGGCCTGCTTACGATGCGCTACAGATGCCCAGACAGCGGATCTTGATTGCCGATGCGGTGGGTTTGGGTAAAACGCTGGAGTGCGGCATTCTGGCCTCTGAGCTGATTCGGCGCGGGCGCGGACGGCGCATTTTGGTGGTGACGACCAAAGCGATGCTGACTCAGTTCCAAAAAGAATTTTGGGCTAGGTTTACGATTCCGCTGGTGCCGCTCGATTCGACGACGATTCAGCGGATTCGGACGCGGATACCGGGAAACCACAATCCTTTTCATTACTACGACCGGGCGATTATCTCTGTAGATACGCTGAAGCAGGATAGAGAGTATCGCGGCTATCTGGAAGAGGCTCACTGGGACATCATTATTATTGATGAAGCCCATAACGTCGCTAGGCGAGGGCATGGAGCTTCGCAGCGATCGCGTTTGGCCAAAAGGCTTTCAACCTGTTCGGATACGCTAATTTTACTGTCGGCGACGCCTCACGACGGCAAGGCTGCTAGCTTTGCCAGTTTGATGAATATGCTGGATGCGACGGCGATCGCAGACGAAGCCGACTACACCAAGGAAGACATTCGCGATCTGTATATTCGCCGCTTTAAGAAGGATGTGCTGCAAGACTTGAAGCAGCATGTGCCGGAGCGCCAGGTAGAGGCAGTAGAGGCGCAGGCATCGCAGGCGGAAGAGCGGGTTTTTGAATGTTTGAACGGGCTGAAGTTTTGCAGTATTGATAGCCATCGTCAGGCGGGGCACTTGTTTAAAACGACGCTGCTGAAGGCGATGCTGTCTAGTCCGGCGGCTTGTTTGGCAACGGTGAAAAATCGGATTGGCCGGTTAGCAGCAAAGGGCGGTGAGAATGACCGAGGTATAGAACAAGACATTGAACAACTTGCAGAGTTGCAGGCGGCTTTAGAGCAGGTTGAAGTCTCTGACTTTTCTAAGTATCAAAAGCTACTGAGCGTGATTCGGCAAGATTTTGGCTGGCAGGGAAAGGATGCCAAAGACCGGCTGGTTATTTTTACGGGACGGTTGGATACGCTGAGGTTCTTAAAGGAACATTTGGCGAAGGATCTAGGGCTAAAAGCAGGCGCGATCGCCACGTTAGATGGCGGTATGGCGGATGTAGATCAAACTCGCATCGTGGAAGCCTTCGGTCAGGAAAGCTCGCCAATTCGTATATTGCTGGCCACTGAGGTAGCCTCTGAGGGTTTGAACCTGCACTATCTCAGCCATCGGCTAATTCATTTTGAAGCACCGTGGTCATTGATGACCCTACAACAAAGGAACGGGAGAATTGACCGCTACGGGCAGACCTGCCAGCCTCAAATTCGCTATCTGCTAACTCGCTCTAAGCAGTCTCGGATGGATGAGGTGGAGCGGATTATCAAAGTTCTGTTGGAAAAAGATGAGCAGGCGGTCAAAAATATTGGTGACCCGTCCGTATTTATGGGCGTCTTTGATGCCCATGCCGAAGAGACTGTAACCGCTCAGGCAATTGAATCGGGCGTTTCTGCCGATGATTTCTCCAATCAGCTTGAGAGTAATGCAACTAGCGGCGGTGAGGGCAGTATTTTTGACTGGTTTGAGGAAGCAGAGGAGGAGGGAGAAGAAGCTGAGCAGGTTAGTCCTTCGCCCGTAGAGCAAGGTAAACTGCTGAGCCTGTTTCCTTCTACTTTTGAGTTTGCCAGAGCTTCGCTGCAAAGCCTTGAGTCTCTGCCTGAAAATCTTTCTATTAATGAAGCGGAGCGCTTTATTGAGCTACAGCTACCGCCTGAGCTAGAGCGGCGGTATAAGCGACTGCCTAAACAGATTGTTCCTGACACGGGCATTTTGCATTTGAGCGATCGCCCTGAAGTCATCATGCAGGCAATGGAGGCCGCGCGGCGAGAGGAAGATACTTGGCCCGCTAAGCAGTACCTGTGGGATTTGCATCCGCTGGTGGAATGGCTGAATGACCGCAACCTGTTTCGCTTTGGGCGACATGAAGCGCCGGTAATTCAGCTCGGGGAAGGGCTGATGCCGCAGGAGGCCACCTTTGTGCTGTTTGGTAGCTTTCCGAATCAGCGCGGGGTGCCGGTGATGTCGCGCTGGCTGTCGGTGATTTTTCAAGCGGGTGAGTTTCAGTGGATTGAGTCGTTTGAGCGCACGGTGGAACGCACGGGCTTAGGGACAAGATCTTGGCCAAATCCGGGTGAGTTTCCGCTGGATAACTTATGGCCGCTACGGGCGCAGGCGGTGA
Source organism: Nodosilinea foveolarum (assembly GCA_003242035.1). Classification (GTDB taxonomy): domain Bacteria; phylum Cyanobacteriota; class Cyanobacteriia; order Phormidesmidales; family Phormidesmidaceae; genus Phormidesmis; species Phormidesmis foveolarum. The sequence continues at coordinate 4,756 of QBMC01000193.1, read as the reverse complement.
GTGAGGCGCAGCGGTATTTGCAGAAGGAGCATCGGGAATGTGAAGCGGTGCTAGCGGAGAAATTGGCCGAGCAGAGTGCGCGGTTGGAGCGGTTGCGCGATCGCCACTTACAGCAGCTAGAGATTCGGTTAGAAGCCGATAAACGTGCCGACACGTTTAAGCAACAGAAAGAGCTGAGAGAGCGATCGCACATTGAGCGCGTTTTCAAAGACCACCAAGACTGGGTAGAGCTATCGATGACGACGGAGGCTCAGCCTTACGTTCGTCTAGCCGCAGTGCTAGTAAACGATGTTTTACCCACAAACAATACAGAGGGGTAAAACAAATGGTATTAAAAGGCATTGCGAACGTCAACGAATTTTACTCTGCGCACTATCTCAGCGCTATTTTAGCGGGCGATCTGAAGACATTTGTGAAGCTAAAAGCTGACCAGAGAGAGGCGCTGAAATTAGAACAATTAGAAGCGTTGACTGATGAGTCTGTGGTTTTAGAAGAAGAGGCTGACGATCAAGCCTCGGTAAAGTCATTAGGAAGTCTGCGGCAGGATTATTTTCGGCTAAAGGATACGCTGCTCGGAAGGCTAGAACCCTCAGAAAAGCTGGCCTGTCAGCGAGAGTTTTTTCAAAAGCTGCTGGAGATTTTGGGCTACGACTGGCGGCCTCAGGTGAAGTCGATGGAGTCGGGCTATGCGCTGCCGGTGGTGGCAGAGGTGGATCGCCGAGACGGGCTTTGGGTGATGGAGGGCTTCAATGAATCGGGCGAGCCGAGCGATGTACTGTCTTTGGGCTTGAGTCCGTTGCAGTATGCGGGGTTGCCGGTTGCTTATGAAGACTCACAGGTAACGGCTGACGATACGCTAGAAGATTTGCTGACGATGGCGGTGTTTGCTCAAGAGCTGCCGCCGCGCTGGGTGATTTTGCTGAGTGTGGATCAAATTGTGCTGATTGAGCGGCATAAGTGGAGTGCTTCGCGGCTGCTGCGGTTTGACCTGGAAAAGCTGTTGCAGGAGAAAGATCCGAGTGCGCTGCTGGCGGCGGATACGCTACTGCACTGCGGGCATATTTGCCCAAAGGAAGGCAGTGCGCTGCTCGATGAGCTAGATGAGAATAGTCATCGCCATGCCTACAGCGTTTCGGAGGATCTGAAGTTCGCGTTGCGACAGGCAATTGAGCTGTTGGGTAATGAGGCGATGCGATATCGCCGTGAGGTGCAGCGCAAGCGGGTGTATTCGAGTTCGGTGCAGCAGGCGCAGGGGAAGTCGGAGATTAATCCTGACCAGCTAAAGGCGGAGTGTTTGCGCTATGTGTATCGGCTGCTGTTTATTTTTTACATTGAGGCGCGGCCTGAGCTGGGCTATGCGCCGATGGGGTCGGATATTTATCGTGAGGGCTACAGCTTAGAAGGGCTGAGAGATTTGGAGCAAACGGAGCTGACGACTTCGGCGGATGAGAATGGACATTACATCAACATTTGCATTCAGCGGCTGTTTGATTTGCTGTGGCAGGGCTACCCGGTACTGAAGGAAAAGCAGCTTGATTTGAGCGCGGTGCAGTCTTCGGTGGTTTACGACACGTTTCATTTACCGGCGCTAAAGAGTCACTTGTTTGACCCCAGGCGGACGCCGATGTTGAACGGGGTGAAGTTTAGCAATCAGGTGCTGCGGCAGGTGTTGGAGCTGATGTCGCTTTCTCGGTTGGGGAAGGGGAAGCGGCGCGGGCGGATTAGCTATGCGCAGCTTGGGGTGAATCAGCTCGGTGAGGTGTATGAGGGGCTGCTTTCGCTGTCTGCCTTTTTTGCTGAAGAAGATTTGTATGAGGTGAAACCGGCGAAGGAAGCGGCGGTTCGCAGTGAGCTGGAAGTCGGGTATTTTGTGCCGAAGGCGCGGCTGGATGAGTTTAAGCCGGAGGAGCTGGTGGCTGACCCAGAGACGGGGGAGACGCCGCGTAAGCATGAAAAGGGCAGCTTTTTGTTTCGGCTGAAGGGGCGTGATCGCAAAAAAAGTGCGAGCTATTACACGCCGCAGTCGCTGACGCAGTGTTTGGTGAAGTATGCGCTGAAGGAGCTGCTGGCGGATAAGTCGGCGGATGATATTTTGGCGCTGACGGTATGCGAACCAGCGATGGGCAGTGCGGCCTTTTTGAATGAGGTGATCGATCAGCTTTCGGAGGCGTATTTGGAGCTGAAGCAGCGGGAGCTGGATGAGCGGATTCCGCATGAGCGGGTGGCGATTGAGCGGCAGAAGGTGAAGATGTGGCTAGCCGATCGCGCGGTGTTTGGCATTGATAAGAATCCGATTGCGATGGAGCTAGCGGAGGTGTCGCTGTGGCTGAATTCTATTTATGGCGACCCGGAAGATGCGCAGCGGGTGTTTGTGCCGTGGTTTGGGTTGCAGTTGCACTGTGGGAATTCGCTAATTGGGGCGCGACGGCAGGTGTATGAGCGGCGGCAGGTGACGGGTAGCAAAAAGGCAAAGGCGACTTGGCATGAGAGCGAGCCGACGCGGATTCCTTTGGATCAAGATTTGCCGGAGGGTGGGATCTTTCACTTTTTGCTGGGCGATCCGGGGATGGCGAACTACACCGATAAGGTGATTAAGGAGATGGAGCCAGAGGCCATTGCGCAGATTAGGGAGTGGCAGAAGGGGTTTGCAAAATCTGAGCTGACGAGCGAGCAGGCGGACTATGCGGCGCGGTTGAGTCTGCGGATTCATGCTTTATGGCTGGACTATACGCACGATTTGGCGCAGATTCGGGCGCGGACTTCGGATTATTTGGCGGTGTGGGGGCAGGAAGGTTGTGATGTGGCGGCGGGGCAGGCGGTGCCGCTGGATCAAAAGGACAAGATTCATGAGCAGGAGAAGCTGTCGCAGGGGATTTTGAATGCGACCCCTTATCGACGGCTGAAGCTGGTGATGGATTATTGGTGTGCGCTGTGGTTTTGGCCGATTGCGGAGGCGGAGCTGTTGCCGACGACAGAGGAGTTTTTGCAGGAGGTGGGGGCGATTTTGGGTGAGACGGAGATGGTAATGCCGAGTCAGGCTGAGCTGCCGTTGTTTCCCGAGACGCAGACGGAAGATTCGATCCAGACGATTTTAGAGAAGCACAAGTTTGTAAATCTGACTCAGCTCAAGCGATTTTCGCCTCGGATTCGGCTGGTGGATGAGATTGCGGAGCAGCAGCGGTTTTTCCATTGGGAGCTGGAGTTTGCGGATATTTTTTACGAGCGCGGTGGATTTGATCTAATGGTGGGGAATCCGCCTTGGGTGAAGGTGGAATGGCAAGAAGGTGGGATTTTAGGTGATTACAATCCGATGTTAGAACTGCGGAAGTTTTCTGCAAGCAAGCTGGCTATAGAAAGAGAAAATTTGTTCGCTACTTATCCCGGCTTACAGGCAGATTATCTACAGGAATTTGAAGAAGCAGATGGCACACAAAGATTTCTAGGAGCAAAACAGAATTATTCTGTTTTGAAGGGAATCAAATCAAACCTGTATAAGTGTTTTCTACCACAGGCGTGGACATTTCTAAATCTGGAAGGAGCACTAGGGTTTCTTCACCCTGAAGGTGTATATGACGAATCCAAAGGAGGGTTTCTTCGCCAAGAGATTTACAAAATATTGAAGAGTCATTTTCAATTCTCAAACGAATTAAATCTCTTCAAAGATGTTGATCATCACGCTAAATTTAGCATTAATATCCATTCCAAAAGTAGAAACGATCTGAAAACCCCTATTAATTTCGATCACATCTCCAATCTCTATACTCCTAAAACCGTGGATGAATGTTTTGAGTCATCTACAAGTTACATCATTCCAGGCATTAAAAATGACAAAGGAGAATGGGAGACTGCTGGTCATTCCCAAAGAGTAGCACGAGTTGGTTTGGAGACTCTTAGCCTTTTCTCTAGCCTATATGATTCTCAAAGTACGAAAGCTGAAGAAGCTAGACTGCCTGCTTTACATGCTAAAAATCTAGTGAGTGTATTGCAGAAATTCAGTCAAGAAAATCAGCGGCTTGAAGATATAGATAGTTCCTACTGGGCGACAGTCATGTTTGACGAGACGAAGGCTCAGAAGGATAGAACTATTCGACGCAGCACTCAATTCCCAGAATCTTCCCGTGAGCTAATTCTTTCTGGGCCGCATTTTTTTGCTGGAAATCCACTAAATAAAACTCCGCGAGAGGTTTGTGAGCTTAATAGCCATTACGATGTCCTCGACCTCACCACCCTCCCTAACGACTATCTTCCCCGCACTAACTACGTCCCCGACTGCGACCCCGTAGAATACCAGCGCCGCACCCCCACCGTTCCCTGGGGCACCCAACAACCTGTCACTGAGTTTTACAGAGTTGTCAGTCGAGAGATGTTGAGCCAGTCGGGTGAACGAACGTTCATTCCAATGCTCTTACCAAAAGAAGTGGGTCACATAAATACCTGTATCGCTACATGCTTTCAAGAACAGATTAATACTATCGATTACCTGGCAATGGGTGTCAGCATTCCAGTAGATTTCTTTGTGAAAACAACCGGAATGGGTCATGCCAACCAGAACATTCTGCGCCTATTACCTCTCACCCCAGAAAGCTTTGCTCTTAAGTCTGCTTTGCGGATTCGCACCCTCACCCTCAACTGCCTCACTACCCACTACGCCCCCCTCTGGGCCGACACTTTCTCCCCCACCTTCACCACCGACACCTGGAGCAAACCCAACGACCCCCGTCTAAATCCCACCTTCTTCACCCACCTCACCCCCACC
>QBMC01000192.1 GCA_003242035.1 Nodosilinea foveolarum | reverse complement strand
TAGAAGTACCTGCTTCTAGCTTACTTTTTCTCTACGCAGAGAATGACGTGCTCCCGTTGTAAGGCTCCATTGTGCTAGAAACCGCCCACTGCTGAAACCTCGCGCCGTAGCTGCCGACTGGGTTGGGATAAGCCTGTGCATAGCGCTTAATCGCTTCACCGTAGCTGCCGCCTTTCAGAATCACTTCGGCCACGGCAAACCGAGAGAATGGTGTCGTCTGTAAAGGCACTTTTATCCGTAAATAGCGCAAAGTCTTTGTGCTTCACAGAATTGAATTCGTATACCGATCCGATGATGTCGCCTGCGATCGCGCCTAACATATTTTGCCTTCCAATCTTTAATACTGACCTAAAATTGACTTAGTGTAAAATAAACACTAACCTGCTATTGTTATAGCGAATCCAAACGCAAAACGTCAATCCCTCACCACCAGCATGGCTTACACCTACGAATACGCCCGCCCTGCCCTCACAGTAGACTGCGTTATCTTTGGCTACGAAGCCAGCGCCTCTTCGCTTAAGGTACTGTTGATTCGGCGCAAGCTGCCCCCTTTCGCAGGCGATTGGTCTTTGCCAGGGGGTTTTGTACAAATAGAAGAATCGGTGGAAGCGGCGGCCATACGCGAGCTACAGGAAGAAACTGGCGTGGCCGACGTGTTTTTAGAGCAGCTTTATACTTTTGGGGCGGTGGATAGAGATCCGCGCGATCGCGTTGTTTCGGTGGCCTACTACGCCCTCGTCAGTTTGCAGCGTCACCCTTTGCAAGCCGCCACCGACGCCCAGTGGTTCGAGCTATCGGACTTGCCAGAATTAGGCTTTGACCATACAGAAATTTTAGGCTATGCAGTAGAGCGACTGCGGCGAAAAATTCGCTATGAACCCATCGGCTTTGAGCTGTTACCAGAGACTTTTACCCTCTCTCAGTTGCAAAGACTATACGAACAGATTTTAGAAAGAGAGATCGACAAGCGGAACTTTCGCAAAAAGTTGTTGAAGATGGATTTGCTAATCGACACCGGGAGAAAGGAGACTGGCGTAGCACACCGGGCAGCACAACTCTATCAGTTCGATGTGCAGAAGTACCAATTACTTAAGCAGAACGGCATTAGTTTCGAGGTGGTTTAGAGTAAGGTTTTCTATGATTGTTGTCTCAGTTTGTCTCTGTAGTCCATCACCGCATCGAATTGGTTTTGGGGTTGAATATGCTGAGCAAGCAAATTGATATCGCAATCAGGAAGTAACTCACTGCTAGCAATTTGTTCGTATCCGTCTGGGCGAAGGTGATACAAGGTGAACTTTTGCGCTTCCCATACCCATATTTCTGCAACACCCAAGCCTTCGTATATAGCTAATTTATCGACGACACCGCTGCTAAGAACGACTTCAATTGCAAGATCTGGAAGTTCCTTTCTCTCACCGATGCAGTAACATTCATCTGGTTCTAGCCCTCGCTGCTTAGTAGCCTTACGAAAAGTAGCTGAGCCAATACCATGAAAGCGAGTGCGGGTTTCTTGAAAGTAAGCTTCGATCAGCATCCCGATTAGAGTCTTTAGCTCTTCATGCAGCGGAGAATTCGTCATAATTTCTAAGGTTTCGCACAGGTAGCTCAGTCGTAGCGCTGGAAAGTCTTCGCTGAGCGTAGAGAGCAAGGACTCGTACTGCTGCCAGCTAACGCCTTCGAGTCGGACTCGCTGTTCTAATGGCGAATGAGCGATCGCGGGTGGCCTGATCTCAGCTTTCATGGTTGAACCCTCCAATTGATATTTCCTTAATAGTGATAGCGACACGAGATGATCTCGATGCAATCATCACCTACGGCATAAACAAGACGGTTAGCCTCGTCAATTCGGCGCGACCATAAGCCTGACAATTCACCCTTTAGCGGTTCAGGCTTGCCAATGCCTTCAAAAGGCAAACTTTTTGTGGCTTTAATCAGCTTGTTGATTCTCTTAAGTGTCTTTTTGTCCTGACTTTGCCAGTAAATGTAGCTATCCCAGGCTTCATTCGTCCAAGATAGCTTTCTATCACTCATCTATTAAGGCTCTTTCTATCGTTTGTCCGCTTCTATATTCAGCTATCGACGCTCTAAGGTGAGCGGCATTAGCAGGCGACTTTAACAGGTGAATAGTTTCTGTCCAGCTATTGAAATAATCTAGTGACATAACAACTGCATCTGCTGCGTCAGGCCGTGTGACTATGGCGTAGTCAGCGTCATCGGCTACGCTATCTAGTAAGGCTTTGAGGCTGTCCCCATCTCTACTAAGATTAACTACTTTCATGGCGATCGCTCTTCTGATGGCTAGATCTAAATGTAGCAAACAAATCTCAGAAGATGGCAGCAAAAGGAATGGACATGGTTACAGAGCATTCGAATACACAGCGAATAGGCGTTATTGGTGGTGGGCAGCTCGCCTGGATGATGGCAGCCGGGGCTAAATCGCTAGGCGTTGACCTGGTGGTGCAAACGCCAAAGCCAGACGATCCGGCTTGTTCTATTGCTCAAAAAACCTTCCTTGGCCCCGTCGCAGACGCGAATATCACAAAAGAAATGGCCGCTGACTGCGATGTCATTACTTTCGAAAATGAGTTTATAGATTTGCCTGCTTTGCGATCGCTCACCCAAACCGGCATCACCTTCTATCCCCAGCTAGACTGCCTAGCTCCCCTACTAGACAAATACGATCAGCGACATTATTGCAGTCAAATTGGCCTCCCCTCCCCGACTTTTAAAACTCTCACCGACAAAACAGATCTGCCTACACTTAAAGAGAAAGTCAAAGTTGTTGGTCTACCCTTAGCGTTGAAAACTCGCCGCCATGGTTACGACGGTCAGGGCACATTTATTCTTAAAACGCTCGAAGCGGTTGAAACTACCTGGAGAGACTTGGGCTATCAGCCGGTATTGCTAGAAGCGTTTGTGCCGTTTGAGAAAGAATTGGCGGTGATGGTGGCGCGCGATCGCTCAGGCACCGTAGCGGTTTATCCCGTCGTCGAAACGCAGCAGATTGATCAGGTGTGTCGGCGGGTAATTGCTCCGGCTAGGGTGGCGCAATCGGTGGTGGATGAAGTGCGGGCGATCGCCCAAAAACTCGTCAACAGCCTCAACGTCGTCGGCATCTTCGGCATTGAGCTATTTCTCACCTCAGACGGCAAAGTGCTCATTAACGAAATTGCTCCACGAACGCACAACTCCGGCCACTACACCCTAGACGCCTGCGTCACGTCGCAATTCGAGCAGCAGCTCCGAGCCGTCTCCAATCGACCGTTGGGCAGCGTTGAACTGACTAGCCCAGGCGCAGTCATGATTAACTTACTCGGCACCGAAGACGCCGAAAGCGACTACGCAGACAAACGCGCAGCCCTAGCGCAGATTCCCAATTCCCAGGTGTACTGGTATGGCAAAAGACAATCGAGAATAGGCCGAAAGCTTGGCCATGTGACGATTCTCACAGACGCTTCAACCGGTAGCGCCGACCTGGATAGCCTGATCGCCTCTGTCGAGCGTCTATGGTATTAGCCGGGTCTGATATCTTCGGGCCTTCAGAATATTTGATGAGTGGGGCGAATATCCGTCATCCTTCTGTATGGATTACCCCTTGTCTGTAAGGGGCAAAGGTTCGCTATGATGTGCTCAGTTCTGGCTACGGCGTTGGTGACTGCCAACAACGTTTTCTGATCTATGTTTTTTACTTCAACGGATGTTGAGATGCTTTGGCGGCAGTATACCGAGCTTGTACTCGGAAACTATAAGCCGATAGCCGAGATGTCCACCTGGTTACCCCAGGTCAAAAACTGAGGTAAGACGGCGCTGCGGTCGAACTACGAATCCTTGTCCTTATGGGCAGGGATTTTTTGCGTTTAGTTTAATAGGCTTCTGACGATGCGAATCAGCCGGTCTGGATCAACGGGTTTGGTGAGGTAGCGCTGGAAGCCTGCGTCGAGAGCGCGCTGTTCGTCGCCTTCTCCGGCATAGGCGGTGAGGGCGATCGCTCTCACATCTCGACCTTCGGCCTGTAGCCGCTGGCGAATCCGCGATATTAGCTCATAGCCATCCATATCAGGCATTCCCACATCGCTAATTAAGATGTCTGGAACGCCGCCGGTGTCAAAGGCTTCGAGGGCGGCTGAGCCGGAAGCAACAGCGATGACGGTGGCATTGGCTAGCTCTAGTGCAAAGAGACTAATCTCTTGCGAGTCGGGGTCGTCTTCGACTAGCAAAATGCGGACGCCGCTGAGATCGCCTTCATTGGGTATTGAGACTGCCGGGAGTGGGGCGTTGAGCATCGGAACCAGCGGTAAACGGACGGTAAAAGTTGCCCCTCGCCCCTCGCCGGAGCTATCAACGGCAACGGTGCCACTGTGCATTTCCACGATTTGCTGAACGATGGCCAGACCTAGCCCCAACCCCCCGAACTGTCGGGTAGTGGCGTAGTTTTCCTGGCGGAAATGCTCAAATACGTAGGGCAAAAATTCACCGCTGATGCCTTTGCCCGTATCGATCACTTTGATGACGGCCTCGGCTGCGTCAGCCGCTGAATTGGCCTCGGCAAACAGCCGTACCGTCACGCGTCCGCCTTCGGGTGTGAACTTGACCGCGTTGGTTAACAAATTCCACACTACTTGCTGCAAGCGCACCGCATCGCCCACCACCGGGCAAGCGCTCAAGTCGGTTTCTATCCGAATAGATTTTGCCTCGGCGTCTTGTTGCACCGTTTCTAGCGCGTTGGGTACGATGGCGCTTAGGTCTACCGGTGCTTCATTTAGGCTGAGCTTGCCGCTTAGCAGCTTGGAGATGTCGAGCAAATCGCCGATGAGCTGTACCTGAAGCTTGGCGTTGCGTTCGATGGTATCGAGCGCTAGCTTGGTTTTTTCGGAACTGAGGCCGCGTTTGAGGAGCTGCGACCAGCCGACGATTGGGTTTAGTGGCGATCGCAACTCATGAGAGACCACGGCCAAAAATTCGTCTTTGATGCGGCTAGCGCGTTCGGCGGCTTCGCGAGCGGCCTGTTCTCTGGCTAGCAGCTTCTCCCTTTCGGCAGCGGCTTCTTTACGGGCTGTGATGTCGCGGGCGATCGCATAAAACTGACGCTGCTCCGGTAGCGTAGCCACGTTCCACGATAGCCATTTATAACTGCCGTCTTTGCAGCGATAGCGATTCTCAAAGTTGGCCAGGTTACCGCCTAACGACATGTTTTGCGCAGCGGCAATCGTCGCCGCCTGGTCGTCAGGATGCACCCAATCGACAAAGGGCTGCGCCGTCATCTCTTCTGGCGTAAATCCTATAACTTGTTCCCAGGCTCGATTGACGTAGGCAAAGTGACTCTCTAGCTGACCGTCGCGGCTTCTACCCACTGCAAACATATCGGGAGACAGCTCGAAGAAGAGATCGCGCTCTTCGGTTACCCGCTTCAGCTCAGTGAGATCTAGCACGAAGGCGCTACCTTCCTGATTGCTGTCAAACGGCGCTGGTAATGAAGCCCCTACGATGAGCACCGGCACTTGCCGCCCGTCTTTATGCAAAAGCGCCTTTTCGTATGGCAAACACCGGCCCTCAGTCCTCACCTGATTTATGGCCCGCCGATCTAAAGGCGCAAACTCAGTCGGGGTCAGTTCGTCCCATCTAAGCTGGCCAGACTCCACTGCTTGGGCGCTATAGCCCAGCATGTTTAAGAGGTAGTCGTTGGCGTAAATTATTTGGCCGTTCGCCTTATAAAATATCGCCCCGAACATATTGGATTCCACCATGCGCCGGAACCGCTGTTCGCTGTTCGCAGTAGATTCTATTGGCCGCTGACGCTCAGTTGAATTGCGCCCGATTGGATGGTGTCTAACTGGGTGGTTACCGACACAAAGCAGCCCTTCAATTCTGCCTGACTCGGCTCGAATCGGACTGTAGGAAAACGGGTGCTCGGCCAGTTCTGGGCCATCGCCCTGCCAGTCGAGCATTCGCAAATTCTCCAGTCCAGACGGGGTGCCCGTGGCGATCGCCCGCATAGCCGTTGCCTGCAAAACATCTCGCGCCTCAGATCCCCAAAACTCAGCCCAAACTACCGGGCCAGGTTTTGCCAATAGATCCAAAGGGTCTTCTACCTTGAGCGCGCTGCGGTAGCCGTCATTACAGAGCGTCGTTAGCGCCTGCCCCCAAAAAATTGCCATCGGATGCGGCGCATCGAGCACTACGCTCACCAATGTGCGCAGCGTTTGCGGCCAGCTTTCGATCACGCCGAGGGGGGTGGCGGCCCAGTTGTGCGATCGCAGACACAACCCCATTTCGCCGCCGCCGACAAAAATGCTGGTAATGCTGGTCTTTCCCATCATCTCCGTCACAAGGTCTCTACTCCTTACAAGCTCTGTTTTGTAGACGGCTAACGCACTCTCCTGATGCTCTCAAGATAAGATCGCATCGGCATCTACCGTTCGGAATTCTTTTGTTTTCTTCAGATTTCAGGGTTTTTTAAACAATAGCCTCGCCTGTGAGCGTCAGTCGAATCCGCTCATTAATCAATCACGTCAGGTAATAGCCATTAGTATCTAGGTGACATAAGTCACACTCCGATAAATCTAAGTCCAAAGTACCACAGCCACAATCTAAGGACATAGACAGGATTCAATACGGGCCAAAAAGCTCATATCTTCCTAAAACATACGACATCAAGGTTAATTTACTCCAGGTATTCGAGGGCGGCGCACCTCAAGTAACAAATATGAGGAAATCGCCACAAATCTCGTTAGCATAGGCTAAAGCCATCTTCCGCTCCATTTCTTAATGAGCTTTGTTCTTGAGCCAACTCAAACCCTCTCACCGCGCTACTCATCCGTCTGCCGAGCCACCCGAAAGCGGGGCTAGCATCACCCGATTGCCCAACGGCCTCACCGTGATTCATCAACAGATGCTCTCTCCCGCCGTCACGATAGATGTGTGGGTTGATGCAGGCGCTGGTAAAGAACCGCTCGAATGGTCGGGCATGGCGCACTTTTTAGAGCATATGGTGTTCAAAGGTACGCAGCGCCTGCAACCTGGCGAGTTCGACTGGGCCATCGAAAGCCAAGGCGGGGTCAGCAACGCCGCTACCAGCCACGATTACGCGCATTACTACGTCACCATTGCGGCTGAAGCCGTCGCCCAAACGCTGCCCTATCTGGCCGAGCTGGTACTGGGCGCAGCCATTCCAGACGCCGAGTTCGACGCCGAGCGTAACGTGGTGCTAGAAGAAATACGACAGGCCGATGACGACCCAGATGGAGTCGGCTACCAGATGCTATGCGAGCTGCTATACGCGCCCCATCCTTACGGGCGGCCGGTTTTGGGTACGCCAGAATCGCTCAAAACGTTCTCGCCCGACAAGATGCGGCAGTTTCATCAGGCGCACTATCAGCCCGAAAATATGACTGTGGCGATCGCCGGAAACCTCACAGCAGAGAGAGCGATCGCCCTCATCCAATCCGCGTTCTCCCAGTTTCCTCAGCCAGTACCGTGCCCCCTGCTAGACAGCCACGCCCAGCACCCACCGCTGCCCAAGCTCACCCAGGCGAGAAAAACCCTGCGCCTAGAGCACTTAGAGCAATGCCGACTGACGCTAGCCTGGATTGGACCAGGAGTTGCCGAGCTAGAAGCCGCTGCTCACATGGACTTAATTTCGACCGTGCTAGGCGGCGGACGCAGCTCTAGGCTAGTACGCGAACTGCGAGAAGAGAAGCAGCTTGTGCAAGAAATAGAAACCGACTTTTCGCTTCAGCGAGACTGCGGCGAGCTGAGTCTGACGCTGTGGCTAGAAGAGTCTGAGCTGGAGGAAGCTGAAGGGATTTTGCGCGATCGCATCACCACCCTCTCTACCGAACTCATTCAGCCAACCGAACTCACCCGCGCCAAACGCCTCCTGCTCAACGACTACGCCTTCTCCACCGAAACCCCCAGCCAAATCACCGGACTCTACGGCTACTACGCCACCCTGTCCAGCCCCGATTTAGTCAGCGCCTATCCTCAAAACATTGCCACCGCCACCGCCGAAGCCATCCAGCAAACCGCCCAAAAATATCTCAACCCGGCCCACTACAC
>QBMC01000191.1 GCA_003242035.1 Nodosilinea foveolarum | reverse complement strand
CAAGTTGCCCGATGCTCCTTCTTTAATTCCTCTAGCTACGACCTGAATCCTTACAAATAGACTACTTGATGGAAAACTAGACCAATCTAAGCAAAGATACGTTTGTACAAGATGAGACGCTGAAGCGAGGCTATGTTCGTAGCATCGTTTGGGATGTAGTGACGAGTAAAATTCCTGAACTAGACATAGAAATCAGGCGAATCCTTGAGGAAAAATATCCCTAGCTGTCGTCAGTTTTCCGTATTGCCAGTATTCAATTAAGCAGACTCTCTAAAATACCTTGAGTGGTGCCTGCCGAAGAGGGGTCTCCCTGGGCTGTGTAGAGCGCGATCGCCTGTTCCAAATCAGCTTTAGCCTGGGTGCGGTTTCCCGATTCCGACTGGATCAGTCCGCGTAGCTGATAAGCCCTAGCATTGCGAGGATTTATCGAGAGGGTGCGCGAAAGGGTGCGTTCTGCTTCGCGGTAGTTCCTTTCGTCGAAAAATGTCTGCGCCTGTTTCAGATAGTCTTGCTCGTAGTCGATGCCTCTAAATCTTTTCTCTAAGGTGGCAATGGCGCGAAAGCTATCGGTGCGATAGCCATAGGTCGCGGGCGTAGTGCCCATGGCCTGACGGACTTCGAAGTTGGTGATGGTTTGGAGCGATCGCCCTTCAGATATAGATTTGGCAATGGCGATCGCCAACCCTTCGCCTACGCTAACGTTCAACTCAACGATTCTGCCCGCCGTGGTGCCCAGTCCGCCAAAGCCCGAGGCGGGGCCTAATACCGCTAAGTTACTGCGTTCTTTGGGTAGCGTATGGCGAAATCCATAGTTGAATACCGGCATTTGATTGAAGTCGAACAGTCGCAGCACGGAATCTTCTACCTGTTCGTCTAAGCCTTCGATGCCGCCGCGATCGTCCAGATGATAGCCAAAGGTGCCTAGTGCTTCCTGTGGATCAATGCCGCCCGCTGCCATTAGCGTTGCCGACAGCTCATCGACCGGATTGGCAATTTGGCCCGCATTGCGAATGTACAGCTCGTCCATCACCTCTACTCTAGGCACCCCAATTTTTTCAAACATCGTTTTGATTTCATTCGCAACGGCCAGCATTTGCGCGGTAGGTTTAGCGCCGTTTCTACTGAGTTGCTGAGCGGTTGCGGCGTTGGCGTAAAACAGCAGCGCATTAAAGCTGAGCCGGTCGTCGAGGATAGCAATGTTGGCCCGGTCGAATAAAAAGCCAGAGGACTTGATGTCGTATTCTTGCTCTAGATAGCCATGTACCAAAATGCTAAACGCCAAAGAGCGAACGTCGGCTGAGTCTGAGGTTCCCTGATAGAGCAGTTTGGCATGGCGCTTGTAGTCTATCAGGCTGTTTAATAGCTCTTGCCGCTTCTCGGCGTTATTCCCGCTAGCGGAGGTTAGCCACTTCTGGGCGGCGGCATCGGTCGGATCGAAATAGCGCTGAATTAGGTCGGCCTCCATTTTGGCAAACTGACTGATATCAACGTCGTAGAGGTCGATCATGAGTCCAATACTCAGGGAGCTATCGGGAAAGCCCAAGGCTTCTAATCCTTGCATCATTTTTACGTCACTGGCTGCCGCTAGTTCGCCGCTTTGACTGGCGTCGATAAACACGGGCGCGGTATAGGTGCGATCACCCGCCGTAAACGCGCAGAGGCTCGATCCGGCTGTTCTTACCGAGTCCAGGTCGGCGCGGCCTACGACTTCGATGCCGTTGCTTTGCAGCGTCTGAGCAAAATTTTGAGCGGCAATATCGCGATTGAGGGCAATGGTTTTGACTTGAGCGATCGCTAAAAACTCTTGATAGAGACGGCTGGGCTGACCAAAAATGCCATATTGCGACTGCAATTTAGCAGGCACCTGATTGCGATCCAGGTAAGCCAACCCACCTCTAACTAAATGACCACCAATTCCCTTAGCGGTATCGCCCTCGGTGACAATCGCCACGCGGCTACTGTGCCCTCTAGCCTCAAGCTCCCTTTTTACCTTTAGCGCCGTCATCACACCGGGCACCTCATCGCCAAAGATAACGGTGTCGTAGCTGCGCGCATTCGGAATGCTGGGACAGGTCGCCGTTTCTAAGGCAGTTCCGGTCGGCTGTGACACGGCTAGTTCGGTCTGTGCAATTGCTGGAGATATTGCCCCTAGGCCCACTGTCAACGTCGCACAGGCAAAAAGGGGGAGCGTGCGTTTCATAAACTAATCTCTAAATAATGGCGCAAGGCCGAACCTATTCAATGCAGCGTTCTGTCAAAACACCGACCCAATTGTCTTACAAAATTACGACTTTAATTCAACTATTCGGAGATACTTGGGTTGCCTTTATCGAGACTTTAAGTAATTCACGCTAAAAATGGCGTGTTTTTCCATAGATAAACTGTCTTATCAGACCTAATACAATAGGTCTTACTAATTTGCCCACAAAGCTGCTTTCTGATATAGAGGATGACGTGCTATTTTGGCGAGCTAAGCAATACTGCCTCGCTTGCGGGCCTCTTTGAACGAGGTGCCGACGTTTTTGAGGCCCGCTCGAATCATTTGCTGCTCTAACAGGATAAAGAATTGGGTGCGATCGCCCCCTTTAACCACCGCCTGATTATGCGCTTCAGCGAGCGCTACCGGATAGCCAAATCCTTTCTGCACCTGTGCCAGCATCAAGCTCAACGCGCTGTTGAATAGCCTGTTATCTTCAACCACCCACTCAGGAAATTCTACCCGCGCGATTTCTGTTCCTACGTGCACATAGCAAAAATACACCGCGTGTTCGCCATAGCAGCTCAAAATATCGGCTGAGCTTTTCCAGATGGGGCCGCGTTCCCCCGGCGATAAAGCCGTAGACCACAGCGTCACATCGCGCAGGGGCGAAAAAGGATTGCAGGGCGTTTCGTTTCTGTTGTCTTCGCAGTGCGCCATGCAGTTGGGCTGCTCGAATGGGCAGGCTTGCAGTCTTAAAAAGTTCAAGGTATCGCTGCTGCGAGAGGCGCTGATGTAGCCCATTACCGGGACTTTTGCCCGACGTAGCTGATCCCAAGATGCTAAAACGGGGTTCAAAATTTCATCTCTTGCAGCGGCGGAAATCTGTTCTAAAAACCAGTAGATTAACGAGCCGTCGGTCATGGCTAGCGTCGGTACATCGCTGGTTTTAGCGCATTCATGGCCTAGCTCTCCGAGCATCACCGCCTCCGCTGCCGTTCGCTTGTAGCCCATCCACTCCTCTGTACGAATGCCCCATTTTCGCGATGCGTAAAGATCTTCAGGGCGATAAATCACTTCTGGCAAGCTGTCTAAGAGCGGATAGCGACTTTGCCCGTAGTGAATAATGACTCGGCTAATGTTGAGCAGATAGCAGTAGGCGATTTCGTGATGGCTAGGAGAGATTTGTGAGCCGTCGGAAGAAAGAACAGTGTGGGCTTCGGGGGCGATGTCTAGCGCGACTTTGGTGTTTAGCGGTTCGATGGGTTTGGCGGCGGCAAAAAGGAGGTGATCGCGCTGCTGATCCAACTGCTCTACTAATAAATCCTGATGCGCAGTCGCCTGTACCATTAGCTGCTTGGCAATCTCTACTCGCCGCCGTCCTGCCGCTGCTTCCTGCGTAAGGTGGTCGCTAATTCCCTGCATTTGGCGAGCGAGCTTAGAGAGATCGAGCATAGTGCTTTATCGAGTCCACTGATCGAACGGTTGTACTATCTGCTCTAATGATAATAGACGAATGCATGAGTCTTGTCTGGCCGTTTCTCTATCTGGCTCCAGGTTGTAGCCCCAATCGGCTAGAAATAGTTGAACTTCTGTGAGATCGTTCTGTTGTTTTACCTGCGTCAAGGCGGGCAATCGATCTTCAACAAACCAGATTCGCGAGACTGAATGTTGTTCTTTTAGTAAACGCAGCGTCTCGTACTTTGGCCGCTTGACTTCTTTGCCTATAATTCGCTCTGTCGGGAAATCTATGCCGCTCTGAGCTAGCAACGCTTTGATAAACCGACCTTCTTTGGTGCTAACGATATACAGCGGCAAGTCTCCAGCTAGCAGCTCGCGCAACCGATCAATCATGCCGGGATAAAAGCGGTGCAGCGAGAGCCAGGACTGTAGGTCTGCTTTAATCCATTTGTCTCGAACGCCGTCTAAAGCGCCTACCGATTGTGATTTCTCTAGACCCGCTGCTTCTAGATAAGGCAGCGCCATCTGTGGCCAGTTTGCAATGATTTTTTCGCTGCTGTCGCCTGCGATGAGCGATCGCACTAAAATCGGCATTTCCCAACCCGTCTCAATCACCGGGCGCAGCGGATAAAATTTTTCAGCCAATCCGACTGACGGGCGATCGCTTTCTGGCTCAAACAGCAAACAGTAGGCTCGCCAAGCCGTTTGAAAATATTCGATTAGGCCGTCGCAGATGACGCCATCGAAGTCGAGCGCAAGCAGTTGAGGCAAAGCCATAAGCAAACGGACAAGGTCAAATAGTGTCTATAGCTTAGTCGAGCTTAGCTATTTTCCCTCAGCCAGTAGACCCGATTCTTCGCTAATCCTGCCTAACAGCAGGATTAGCCACTAGAATCAGTGAAAGGCAAACGAAAGTTAAACGGGTTTATGAGTGTCTCTTTTTCAGACGAATTCGATGTGGTGGTCGTCGGTGCAGGTCATGCAGGCTGTGAAGCGGCTCTGGCCTCAGCGCGGCTAGGGTGTCGAACCATGCTGCTAACGATGAATCTGGATCGAATTGCTTGGCAGCCCTGCAACCCAGCGGTGGGCGGCCCTGCCAAGTCTCAGCTCGCCCATGAGGTCGATGCACTCGGCGGCGAGATTGGCAAAGTTGCGGATCGTACCTACTTGCAAAAGCGAATTCTCAATAGCTCCAGAGGGCCTGCGGTTTGGGCGCTGCGGGCGCAGACCGACAAGCGTGAATACGCCGCTGTGATGAAGTCCATCGTGGAGAATCAGGAGAATCTAACGCTGCGCGAAGGCATGGCGACCGATTTGGTTCTGGGCGACAACGACGAAATCATCGGCATAGAAACCTATTTCGGCATGGCCTTCGGCTGTAAAGCCGTCATCCTCACCACTGGCACCTTTTTGAATGGCACTATTTGGGTAGGCAAAAAATCTCTCTCGGCAGGCCGCGCGGGTGAGCCTGCGGCAATTGGCATGAGCGATACGCTGAATCGTCTGGGCTTTGAAACCGGACGGCTTAAAACCGGAACGCCCGCTCGCGTGGACAAACGCTCTGTAGACTACAGCAAACTAGAAGAACAACCCGGCGACAAAGACGTGCGATGGTTTAGCTTCGACCCCGAGGCATGGCAGGAACGCGAGCAGATTCCCTGCTATATGACGCGTACGACCGCCGCCACGCACAAAATCGTTCGAGACAACCTAGAACTCTCTCCGGTTTATGGCGGCTGGGTAGATTCTAAAGGCCCTCGCTATTGTCCTTCCATTGAGGACAAGATTGTTCGTTTTGCGGACAAAGAGAGTCATCAGATTTTTATTGAGCCAGAAGGGAGAGATTACCCTGAGCTATATATTCAGGGGTTTTCGACGGGATTGCCAGAGTCTATTCAAGGGGAGATGTTGCGATCGCTCCCCGGCCTAGAAAACTGCACCATGCTCCGTCCCGCCTACGCAGTGGACTACGACTATCTCCCTGCTACCCAGTGTTTTCCCACTCTGATGACCAAGAAAGTAGAAGGTCTTTTCTGCGCGGGCCAAATCAACGGCACCACCGGCTATGAAGAAGCCGCAGGCCAGGGAATTGTCGCTGGTATTAACGCCGTGCGGTTAGTCAACGGTCAAGAAATGGTCATCTTCCCACGCGAGGGCAGCTATCTTGGAACGCTGATGGACGATCTTTGTACCAAAGATTTGAGAGAGCCGTATCGGGTACTCACTTCTCGCTCAGAATATCGCCTGATTTTGCGATCAGACAATGCGGATCAAAGATTAACGCCTTTGGGCCGCGAGATTGGTTTGATTGATGATCGCCGATGGGATCTATTCACTCAAAAGCAGGAGAACATCACCGCTGAAAAAGAGAGATTGCACAGTCAGCGAGTGAAAGAACGTGAGGAGACAGGAAAACAGATCTACGCAGATACCGACCAGCGGATTAGAGGCTCTGTGACATTAGCCGAACTCATTCGCCGTCCAAAGTTTCACTATTCAAATCTAGAAAACTATAAACTGGGCGATTCAGAACTGACTCGCGCCGAAAAAGAAGGTGCAGAAATAGACATCAAATACTCGGGCTACATTCAGCGTCAGCAAACCCAAATTGACATGGTTTCTCGCCAAACTAATCGATCTTTGCCGCAAGACCTGGACTACATGACGGTAGAAACGCTGTCGATGGAGTCGCGTGAGAAGCTAAATAAGGTGAAGCCGCTGACGGTGGGGCAGGCAACGCGGATTGGTGGGGTGAACCCTTCGGATGTGAATGCGCTGTTGGTTTATTTAGAGGTGCGCGATCGCCAAAGAGAATCGAAGGAGGTATCAGTATGAAACTAAAGTACGAACTGATTATTTACTGGAGCGAAGTCGATGAAGCTTTTATCGTTGAAGTTCCTGAGTTGCCTGGTTGTGCGGCAGATAGAGAGACCTATCAAGAATCCGTCCAGAATGCAGAAATTGTCATTCAAGAGTGGATCGCGACAGCACAGGCGTTAGGTCGAGCTGTGCCGGAACCAAAAGGACGGCTGTTGTTTGCGTAGTGAATGACATAGGAAGCTATCGTCATTTGTGAATTGACGATTCCAGGTTCTCAGGCTTGCTTATAGATTGTCCTAGCCTCAGCCATGACGCGATCGCGAAAATAACGACTCAGAAACCCAGGCGTATTGAGATCGACTTCGCGGCCAATAATATCTGAGAGCTTGTCTTGAACATCAATAAAGCCGAATCCAGGCGTACGTCCTGGTTCAAATTCGACTAGGACATCAACGTCGCTGTCTGCGCGAAAGTCGTCTCGCAGGACAGAGCCGAAGAGGGCTAGTTTGAGGATGTGATATTCCTGGCAGAGAGAGGCGATCGCCCGCTGGTCTATCTCGATAGGAAGTGTTGGTAAGCTCATCGTCATTCAGACTCAATTAATAGCCCCTGATGGATAAACTACTTTCGAGAGCTAGAAGCGTAGCGATTTTCAGAACTATCTTCAGTCGAGCTTACAGACCGTTGAATGGGTTCGGCGGCTCGTAGGCGCAGGCAGGGAATGCGATCGCACACTATAGCCGTTATCATCTCACCCGTGCTTACTTCTAGTACCGCCTCAGGAACCGTCTCAAAAAACAGCCGCTGACCTGCAAAAACAGTCCGCTCGAAGTGCCAGCCGTCAATGTTAGAAATGCGAATGACCTGAATGCTCTCAGTTAAGTTGGCATACTCGCAGCTAATTCGAGTGTGCTGTTGCGAAAACTGATATCCGATAAAAGTCTTATCCATGGTTATAGTCAGTGAATTCACTGAGCGCCTTAGTTTCCTATATGTTGTCTCTATACCAGCGATTTGTTATCCATATAAGGAAGGATTTGCGATCGCTGTAGACAGTTTTTCAGGATGAATGCCAGGATAAAACATTCTTAAAGTCCAAACATTCGAGTAAATTTTAAGTCATATCTCTAGCCGCGCAGCAATAAGTAACGTAAAGCCTTATGAACGTCTACTCAACTTTGCATGAAACCCAACTCCCCAGAGTGAGCGATTCTGCCATCACCTCACTATTTGAAACTTGCGACGCTAATAAGCGCAAACTCATTCTGGTCTGGCCGCAAACAGGCGATTTCGATACGATGGAGTATGCTTGGTGGCTGTCTCGCGCTCAAGTGCACCTAAAGTCATTAGACCTCGAAGTGCGAGCGGTTGCGATTGGCGATATTCCGGCTGGGCAAAAGTTCTGCAACTACACCGGCTTCCCTGCGCAACATCTCTTCGTAGATGCTGAAGCTTCTTTACATCGCGAGCTGGATCTTTACAAAGGGCTAACCGCAAAACTGCCAGGTTTGAATCCTCGACAAAATGGCTATCTCAATTTGCTGTTGATGTGTGCGGGGATTGGCAGTCCTGGGACGCTTAAGGACTGACCCATCAATAACTGTCACTTTCATCTGATTCCATTAGGCTTTAAGCTTGTCAAGCTAGGCGTCATTTCCGAGAGGAGAGTCACGATGACATTTGAATTTCGTAATCAG
>QBMC01000190.1 GCA_003242035.1 Nodosilinea foveolarum | reverse complement strand
AGCTCGCCCGCAGCAATCATAAAATCGTATACTATTTAATCCTCGTTCCTTAGTCCATCGTCATCTAAGCGCCTCTGTCATCCAAACGCATCATCTCAAACAGGGTTTCAATAATAATAAGCAAGGGATTTGTTCAATTAGCAAGCGATCGCCTCTAAGGCAATCAGATCTAGCTAATTTAATTGAATGAGTCAGGTTTAGCTTTTATATAACAAGATATAGAATAATCTTCTTTAAAGTGACCTTTTAACTGATATTAATTCCTTTACTGAGCTTTTGCGTACAGATAGCAAGGGTTCGTCTGTACAGGCTTGATTGGCCCACAAATAACCATGATATTTAACGTAGCCAGCTCTGCTCGCTATTCGACTGCTCATTATCCGATTGTTCTCGTTGATAGCCATACATTAGAACCCTGGCAAACTAATTTGACGCTGACTCATCCCACCTGGGGATGGGGCCTGGTTACCGGTTCAGTGGGCATCGCGCTAGTCGTTTTATGGCTGCGCCTGAACCGGCTCGCGAAACTGCTTAAAAAGCGGAATCAGCAAATCGAGCAACTCAAGGCAACCGATGCGCTAACGGGCTTAGCCAATCGCCGAGAACTGTATCGTCTTGGCACTCAAAAGCTAGCGTCTCGATCAGCAGAGCCTTGGGCGTTGCTACATCTAAATCTGAATCGCTTTCGGCTGGTTAACGACGCCCTGGGCAATGACGTGGGCGATCGCGTTTTGCGACAGGTCGGCCATCGCATCCAAGCAGAAACGGACTCGTACGAGGTCATTGCCCGCATCGGTAGCGATACGTTTTCACTCCTGATGGCGGGCGATAATGAACAGGCTAACCAAGTTGCAGAACAGCTTCTATCAACCCTAGATCGGCCTTTTCAGGTAGGCGGTCATATCATTAGCGTCAGTGGCAGTCTGGGGATTGCGATCGCAAATCAGCCAACGGCAGATCCGAGCAGCCGAAACGCAGCGACCCCGATCAAATTTGGACAGCTTCTGAACCAGGCTGATATCGCGATGTCTTGGGTTAAGCACTCGCGAGCTGTACTACCGAATGAGCTACTGGACTCAGACATTAGAGAATGGCCTTTCCATGCCATCCAATCTGCCGAGAAACTCGGGCTGCAAGCGCAATACGGTCAAAGTCGCTGTCGGTTTTTTGAGCCGCAGATGCAGACTAAAATGAGAGCGCGATCGCAGCTTCAGCAAGCGCTAAAACGAGCGATCGTCAACCAGGAGTTTCGCGTTCATTACCAGCCCATTGTCGATCTCGAAACCGGCCAGACAGTTGGGTTCGAGGCGTTAGTACGGTGGCAACACCCCAATCGGGGACTGCTGCTACCCAATGATTTTTTACCGGCGGCTGAAGAAATAGGCCTGATGGTAGCGCTCGATCAGTGGGTGCTAGAAACGGTTTGTCAACAGCTCGCTAACTGGCGGCAGTCGGGAGTTCAAAGGCAACCCTTGCTTAGCATTAATCTATCTGGCACCCATCTGAGCGAGCCAGGATTAGTGAGCTACTTACGCGCACTCCTTACGCGCTTCTCAATTCCTGCTCAGCAGCTCACGCTAGAAATTACCGAAAGCGTAATGATTGCGAAGCCTCAGCAGGCCATCAAAACTATTCTGGCGCTCAAAATGCTGGGCCTGCGCATCAGCCTAGACGACTTTGGCACCGGCTACTCGTCTTTAGACTACCTGCATCGACTGCCGGTTGATATGTTGAAAATCGACCGATCTTTTTTGCACTCATTAGGTGGAAATCAAGCAGAATCTGGCCTGTCTCGTGCGCCATCAGACGACCGGCCCGATATCCGGTGGATGAGACAATGCCCCGAAGATACGATCAGGACTGCTGAAGCGCTGGCGAAAATGAATAGTGCGATCGCGAAGCCACCCCTACGGAGTCTCGCGCCGAATCCTGGCATTCCTAACGCTATTCCCTCCGGCCCGCGCAGCGATGAGGTCATTGTCAGAACTATTTTACTGATGGCAGAAGGTCTCAATCTTCAGGTAGTCGCCGAGGGCATAGAACGCTCAGACCAACTCCAGTTTCTAAAACAGATGCGCTGCCGCTATGGACAAGGCCGTCTCTTTTCAGACGCGGTTAGCGCACAGTATGTCCCAGCGCTGATGTCCTAGTTTCACATCGCTAGGCTCTATGCCTTTCCAGACTCATCGGCCTGAGCCAGGGTTTTAGCAATATCAGACACAGACATATCAGGAGCAGACAGATCGGGTAGCTGAGGCGCAGGCTCACCCACCAATTCGTCATCGGCTAAGTCGCCTTCTAGGTCTAACGTCAGCTCTTCATCAGCTTCATCAGTATCTAACCCAGTCCGGTCGATATCCAGCAGATCGTCCGTGGCTTCATCAACTAAGGGGCCTCTTCCTTGCCTACTATCCTTATCAAGCGCTGTCTCTGATGGCGTCCTTGAGCTATTGGCCTGACTATTGCTCTCAAACCGACGCAGCGCTGCCGCCGTGTTTTCCGCATCCATTGCCATAATTTCAGACTTAGAAGCTAGCTCAATCGTTTCTGCTTCTGCTTCTGCTTCAATCGGTCGATCAGGTTCCTTACCCAGAGGACGAATCCGTCGAATGGGCAAATTTGCGATTAGCGCAGTTACCCGCTGATCGGTTGCCAAAGAGAACTCTAGGTTCTCAAAGTCCACCTCTACGTAGCGAGAAACTACCGCAATAATTTCCTGGCGCATCATTTCTAGCGTCTGCGGATCGAGCGCTAGACGATCATGAGCGAGCACTATTTTCAGCCGACGCTTCACATCGTCACGGCTATGAGGGTCTTCGGCGGGGCCAAAGAGCTTTTCGAGCAGGTCGCTGATAATAGGAATGGTCATGTCGTTTAGTTGCCTCGATGTCACCAGTGAGAGGATGGCCGTTAAGCGGGTCTCGCAGTTTTGCTTAAACAGCCAGACCTAAAGACTAGCTAAAAAAACAGTTCGCTATTACCCAAACAGCCGCTTGAGCCGCGTGAAGAAGCTTTCTTTTTTGATGCTCAAATCCATGAGTGGCACCTTTTCTCCCTGCAACCGCTGAGACACGTTGGTAAAGGCAATACCGGCCGGAGACAGGTTTTCTTCTAGTACTAACGGCTCGCCTTTATTCGTCGAGACAATCACCTGTTCGTCATCTGGAATGACGCCCAGCAGCGGAATTGAGAGAATACCCTGAACGTCTTTTACCGACATCATTTGCTCAGCCGCCACCATAGCGGGTCTTAGTCGATTGATCACCAACCGCACGGCTTTAATATCGTTGGCTTCTAACAAACCAATGACTCTATCGGCGTCGCGGACGGCTGAGATCTCGGGCGTGGTGACGATAATTGCCTCACGAGCAGCCGCAATGGAGTTGCGAAAGCCCATTTCAATCCCGGCAGGGCTGTCGATCAAAATAAAGTTGTAGACCTTGGTTAACGCTTTGATTAGCCGCTTCATCTGCTCTGGCTTAATGGATTCTTTAGAGCGATTTTGCGCGGCAGGCAGCAGGGCTAGGTTGGGCTGACGCTTATCTTTAACTAGCGCCTGGTCTAGCCGACATTCGCCCGCTAGCACATCTAACGCGGTATAAACGATGCGGTTTTCTAGGCCCAGCAGCAGGTCGAGGTTGCGCAAACCGAAGTCGGCATCGACCACGGCTACCCGCTGTCCGGCTTTGGCCAGCGCCATTCCCAGGTTTGCTGTACAGGTCGTTTTACCAACGCCTCCCTTACCGGAGGTCATGACAATAATGCGGCTCATGGGGTTTCTTCTGTAGTCAGGTCGGCTAGGGCAAACTCGGCGGCGGTCGCAATGCGAATGCCATCTGGGCCAATATAGGCCACTTCGGGGTGATATTGAGCGGGGGGGTCTTCGGGCGATCGCGCGACTTGGTCGGCAATTCGCAACTGGGTAGGCTGCATATGCAGGGCCATGATACGGCACTGGCGGTTCCCTTCTGCGCCCGCATGTACCACCCCGCGCAAATTACCCCAGACCAGCACGTCACCTTCGGCCACAATCGAGCTGCCCGGATTGGCATCGCCCAGCACAATCACGGTGCCCCGGTGACGCACTTCTACGCCTGAGCGCAGCGTTGCCTGTAAGTATAGAGGCTCTTCCATCGCCTGCCGAGAAGCTTCTTGCCCCTGGCCCAAATGCCCCAGCGTGGTTTGCTGCTCGACTGAATAACCAGCGGTGGCAGCGGCAACCGCAGTTTGGCGACGGCTGGTATAAATTCGTTTGAGCGGGAGCTGAGCTTCGCAGAGCAGCGCGTCTATTTCTTGAACTTGCTGGCTGTCTAGGAGGCGATCGCGACCAATCAAATGCACGGGCGTATGCGGCTGAAGAAATCGCTCGCCCCCACTAAGTCGATGTTTTAACTGTTGACGTAGCTCCTCCCAATACACCGGATTGCGGCTTTTCTCGGGAGCTGGCGGCAGCAGCAGCAGCAGCCGACCTTTTTCACTTTTAAATTGAACCTGTAGGTTTGGATTACTCTCAGGCTTCACCTGATTGATGGCCTCATCGGTCTCAGCATTCAGCTCTGGCTCAATTTCCAAGATGAAATTATTAAAGTCAACTCCCTCGGGTGCCTGACTATTCTGCTTTGGAGAATCTGAAATCACTGCCGACACCCCCCGATATCCATTGATCTATGAACTGCATTCAGGCCCAGCGCAGCCGATATCAGACTCCAAAAAGAGCTGGCCGCAACGCGCCGAAAGCCTTGGCTATCTTAGAACACTATTGCTTTATGGGAAAATATCGCCTGGTCTAATTACTGAATTCATCAGCGTTCGTTGATACATAGACCGAGATAGCGAACCTAGTAGAAGACCCTGCGATCTGCCCATCGAATGAGGAAAAAACGCTGAGTGTTTAAAGAAAAGATAAACTCGTGTAAGAATTTTATGAAGCTGACCTACCGTGAGGGTGCATAAGCATGATTACTCATAATTAGCTGCATTTATACAGTATTGCATTCAAACTAACGCTGCATCTCGACCACATCTGCGTATCACGTTATCTTACCTGTCATTTCGTTTACAGAGGCTTACTACATAATGGTTAATCGCAAAACAACTTCAGCTCTCAAGTTAGCCACGCTGCCTCTTGTAGCTTTGCTTGCCTGCTCTGTGTCTACCCGTTCAGTCGCCGCCTGGATGACTCCTGTCATCGGCCAAGCTTCTAGCTTTCCGGTGCCCGATAGCGTAGCTCAAGGCATCAGTGTTCAGGTCAGCAGCTCCAACAGTATGAGCAGCATTACCGAAGCGTTAAAAAGCGGCTTCGAGTCTCAATACGCAAACGCCAAAGTTGCGGTAGAGACTAAAGATGTTGACGCTGCGATCAAAGACGTGCTCAACGGCAACGCTGATCTGGCCGCTATTAGCCGTCCGCTGACGGATGCGGAAAAAGCGCAAAACTTGATAGCTGTCGCCGCCCGTCGCGAAAAGATTGCCATCATCGTAGGCAAAAACAATCCCTTTGCCCAGAGCCTCACGGGCAGTCAGTTCGCTCAAATCTTTAGGGGCGAAATTACCAATTGGAAAGAAGTGGGTGGCCCAGATAAGCCCATCCGGGTGATTGATCGCCCTGCAACTAGCGAAACGCGGCAGGCGCTTAGACCCTATCCTGTGTTTGTTAGCCAGCCTTTTGAAACTGGCAGTAATGCTACTCAGGTGAGTGATGATTCAATGGTGGCGATCGCCCAAGAACTTGGCGACGACGGCATTAGCTACGCGCTAGTGGGCCAGCTAGAAGGCGCACCCGAGGTCAAAGCCATTCCGCTACACAAGACCCTGCCCGACAGTCCGCTCTATCCGTTCTCACAGCCTTATTCTTTCGTTTATGCGGGCGCAGCTTCTCCAGCCGTAAAAGCCTTTTTGGGCTATGCCACTGGCGCACCCGGTCAGACCGCTCTAGAGGGCGCAAAGCTCTCTGGCTACGCGATTGCACCGACCGCAGCCGCCGCAACGGGAACAGCGAGTACAGCGCCTGACGGCACCCAAAATGCGGCAAGTGCAGATGGAACTGTAGGTAATGCAGCCGCAGGCTCAACTATAGACCCTATTACTGGCAACTCAATTGCCGCTGATGGTGAAGTGGATGGCATTATCATCGAGACTGACGCTGAGACCGGCGATCTGGCAGATCGCGGTAGATGGTGGTGGCTACTATTGCCGCTAGCGGGTCTAGGTCTATTAATTTGGGCTGCTAGCAAGCGCGGCGCTGAAGAAGAAACCGGCTACATTGCAAACGCCGATAGAGATGACACCATTCGGACTAACTACAGAGGCGGTGAAGGCGGCGAAGGTGACCAGGCATACGCAACTAGCGCAGGTCTAGCTGGCCCAGCGAAGGGACGCTCTGAAGGCGCAGGCGATGTCACGATGGACTTGGATGGCATAGAAGATGGCGCTCAAACGGGCATCGACAGTGTTAAAGGCGGTGCAAAAGGATCTACGCAAGGCGGCTTGGGCAACCTTCGATCCAATATCCAAGGTGGTAATGACAGCACTGGCGACAACGTTCAAGGCAGCGGTCAAGGCGTTACTCAGGGGAGTGTTCAGGGCGGCATTAACGACTTCAAAGGGAATGTTCAAGGCGGCATTGAGGGTGCTAAGAGCGAATCCTCAGAAAGATCGGGTGACTGGCTAGATCGCGCCAAGCAGCGCATTAATGAGGCCGCTGATCAGGTGAAAAACAAAGCCACCGATACCCATGATGACGTGACTGACAACAACTAACGATCCGCCCCCCTTCAGTGCCTGCGAGTCATTCAGTCTCCACTTCAGCGCGTCAGCTATTTATATGGAGACAGCTAAGGGAATGACAAATATAGCCTGGTCTTTGGCCCACGCCAAACTGCATACCCGGTTGCGCAAACGTGTCCTGCTTCCTGATAACAGCCGTATCTTAATGGCTGTTTCGGGGGGACAGGATTCTTTGTGTCTGGCGCGTTTACTTTTAGACATGCAGCATAAATGGCAATGGTCTTTGGCGATCGCCCACTGCGATCACCGCTGGCGCACAGACTCTGCCGACAATGCTGCCTATGTTTCGCAACTAGCCCAGCAGTGGCAAACCCCCTGCTGGATTGAAGTTGTACAGACGCCGGTAGAGAGTGAAGCGG
Source organism: Nodosilinea foveolarum (assembly GCA_003242035.1). Taxonomy (GTDB): domain Bacteria; phylum Cyanobacteriota; class Cyanobacteriia; order Phormidesmidales; family Phormidesmidaceae; genus Phormidesmis; species Phormidesmis foveolarum. The sequence continues at coordinate 1,044 of QBMC01000190.1, read as the reverse complement.
CGGCTAGAACCTGGCGTTACGAAACCTTTGCAAGGCTAGCTAGGGCCAATGGTTATACGCATGTGGTGACTGGACATACGGCGAGCGATCGCGCCGAAACCGTCCTCTACAACCTAATTCGCGGCACCGGACTCAATGGCCTCGGCACCTTACCCTGGGAAAGGCCGCTGGACAATCAGCAGCCACTCATCAGCCTAGTACGACCAATCCTGGCGTTTAGCCGCACAGAAACCGACGAATTCTGCCAGCAGCAAGGCATTACGCCCTGGCAAGACAGCAGCAATCAAACCCTGAGCTTTCGGCGCAATCGCATTCGCCAGGAGTTGCTGCCCTACCTGAAAAAGCACTTCAATCCACAGGTGGAGCGATCGCTAGCACAAATGGCGGAAACCACCGCAATGGATATTCAGTATATAGCGGCGCAGGCTAGTGAGCTTTACGCGCAGGCCGTTACTGAGCGATCGCCTCAGGTCTGGCAGATTAGCTGCCCTATTCTACAGAGCGCACCCCTTGCCCTTCAGCATCGAGTTCTCCGACAGCTCCTACAAACGGCACTCTGCAAGCCGCCCAATTTTCATCAGATCGAAAAGCTAGCGGCTTTGCTACAGGCTCCCAATGGAACCCAAACCGATCCTTTCCCCGGTGGATTCGTCGCTCAGGTGTGCAAGCCGGTCATTCTGCTGTCTGCGCTCTCATAAACACCGCGAACTTCCTGAGAGAGTCACGGGTTGTTTTGAGCAGGCATCTGTCTATGGCGTGAGTGCTGCGCAACATTTGCCGAAGACTTGAACCGGGGAGAATATCAACTTTCCCCCCGACTTGTATGGATTTCAGCCCGTGGCAGCGTGGTTAACAGAGATCGATCGCTCTCTGTTAACATTTACTTTAGTTTACAAAAAGACGCAGTTCGACTAATATAAGTACATAGGCAAAGGACATCTTTTTGTGGCCCGCGCCTCGTACCTAGAAAACATAAAGGATTCATAAATAATGACTACTACTCTACAGCAGCGCCAAAGCGCTACGTTGTGGGAGCAGTTCTGT
>QBMC01000018.1 GCA_003242035.1 Nodosilinea foveolarum | reverse complement strand
GTGATGAGTGATGAATTATGAGTGATGAAGCTTTAAACCCTAGCATTTGGGTTGGGGTGAGACGCGGTGGGATTGGGTGTTTGCTCGTAATGCTTGAATAATGTCTTTTAGCTGGTCGGCCTGCTGCTCAATGCTTTCTGTGAGTTTGAACTGTACTAGCGATCGCGTCAGATTATGACGGCGATGCTTCACTTTGAAGTAGACATTTTGGGCCAGATAGTCTGTAAAGAATCTCAGTCCTAGCTCGAAGGCAATCAGCCGAATGCTGTCGTATAGATAGTCGTAATCTTGTTCGGTGAGAAAATCTGAGGCTAGCGATAAGTAGCCGCGTAGGATGGCTTTTGCCAGGTCTATGTCGAATACGACGTTTTGCCAATCTTCGGTTTCTTCGCCGAGTCGATTGCATCCAGAGCGCAGGCAGTCGCCGATATCGTAGTGGATGAGTCCTGGCTTTATGGTGTCCAAGTCGATTAGGCTCACGGCCTGACCGTTTTTGCCGATTAAAATATTGTTGACTTTGGGATCGCCGTGGATGGGCCGCAGCTTGAGCTGGCCTGAGGCTTTGGCGTTTTCTAAGACATGCGCCCAGGTTTGCCGCTGAGTGATGAAGTCTAGACAATATTGGCGCTGTTCGATTTCTGTGTCTACGTTTGGATAGTTTGCTTGGGCTAAATCTTCGGCTTGGGTGAGCGATCGCTCAAACTCTGCCAAATAATTCGGCGTAATGTGAAATCCCGCTAGCGTATCGGCCAAACTATCTGCATCAAGGGTGCTAATAAGGCTGTGGAACATGGCTAGGGCATAGCCAATTTCTTCAGCATGAGCGGTGTTTTGCACGGTTTCTAGCGGCTGGGCATCTTTGATAAAGCTGATGGCTCGCCAGTATTCGCCCGCGCTATCTCGCCAGTAGTTTTCGCCCGATTGGGTCGGCAAAATAGTGGGGGTTTCCCATCGTCTATCTGGAGACGCTCCCTGTTTTTTGAGATGTTCGCTCAGTACGACCATGTTTTGAATGACAAGTTCGGGCTGACGAAAAACCTGAGCGTTAATCCGCTGGAGCACAAATTTAGCAGGCGTCGTGGAGCTAGCTAGGCCGATGGCTGCGGGCTTTACTTTGACGAGAAACGTACTGTTGATGTTGCCGTTGCCCAGTGGATTGACGGCTATGACAATGCCGTGGTGAACAAATTGCTGGGCGATATTGATGAGTGGAAAAGGGGTGGCAATATCGACAGACATGACAGTTTTATAAGGAGCTGGAGTTGAGGCTTTCGGCTTCTTCGGGGGTTTGAGGGATGTGCAGGCCGCATTCTTGCTTGAGACCGTTGAATCGGGTGGCCCGTCCGTTGGTATCGTCGGCGGTCATCGGTCGGCTAGAGTGCCAGTCGCCGACGGTAACGTAGCCCTGGTCGAAGAAGGGATGGTAGGGCAGGTCGTGGGCGCTGAGGTATTCGTAAACGTCTTTGGCGCTCCAGTGGAGGATGGGGAGAATTTTGTAGCGAGTTTCTGCTGAGGAGCCTTGGCCAGTGGTCTGTTTGCCAATTCTGTCGAGGGTTTTTCTGAAGTCGGTTTGCTTGGCGCGAAGGCCGGTTAGCCAAGCTGTTGCACCTAGTTCTTTGAGCGATCGCTGCATTGGCTCTACTTTGCGAATCTGGTCGTAGCGGTTAAATGCCTCTACCGAACCTTCCCATAGCCGTCCGTGCAGGGCTTCCATTCGAGCTGGGCTAATGGGCGACTGATAGACTTTGAGATTGAGTGATAGCCGCTGGGTAAGCTGCTCGGCGAAGCGATAGGTTTCGGGAGGGAGATAGCCGGTATCCACCCAGACGACGGGGATGTTGGGAATGACGCGGGTGACGAGACCTAGCATGACGGCTGCTTGGATGCCAAAGCTGGTACTCATCACGAGCTGAGATCCAAAGGTCTCGGCGGCCCATTCGATCAGATCGGTGGCGGGAGTCTGGTCGAACTTTTGGTTGAGCGCGTTTAGGTCTAGGTCGCGATCGCTGTTCGAATGGGTTGCAAGCTGACTTTTCAGACGGGCGTTGGGGTTCGCTGAACTCATCGAAGTGGGATGGGGTAGTACACGGGGCATAGAAGAGGTTTGCTCCAGCTTCCCACGTTCGGCTAAGTAAGTGAAGCTGCTGTGGTGTGTTTTCGTCTGCTGAGCGAGCGGTTGATTGAGTGGGTTATTCTAAATCGACATTTTTGCGCGAAGATTTGAGCTGCGATCGCTGAGCTTTACCGTCTAGTCTTCTGCGCTTGGAAGCCTTGGTAGGCTTAGTCGTTCGCCTTTTCTTCGGTAAAACAGCGGCGGCTTTAATCATCTGCTTAAGGCGTTCTAAAGCCGCTTCTCGATTGCGCTCTTGCGACCGGTGCTGCTGCGATTTAATTACAATGATGCCGTCTTTAGTAAGGCGCTTGTCGGAGAGGGCCAAAAGCCGTCGCTTGTAAAAGTCGGGTAGGGAGGATGCGCCTACATCAAAGCGGAGATGAACGGCGGTGGCGACCTTGTTCACGTTTTGGCCGCCCGCTCCCTGCGAACGAATGGCGCTCATCTCAATTTCGCTATCTGGAATGGAGACGGTGTGAGAGATTCTTATGGACATGGGGTTAGTGGCGACATCTGCTCGAACTGCTGCCAGCAGAGATACATGGCTCTAGGGACATGGAAGCAGCCTTTCCACTTTCCACCTTTTAACGGCAACAACACATCGCCCTGACGGTTTAGATAGCCGTACCATTCGCCGTTTTCGGGGTCGCTAAAGTGGCCCCAGGTATAGTCGTGAACGCGCTGATACCAGATCCAGTAGCGCTCTTTTTGGGTGAGCCGGTAGGCCATCGAAAGGGCGACGAGGGTTTCTAAATGTACCCACCAAAGCTTTTGATCCCATTCTAGCTGCTGGGGCGGATGCCCTTGGCTGTCTAAAAAGTAGTAGAGTCCGCCGTATTTTTCGTCCCAAGCGTAGTCGAGGATAGAGAGAATCACCTCGCCTGCTTGGTCGATGAGCGCCGGGTTGTTTTGCCTTTCGGCGATCGCCATCATAAACCACATCGCTTCAATGCCGTGGCCGGGGTTAATCAATCGGCCTTCGTAGCAGTCTACGAACTCACCTGTGGGCGAGACATGTTCGTATAGGAGCATCCGGTCGCGGTCTAAAAAGTCGTTCATGACTTCGTGGGTGGTTTTTTGGAGGACGGTTTCTAGGCGATCACCCGCGAGCAGCCAGTCCATTTCTAATGACAAATTAGCCAAAATCATCGGGACGGCCAGCGCCTTGAGCGGACGGGTGCCAGGATAAGCTTTGCTGTATTGGCCCTTGGGGTTGTCCTGGCGGCGCAGGACGTTTTCGTAGGCTTGGAGGGCGATTTTTTGGGCTGGCGTTGGTGAAACCTCTCCGCCGGAGAATTGCGCGTCACCCACAGGTAGAGCCAAAGCGTACTGACTAAAGGCCATCGCCGCAAAGCAGTCGGAAAATATGCTGTAAGGCTGCGTCAGTGGCTCGCCTGAACGGTTGAGTGAAAAGTACCAGTTGCCTGCGTTGTCTCTGCCGTGCGCTGCCAAAAAATCTGCGCCGTGTTGGGCGATCGCCAGCCACGATTCCTGCTGCTGCTCGCTCCCCACCTTTTGATTGCACAGCATAGAAAACAGCCAGACCTGCCGATTTTGCAGCCAGATAAACTTATCGGTGTCGTAAGGGCGACCTTTCTGGTCTAAGCAGGTAAAGTATCCACCTTGCTCTGCGTCGATAGAATGGGTTGCCCAAAAGGGCACTACGTTTTCTAGCAGGGTTGTTTTGTATAGGTTACTGAGTGAGTCGAATTGGGATGTCATGGCGTGGTAACGGGTGGCTTTGCTAGGTAATACAACGCATATTCCCCGGATATCATTTCAGCTTCGAGTATAGAGAAATAACTGAGGCGCTGGTCTTTTTTTACGATAGTCCTTAGTTTTTACCTTCGCGCAGGTCGCTATGCAAAGCCGTCTAAATGCACAGCCGATAATGTCTTCTACCGATGCTCTATTGGCCGTTACGCTACCGGTGGGTAAGCCTTGCCGGTCAGAGCGAAAGCGCACCGGGGCGATCGCTGGTGTAGCGGCGGCTTCTGTGGGAATGGTGTTGCCGTTAGCAGGCCAGCAGGCGATCGCCTACGAAGGACCACGAGATAGTACAGATATTGTCCAACGGGCGGCTTCGCGGCAGCAGACGGCTGAACCCATGGCCAGCGCGGTTGTGCCTCAAGCTTCGGACTCTGCGCGGGCTAGCTTTAGCGTCCGTTCGAGCCGGGGAAAGGCGACTCTCAATCCTTTGCTGTCGCGTACCCAAGACGGTAGCCTCAAGCTGTCTTATCAGTCGCCGACCGATGCTAGCCCTGAGCAAACCCAGGCGGTAGTGGCCCAGCTCGTGAGTGCGGCAAAAGTACAGCCGGTATTACCATCTGAGAATGTGCGCTCTGAAAGTGTGCGCGCTGAAAATGAGCGCGCTACCCAACCGTCGGCGGTTGACCTAGCTACCGATTCCGGAACCGATTCTAAGCTATTTACGGCACGCCAGCAGGCGCAGCAGCTTCGGCAAAAGGTGGCTGATTTTGAAGCGGCTAATGGGCAGCAGGACATGGCGGCCTACCGCAACGTGTTGGCTAGTCGGATGGCTGAGATAGCGGAGCAAGGGACGCAGCTCGATGCCAATATTGAGCGAAATCAGCGCCTTTCAACTCAGCTTAAAATGCGGCTGCTAACGGTTGATGCAGATGTTTCTTTGCCCGACCAAGTGCTAGGAGCTGATGAAGAATATCAGGCGGTATGGGCGAGGCTGCAAAAAGCTGAGCAAAATATGCAAGAAGAGTTTAGCGCTGCCAATGTAGACGGGACTCGTCTCAACGAGATTTATAGCGACTATAAATATCATCAACAGTGGTTAGCTAAGGCCGCAGAGCAGGCTTTCCCAAAATATGCGATGTCGGATGAGGCGGCGCAGATTGGATTTATCAGTAAAGCGCCGGTGGCGATTGATATTATGCAAAATCTGGTGGTGGCGACCCATCAAGATCGGGTGCAGCAACTGCGAAAGGATACGCTCGATGTCATTAGCCAGCGCTTGCAAGGCCGTCATTCTCAGCTAGTGGCTGATATTGGGCAATACGAACAGCTCAAAGGCGAGCTATCGACGGCGACTCAGGTTGTGGCGGAGTACGAACCGGCCGAGACGCAGCGGGCAAGTACAGCTAAAGGGCAGCTAGTGGTCGATCGGTCTACTGCGCCCGAGTCTGAGGGATCGGCGGTTTCACAAGCTCAGTTGCTTGCGCCCTATTTTGCGAACGGTACGCTATCGAAGACGCTGTTGGGAATTGCGATCGCGGCGGGCGCTCTGGCGACGGCGGCAGTTCATCATCGCAATCAGCGGCAGCAGCGACTGGGGCATCTCAGTCCGCTAGAGGGTTTAGATTTACAGTCAACATCGTCGGCCTCTCAACGTTCTCCTCTAGCCTCCCCTCAACCGTTGGAGGCATTCTCGATTGCACCGGCTGCTGTAGAAACAAGCTTCTCTTCGTTTAGCTTGTATGGAGAGGCGGACGCTGAGCGTGGCGAACTAGAGAACGAGCTGCTGACAACAGTACTCTCTTCTATAGGGCCAGAATCTGCGCCGCCTATCTCTACCGATGAGCTGATGGCGGAGCTGCTGGAAATTACCAGAGGCGATAAAGCGCTGGCTGCGCATCGGACAGGTTCTGTTGGCAATCAGCCGGTGGTAGCTGCTTCAGCGCTCAAGGCGGAAGCCTCCCTGGTTTCTGAGCTGTCGGCGATTATCAATGAGGCAAATGATACTGGGCAGACGGCTGTGCCTGCTTTAACGGTGGAATCGGTCGAAAGTATTTTGGGCGTAGAGGTGATGGCTAAGGAGCTAGAAGACATTATGAGTGTTTCTGGCCCGACGTTGGCACCTAGCAGAATTTTACCGACGAGAGCGGCTCTAACGGAGCCGATTAAGCTATCTGTTAGAGAGATTGATTTGTTTGCTGAGCAGGTGATTCGCTGGGTGCTCAATGACCTGGGGTTTCAGATGGTTAATTCACCTAATGTGGCGAGCGAAGCTTAGGCTCGCGTTAGGACTTTATTCGAAGGATTAAAGCCCGAGAGGAAAAGGGCTATGTGAGCATTTTGAGACCTGATGCTGTTCTAGAGAGATAGCGTTTGCAAGCCAGTTTGCTATAGTCGTAAGCCTTTCCTGCTGCTATGCAACGACTGTTTGCAACTCTTATGGCTCCTTTGTCTCGCCATCCTTTCCAACGTTTGCTTGTTTATGGTCGCCGCTATCGTCGCAAGGTTTGGCTGGCGAGTCTTTGTTCTTTCCTCAATACGGTTTTCGATTTAGCGCCGCCCGCCTTGATTGGTCTGGCGATTGATATTGTGGTCGATCAGCAAACGTCTGTGCTGGCACAGTGGGGGATTACCGATTTGCGATCGCAGTTTATTGTGCTTTCTGCGCTAACCTTTTTGGTCTGGATTTTGGAGTCGGCGTTTCAGTATGCTTACGAGCTGCTGTGGCGTAACTTGTCGCAGTCTATGGAGCACGATTTGCGCATAGATGCCTATCGCCATGTGCAAAGTCTGGAGATGGCTTACTTTGAGGAGCGCAGTACGGGCGAGCTGATGTCGATGCTCAATGACGACATCAACCAGCTAGAGCGGTTTTTAGATAGGGGGGCCAACCAGCTCATTCAGATGAGTGCGACGGTGCTGATTATTGGCGCTGTGTTTTTTGTGCTGGCTCCTAGTTTGGCTTGGATGGCGATTGTGCCGATGCCGTTTATTATCTGGGGGGCGATCGCCTTTCAAAAGTATCTGGCTCCCCGCTATGCCGAGGTGCGAGAGCGAGCCGGATCGATCAATAGCCGACTGGTCAATAATCTAACCGGCATATCTACGATCAAAAGCTTCACTTCCGAGGCTTACGAGCTAGGGCAACTCAGTCGAGAGAGCGATGCCTACCGCCTGAGCAATCAGCAAGCGATCCGCCTGAGTGCCGCGTTTATTCCGCTGATTCGCATTATTATTCTGATCGGATTTACCGGCATTTTGTTCTATGGCGGTTTGGCAGCGGTAGCGGGGCGGTTAGAACCTGGCACCTATACTGTGCTGGTTTTTCTGACGCAGCGGCTGCTATGGCCGCTAACGCGACTGGGCGAAACGCTCGACCAGTATCAACGGGCGATGGCTTCTACTCAGCGAGTGATGAATTTGTTGGATACGCCTGTGGCGATTCGTCCGGGAGATGTGGCGCTTCCGGCTACGCAGGTAAGCGGCGAGATTGTTTTTGATAACGTCACGTTTAGCTATCGAGACCGGTTGCCTATTTTGAAAGATCTTTCTTTGAGACTGCCCGCTGGAAAAACAACGGCCATTGTAGGGGCAACCGGATCGGGTAAAAGCACTTTAGTAAAACTGCTATTGCGGTTTTATGAGGTAAATTCGGGCTATATCACTCTAGATGGGCTAGATTTGCAATCGCTCGACTTAAGAGATTTGCGCCGAGCGATTGGTTTAGTCAGCCAGGATGTGTTCCTCTTTCATGGAACGGTGGCAGAAAACATCGCTTACGGCAGTTTTAAGGCAACTGAGAGAGAGATTGTCAGGGCGGCAAAAGTGGCTGAGGCCCATGACTTTATCGTGGAGCTACCGCGAGGGTACGACACGGTGGTGGGCGAGCGCGGCCAAAAACTGTCGGGCGGTCAGCGGCAGCGACTGGCGATCGCCCGCGCTCTGCTAAAGAATCCCCCCATTCTGATTTTAGATGAGGCGACCTCTGCGGTAGATAACGAAACTGAAGCGGCGATTCAAAAATCTTTGGAGAAAATTACTCAGGAGAGAACGGTAGTGGCGATCGCCCATCGCTTATCCACCGTGCGAAATGCTCACTGCATTTATGTGATGGATCGCGGCGAACTGGTGGAAGGAGGCACCCATGAAGAACTTATTCGCAAAGATGGAATTTACGCTGGACTATGGAAAGTACAGACAGGCGAGCCGTTAAGCGCTATTTAGGAAAAATACCTACACCTAAAACCTGGTTTGTCAATGATTTTCTCCTGCACTTCACACTAGCTTCTAAAACAAGGTTTTTTCTGTGAAATGCAAAATGCTTATATCAAAGTATCTTGGTAAATACGTAAATATGGTAGTTGATGAGTTTATGCAAGAGCGTTTTTTGCTCTTGTGCAGCCCACTGCTGTTAAGGCTTCGTATTCGCAAGGAGATGTAGAAAAGTAAGGCGAGCGGACACGATTTCGATCTATTTAAGAAAATCAGCCCAACGTTCTCGACTGCAATCGGCAGTGTGACAATTTACATTCTGACAGCAGAGAGAAATAAAAGAGGTTGCTTGGCGTCGTAAAAGTAAGTCTAGTATTGTTCCTGTTATTTTTACTGAGGGCTTGTTCAGCACCAAGTTCTTATAAAGACAATCGTTTTGACAATTGCTTGCGTTGAATCTGCCAGCTCGTCCGCTCTAAATCAATGCAGCTTAGATCTGTGCAGTTCAATTAGACCCGTGCAGCTTAGCTAGACCTGTACCGCTCAAATTGATATGGCTCGGATTTAACCTGCGAATAGGTTGAGCGACGCAAGGGTCACGCTCGCTACGTTTAGGATTAAGGGGCATCATGCAAATAGTCGAAATATTAGACGTTGAGATAGATAATATCTCGCAATCTGAGCTGCTGGAAAAACTCAAAGAGGGTGGCGTTGTTTTTACGCCCAACATCGATCATGTTGTTAAGCTTCAGAGCGATTTGCTGTTTCGCAAGGCTTATCGCTTCGCAGACTACAGAGTTTGCGACAGTCAGCTTTTAATGTGGGTTTCCAAACTAATTAAAAAACCTATTCAGGAAAAGATTTCTGGTTCGGCTCTGTTTCCTGCTTTTTATCATCATTACAGTCATGATGATGCGATCAAAATCTTTTTGTTAGGATCGTCTCAAGGGGTGGCTGCTGTTGCTATGGATAAGATCAATGAAAAAGTGGGTCGTGAAATAGTCGTAGGTGCCCATTCTCCATCTTTTCAGTTTTTAGATGATAAAGAAGAGAACGAATCGATTATTCGCTTGATCAATCGCTCAAAGGCTACCGTGCTGGCGGTTGGTGTGGGTGCGCCTAAGCAAGAAAAATGGTTGCTTGAATATCGCGATCGCCTGCCCCAGATCAAAATAGCGATGGCGATTGGGGCGACTATCGACTTCGAAGCCGGACATACAAATCGTGCCCCTGTTTGGGTGGGGAGTCTGGGTTTGGAGTGGCTATATCGGCTGATGCGTGAGCCGAAGCGACTATGGAAGCGTTATTTGCTAGAAGATACCGTTTTCTTTTGGCTGCTGCTGAGTCGTCAGCTATCTGAACGTAAGCTGTTTAAAAATAAGTTATTTAAAAATAATCTGTTCAGTCATAAGGCTGACAGAAAAATCATCAACAAATCTGATCTGGTTCAATCTAATTCTGACCATTCTGGCCTGCGTCAATCTCAGAATCTGCTGAAAAAGGAGAGTAGGCGATCGCTCACTAAAAAACGATAGTGCTGGCCAACCTCACGTTTTGACGTAAGTCCGCACTCTCTAATATTCGCTCACCAACCCGTCGTTTTTATGCAGAAAGTTTCTATCATTATTCCTCTTTACAACGTGGAGAAGTTTGTTCGCTTTGCTTTGGAGTCGGCGATCGCTCAGACCTATTCGAATATAGAAATTTTGATCGTCGATGATGGGTCTTCTGATCGCAGCGTAGACATTTGCCAACAGTTTGACGACAGTAGAATTAGGATTATTCAACAGCAGAACAGAGGCTTATCGGGCGCTAGAAATACGGGCATTCGTCATGCAAAAGGCGACTATGTAGCTTTCCTAGACGCTGATGATTTATGGGTTCCCGAAAAAGTCGAGAAGCATGTTCGTCATCTGGAGGCGGCTACCGATGTTGGCGCTAGCTTTAGCTACTCTAAATTCATTGACGAGCGAGGGAATCCGTTAGGGTTGCTACAGTTTGCGAAGACAACAGATATTACGCCTTTAGATATTTTGTGCCGAAGTCCGATTGGCAATGGGTCTGCTGCAATTTTTCGTAAGCAGATGTTTGATGATATTGCCTTTGAAGTAAAGCGAGAAGGGGCGATTGCTTACGATTATTTTGATGAGCAGTTCAGAGAGTCTCAAGATGTAGAATGCTGGATGAGAGTGGCTATCCAGACGGACTGGAAGATCGAGGGAATTCCTGAGCTATTGACGCTTTATAGAATTAATTCTCAGGGTATTTCTGCCAACATCGAGAAGAAGCTGAATGCTTGGGATCGATTGATCGAACGCATTTATACCTATGCTCCTGAGCAGATGGCCATCTGGGAAGGGCCTGCTCGGGCCTATCATTTCCGGCATCTAGCGAGACGAGCCGTTACCCTGCGAGATAAAAAGCAGGCGCTTAGCTTATTCGTTCAATCTCTCCAATCGCACTGGCGGATTTTAGTCGAGGAACCCTTTCGCACCGGGCTGACGGGTGCGGCGGCAACCGCGCTATGGCTACTACCCCAGACGCTGTATAGCAGTTTGCTCAAGCTGTCCGTTCAGCTAGCCGGACGCAGCCAAAAGCGTCACGTTATTAGTTCTCATTAATTACGGGCTAATCGCCGTCCACATCGAGCACAACCGACTGAGCAATACGTCAGTTCTATAGCAGCTCTGCTACAACATGACTCGTCTTAATGACTAATCAACGCTTGGCAATGGTTTCTCTGCACAATAAGCCACCAGAACAACAAGCTATAAGAACAACAAGCTATAAGAACAATGAGCTATAAGAACAATGAGCCGTAAGAACATACAGCGCCTAATATCTGACAAGCTGATTAGAAATATAGGATGGCTGAGCGCGAGCCAGATTTTTGTGCGGCTATTCCGCTTGCTGGCGGTTGTTGTTCTAGCGCGCAAACTAACGACTGAAGACTATGGAATTATCGCTATTATCTTTACGGTTACAGATTTTGCCTATATTTTTATTCAGAAGGGGGGGGTGGCTCCTAAGCTGATTCAGGCAGATCCCGCAGATCTTGATACGCTGTCCGATACAGCCTACTGGATTAACTGGATTTTATGCATTAGCGTTTTCATCGCTCAGTGCCTTGCCGCTTTCCCCATCGCCGCTTTTTACGATAATAATCAGCTCATTCTACCGATTATGGTGATTGGGGTTGCCTATCTTTTTAATCCTATTTATGCCATTCAAGATGCCCTTATTCGCCGCGAAAACCGACTGAAGATATCAGCGATCGCGACAGCAATCTATGCCTTAGTTTCTAATTCGCTCATTTTTATCCTGGCGCTGACGAACATGGGCTTGTGGAGCGTAGTGATCGCAAAGTCCGTGTCTCACGTGGTCTGGATTGTGATGTTCCGCTACCACCATAGCTGGCGGCCTAGCCGGTCGTTTACGCTGCATCGTTGGAAAGACATTTTCAATTTCTCTAAATTTCCGCTGGGAATTGAGCTATTAAACTACTTAAGATCAAATATTGACTATCTGTTAATCGGTCGATTTTTTAGCCTCGAAGCGCTAGGTCTTTACTTCTTTGCCTTCAATGCTGGTTTGGGTATCAGTCTTAGCGCCATTAACATGGTCACCAACTCTGTCTTTCCCTACCTGTGCGAAGCCAGGACAAACAGGGCTAGTCTCAAAAAGAGCTACGGCAAAAGCCTCAAAGTTGTAGCTACTATTATGATTCCATTAGTGCTGTTACAAAGCAGCCTAGCGCCTTTTTATGTACCGATTGTCTTTGGTGAAAAATGGATATCAGCGATTCCTATTTTGATTATGGTTTGCCTATCTGGAATTCCTCGGGCCTTTGCGATCGTTTCAGAGCAGCTACTCCTAACGGTTGATCGTGGGCTGACAGGGCTTAAATGGAATGTAGGATTTACGGCTCTGTTTGTGGTAGTTATCTTGTGTAGCGCTCAGTTTAGTATTTATGCCGTCGCCGCGAGTGTGCTTGCTGTTCACCTGGTTTGCTTGCCTTTGTTTAGCATTTGGGTTTCACGGTCTACCTTTCCTCGATCAGAGGTGTTTAGCAATTAGACGGGTATTAGATGGGTAACAAACGGCATACTGCTTTGTTGAAAACTGCTTGATAATGAACCGATTACGAGACATTAGCCATGATTAGAATCCCAAGACAGCTTGAATCTATTTATGCCGCGATCGCGCTCTGGTTTTTCTTTGGTAACCCAATCAACGTACTTAATAACGGTGCAGACGGTAGTCAATTAATTGATACTCAAACCGTTAGCAGTAGTTTTTTGCTACCCGGTATTAGCATGGCTATTTACTGTATTTCGGTGCTAATACTACTCAACTGTTGGGAGACGACCTTATCTCGGATCACTAAAAATCCGCAGCTCGTTTTATTAGGACTCTTCCTTTTGATTGTCATAGCCTCTACTCAGTGGTCTGCTTACCCTGTCTACACGCTTCGCCGCAGCGTGCTTGTGCTTGGCTCTACCGCATTTGCCGTCTTCTTTTCAACCCGATTTAGCTTTACACAGCAGCTCAAAATGCTAACTTTTGCATTTGGTGTGACGATTGTCCTGTGCTTTTTCATTAGTCTGTTTTTCCCTGTTTATGGAACGATGACAGCGCCTCATGCGGGTGCTTGGCGAGGGGTTCATATGCATAAAAACGAACTGGGCGCTCAGATGGGATTTATCTCTATATTTTTGCTAGTGGTACGCTCTACCGACCTGTTTAGAGGACTCACTAAAGCGGTAGTGAGCGTTTTAGTAGTGGGTTCTGTTTTCCTAGTGGTGGCGTCTACGTCTACAACGGGTCTGGTGATTCTATTTACGCTTGGAATCGCCTCCATTCTTTGCAATATGCTCCGGTTGAACTACCAATATGCGGTTCCTGTTGTCAACATCAGCTTGATCGTCATGATGTTGATTTTTTTCTACATTCAGTTTAATTTAGAGACATTGCTAGGCGTTTTTGACAAAGGTACGGACTTAACCGGACGCGATCAACTCTGGCCCGCAGTTTTACAAATGGTTTCCCAAAAGCCCCTTTTAGGCTATGGCTATGAAGGTTTTTGGCGAGGAAGTGCTAGCCCTGGAGCCTATATATGGAAGGTTGCGGGATGGCCAACGCCTAATGCTCACAATGGCTATCTAGATTTGTTGTTAGCGACCGGCTATATCGGTGGTTTTCTCTTCTTTGCCGGCCTAATGTTCAATCTGTTTAAGTCTTTAGCGAGAGTTGGTATGACTAAGAATGCTTGTGCTATTTGTCCAATCATTGCTTTGCTATTTTTAATGATGAGCAACACAACTGAGACAACATTCTTCGTTAGTGATTCGTGGATTCTGTACGTATGGATTTCGCTGATTCCCGCGCAACCGTTTGAACTCAATCCAGAACATCTTACGGCCCACCCGTCTAGACAAGGCTCCACCTACTGTGGATCAGGCGAGTTTAGCAGCGGCTAACCCATGAGTGATCTGATAGGTTTTCTTATGTTCCTGTTCGCCTGTAGCCCCGCTTATTTTCAATACCGCAAAAAATGACATTCATCTCAAACAACCAAAATTTTGTCTTTGTTCATTTGCATAAGTGTGGAGGCACCAGCGTTGAAAGGGCTTTGTGCAACCGAATGGCGTGGAACGATATTATGCTAGGCAGCAGCCCTTACGGTGAGAAGCTTCAGCAGATATACAAGCCAGCGTTCGGCCTCGATAAGCATTCGTCTGCTGCTGATATTAAGGCGGTTATAGGTGACGACGTATGGGACAGCTACTTTACGTTTGCAACTGTTCGCCATCCCTTTGATCGGATTGTTTCGTATTACTCGTATATCAAAACCTTCTACGTCAATTTATATAGAGGGTCTGTCATCAAGATGATGTATCGGCTCGACCAGCTAAACCTAGTTTCACCAGCGATGACTAAGGTGCCAAAGCTTTACGATGCTTTTCGCTGGCCAGGTGTGATTGCTGGGATAAAAAGTCAGTCGATTGCTGAGTTTATTCGACTGGACGAATGCTGGGCCTCTAATGGTACGATTCCACAGTTCTATCGGCTGTCGGACAAAGCTGGCAGCGGCCTGATTGTTGATTATGTGAGTCGGCTAGAGGATTTGGATGACAATTGGGCCTATATTTGTGAGAAAACGGGTATTTCTCAGCCGTTAACTCGCGTTAATAAGTCTAAGCGGAAATACAAAGATTGGAGAAAGTACTTTAGCTTAGAGGACATCAATTTTTTGGAGGAGAAGTACAAAGTTGATCTTTTGGAGTTTGGCTATACGATTTAGCCTGAAATGGCTGCGTGAACAGGCAGATATTACTGCCTAACGTTTGTACTGAACTGGGTGCGGGATCTAGGCTAATCTGTCGTGAGCCAGCACCGATGGAATGAGGTGAGCTAGCTGAACGCTTCGCAGTTGCCTTGAGATTTGTTTATCTGACAGGGAGTCTAGTAAACCGCCTGTCTGACGTTCTCGGTCTATCCAGACTAGAACATCGCGATCGCGGTGCTCGATATAGGCCGAATGGTTCCAATGCTGCTTGAGTTTGGGCGACAGGGAATGCAGATAATCTACTAGCGCCTCTTCTTTTAGAACGGTGAGGGCGTTCCAACTTTTGGCTGTTCCGAAGGTTGTAAATCCATGTAGAACCCCCTGAACCAGATCTACGTAGGCGAGACTTTTCGCCCTGGCTTTGAGGGCGTTTTTTGCCAACTGATGTCTGGGCCGACGGTTGATAATCTGAACCTCTCCTAAAGAACGGCCTAGTAGCTGAAGTCCATGTACCGCTGAGCCTTCCGAAAAAATTAGCCGATCTGCACAGCTATACTCAGCGAGCTGTTGCTTGAGGGGCATGGTCTCTGGGCGAATGATCTTGATACCATTTTCTTGCATCAGTTGTTCTAGGTAGAACTCGCCCGCAAAGCGAGCCTTGAGTCCTGCTCGCGATACGAAAACGGTTCCCTGACGACTGGGTAAAGTCAGCTTTCTATCAACATGGGCATCCATCAGGTCTAAATATTCTGATGAGGGGCCGCAGTTGCTCAGTTGCTCGGCCTGTGGCGCGACTAAAAGCTGCCTGACGAGCAGCGGTTGGCTAACAATTTTTACTTGATCTGGCTTCAAATCGTACCAGTCTAGAATAGATCGAAAGAACGGGGGTGTCTGTTCTATAGTTGTTATTTTAGCGTCTGATTTTGCAGAAAAAAGGAACTGAGCATTGGGATAAGCCGTTTTTGATTGCAAAATTCGGGTGCTAAAGTCTGCTATCTGGTGGCCAAAGTGGGTGCAAATTGCACCACCCCAAATTGAGAGGTCCTCAGTTTTTTCAAAAATATCGTTAGGGCGAGAAGGCAAATCGTCTGAGGGAGAGCCATCGCGACAGTGACGAGCTTCTGTCTGAGTAGACCAGTCCGGCCAGATCGGGCCGCCGTGGTGGATTGATAAGCCGTTGAATCGATCTATCAATGACTCGTAGGGAACAACTGGCACATTCTGAAAAGAGAGAATTTCGCCTAGATCTTTTCTATATCTTTTGGAGCCGGATGTTGTTGCCTGAATGCGATTGTACAACGCCCTAGCTAAAGGGTATAAACCCGCTTTTTGAACGGCACTCACCAGTTTATGTCTTACCACCATGGTTCTAGCTGTTTGAGATTATTTTAGTGGAAGATTTTTAGGAGAAAAGATGATTGCTAGTTAATGCGATCATGTTTTCGATTAGCTTTTGAAAACCCGTCATGCTTATTCTAACTAATGTAATCACATTTATTTGATATCTCAACAGTTTTGCTTGAAGCTATATTTTGACTACAGTTTGATAGGTGAATGCTGTATGGATAGATCGTGATGGTTTTGAACGTTCTGTTAGCATTTAGCTTGAATTTAGATACTGATTTTGAACTGGTTGAAGGTGATGAGTTTGAGGTAGATTAGCAGCGCGATCGCAATCATCTTGGGCTGCTTATAGAGAGATTTCCAACGGTAGGCGATCGCCCGATTAATAAAGCTCATCCCCACAGCAGCAGGCATGTTTAGCCTCAGCGATTTTCGCGCTAAATACTGTAGTTTGGCGCTATGAGCGGCGCTGTAATGCTGCTCTATTAAGTCGGGGGCCGATGTTCGTGCTTTTTCCATTAAGGTCATCCAACCGGCTTCCATTTTGGCCAAATTAGAAGAGAGTCCGTTTTCGCAGAGCCGGTACTGCAACAAAATGCGATTAAGGCCCATCAGCTCGAAGCCTGGATGATAAGTGAGGCGAAACAACAGCTCGATGTCTTCGTCGTGGCCCATCGATTCATCAAAGCCGCCTAGCGTTTCGAATACGCTTTTGTAGATGACGATGTTGGAGGTGGTAATGGTTGGATTGTTGTATAGCACGGCTTGAACGGCCACTTGCTCCGTAAAGTTGTGGGTTGTGCGGTGGGTGGCGGTGCCGTCGAAGTGGATGAGTGCGGCTCTAGCAAAGCTGGCGCTGGCTTTGGGATGCGATCGCATAAACTCAACGTGGGCGGTAAGCTTATCGGGTAGCCACCGGTCATCGGCATCTAAAAAGGCAATTAGCTCGCCGTGGGCCTCATTTACGCCCTGATTGCGAGCCTTAGATACGCCGCCATTGGGCTGAGAGATCAGACGAATTCGAGTATCTTCTGCGGCATATCGCCCAACAATCGCTGCGGTTTCATCGGTGGAGCCGTCGTCTACGACCACCATTTCCCAGTGCTCGTAAGATTGTTGCTGCACCGACTGAAGGGTCTCTGCGATGAAAGCTGCCGCATTGTAAGCAGGGGTGACCACCGAGACAAGAGGAAGGTCGTTCATTGACGGGTACTGGTAGAAAGTAAGGTTAGCGTAAGTCGTTGTCTCCCCCGTGGGCCTCTACCTTTACCCTGGTTTCTGCTGAGGAGTCCTTTTGATAGCGGTTTGCGGCTTCGAGATCTTCTGCATTTTGCCACTGGGTATCGGCTACGTATTCCTGGCTGTGGTAGAAATATCGCTCTGGCCCATTGCGATCATCAATGCCGTTGGCCACAATGCCTAAAATACGCTGCTTCGACTGCGACTGTCCTAGTAGCTGCTTGACCGCTCGAATGCTGCCGCTATCTACCACGCCAGGACGCATTGCTAATAGAACGCCGTCGCTGATGCGGCCTAGCGTGAGCGTATCGGCCAATCCTAATAGCGGGGGGGAGTCGATAATGATGTAGTCGTAGGTTTGCTTAAAGACTTCCAGCATAGAAGCCATGCGTTTAGACTCGATAATGGCCAGTGGGTTGGGTGGAATCGATCCGGCGGGCAGCAGATGCAGATTTGGCTCTTGTCGGACAATGGCCTGCTTCAGCGGTAGCTGCCCAGCCACCAGGTTACTGAGACCTTTGAGGTTAGAAATATCCCAAATGTGATGCTGAATGGGGCTGCGCATATCTGCGTCTATCAGCAGCACTGAGTGACCTAGCTGGGCGAGCGTTAAAGCTAGGTTAGCGGAGATCTCGGATTTGCCTTCTCCGCCGACTGCACTCGTAACCGTAATCGCCTTGAGCGAACCGTCAAAATAGGAGAACTTCAGGTTAGCCTGTAGCGATTGATAGGACTCGACTAGGGGGACTCTGTGCCGCTGCTTGACGATAATGCGTGGGGCGTCTAGCTCTCGGTTGCGGGCGGTGCGCTTGCGCCAGTCGGGAATCACGCCGAGTAGCGGGTAGTCGTAGAGCTTTTGTCCTTCGGTTACGGTCTTGACGGAGGTTTCTAGTAAGTCGGCTAGGAAGGCGATCGCAATTCCCAACAAAGCACCAACCACACCGCCTGCGAGTAGATACAGCTTTAGAGCAGGCGATATAGATTCTTCGGGTAAGTCGGCTAGCGAAATGGTGCGAGCGTTGCCCACGTCCTGCTTTTCCAGTACCTGCGCTTGTTGACGGCTAGCTAACAGGGTTTCGTAAGTGGTTTGCGCAGCGTCTAGCTCTCGCTCTAACTCTCTGTTCCTTTTTTCGAGGCCAGGTAGCAGTTGCGCTCTAGACTGCTGAGCAGCCTGCGCGGAGGTGAGCTGGTTAAGCCGCTGCTGTAAGCCTGCTCTTTCGGCATCTAGCTGTAAGAATGACAGAATTAGGCTTTGCTCTAGCTCTCCTGCTTGCAGATCGTCGTCAGGCAGCGCGATTTGGTCGGAGCCTAACGCTAGGCCCACGCGAGTTTGCAAGAGCGTAAGCAGCGCAACTTCTTGGCTGCGGAGACTGGCAATTTCGGGGTGGCCTTCGCGATAGCGAGTTAGGGCGATCGCAAGCTGCGACTGCACTGCTTGCAGGGTCGTAATCACCTCTTGAACACCCGGCGATTCACTGACGAGTCCGACCGCATAGGCTTCTTGAGGATTCAGTCGGAGCTGCTGCTGAATCTGGGCAAATTGAGCGTTTTTATCGGCCAAGTCTGACCTAAGCTGAGTGATCGAATCGGTGACGGTAGAAAGGGTTTTGACCGTGTTTTGCGATTCTTCCTCAAGGTTTACAATGCCGTTAGCTTCTTTGAACGCTCGCAAATCAGATTCAATTTTGCCGACTTTGGCTTTAGAGGCTGGTAGCTGTGAGGCGACAAAGCTTTGAGCAGCGATCGCAGCGGTTCGGTTAGCCTGCACGTTTGCTTGAATAAAGGCTGCCATCATCGCATTGACAACTGCTTGTGCCAGCGCTGGACTGGTGGACTCGTAGGAGACTGCCAACACGTCCGTTCCCGGTATTGCCCGCACGCTCATGTCTTGTAAAAGCGCATTAGCCTCTAGTGGAGCGCCTTCGCTGTCTTCGATTTTGAGCTGGTTAATGACTTTTTCTGCAATGGGCTTAGAGAGAAAAATTTCAACCTGGGTATCTAGTGGGTTGGATTGGCTGGTTAGCGGCGTCAGGTTGCCTTCGCCAGTATCGAGGCCCACGATAGCCGTAACTGGCTTGGATGATTCGAATAGAAGCTTACCCTCAGCCTTATAAAGCAACGCTTGGGTACTGCCTAAAAAGGCGGCTGCCGCTGTGGTTAAGCCGCAAACGGCTAGCGCGAGCAGCCAGTGCCGTTTCAAAACTAGCCAATATTTTTGAAAGTCTATCTCAAGCTCTTTTTGCGGCATAAGTTTTAGAGGTAAATCGAATCCTGTGAGAAAGCGGAAAAGTCGTCTGGCGTATGGCGAGACTTAATGGCTATAGGTAGAGAACATACTTCGTATAGTCTATGTGAATTCAATGAATGTTCCAGAAAATATCGCCATTCTGATGCTACAAATTCAGTGAAAGTACGTAACTTTATAAAACTGGGTTGTCTATAAAGAGTTGATGAAGTTTTTCGAGTGGCTGCTAGCTGAGCCTGTGGGGTCAGGTTAGAGCCGCCCTGGCTTCAATAGGTTCTTTGGGTTGACGGTTTTATCCGGCTGCTTATGCGCCGGTAGAGCCAAAGCCACCTTTTCCTCGATTTGATTTGGATAGCGTGTCTACTCGTTCAATGTCGGCGCGAATGATGGGGGCGATGACCATCTGGGCAATGCGCATACCGGGTTCGATCTGAAATGGCTGCTTGCCATGATTAATCAAGATTGCGGCAATTTCTCCTCTGTAGCTGGCGTCTACTGTGCCTGGGGTGTTAAGTACCGTTATGCTGTGCTTTAGCGCTAGGCCGCTTCTGGGCCTTACCTGAGCTTCGGTGTTGGCCGGTAGCTCAATGGCGAGGCCGGTTTTAATTAGCGCTGTTTCGCCGGGTGCGATGGTATGGGGAGCGATCGCCCGCAAATCCATACCCGAATCCCCTTCGTGCTCGTAAGCCGGTAGCTGAGCGGCCTCCGTTAGCTGAGTAACCTTAATTTTCATCGTCGTCTGAGCTGCTTTGCTTAATTAAGCACTTAGTTTACCTAAGAGCCGCCTGCGCTTGGACGGTTTTGCGGCGATCCGGTTTTCTGCTTCGGCTTGGGTGGCAATGGCTCGCTGCTGCTGAATTTGCGCCATAAAGAACTCTTCGAGAGTGGGCTTCGCGACGGCCAGCTTGGTGACGGTGGCGTTCATCAGGCGGGCGGTGGCCATAAATTCAAAGGGATTTTCGTAGAGGGTGCCCTGCCAAAAACCGCCTTCAAAGGTGATGTCTCGCAGCCATCGGTCTAAAATGTCTAGGCTACCGCCTCGGCCTTTTACGCGGTAGTAGGCGGGGTTGCCCAGTAGCTTGTCAATTGCGCCCATGCAGACGATTTCGCCTTTGTCGAGAATGGCAATGCGATCGCAAATCATCTCAACATCAGAAAGCACGTGGCTATTAAAAAATAAGGTTTTCCCCTGTTCTTTTAGCGACAAAATAATTTCTCTAACCTGAAAGCGCCCCGTGGGATCTAGGCCCGACATGGGTTCGTCCAAAAATACAATTTCTGGGTCATTAATCAGTGCCTGCGCCATGCCAACTCGCTGCAACATCCCTTTGGAATAGCGGCGCATCTGCTTTTTGGTGGCAGAGTGCCGGTCGAGCTGCACTAGGTCGAGCAGGTCGGCAATGCGGCGATTTTTTGTTTTGCCCGAAAGCCCGAACAGGCCCGCTGTGTAGTTCAAAAACTCCCAGCCAGTGAGATAGTCGTAAAAGTAGGGATTTTCGGGCAGGTAGCCAATTCGCGCTTTGGTGGCGCTATCGCCAGCGGGTTGACCCATCAGGCTGGCTTCTCCGGCGGTGGGGCGGATAATGCCTAGTAGAAGCTTTAGCAGCGTTGTTTTACCGGCACCGTTAGGGCCGAGCAGCCCAAAGGTTTCACCTCTATATATTTCTAGCGAGCATTGCTTTAAGGAAGGAGGCGCAGCTTTTAGCCAAAATCCTGTGCGATAGACCTTTCGTAAGTCTTGGGTCTTGATGATAGTGGGTGTGTGCACAATTGACTGGGAGGCTGATGCGGCTGAATTGATAGAGTGGGGAGTAGAAGCCTCGTTCATAAAGCAGGTGCTAGTCGATAGCAAATGAAGAATTCAGGTAGACGAAATTGAGAGGAGGAAGGGATGATGTCATTACGAATCTAGCAGCGTCAGCGGTGAGTGCTTACGTTGCATTGCAGGCTAGCGCGAGTTGGTTGCAAGCTAATGGTTTAGATTCGATAGTTCAGACTTTTGTTTAGACGTTTAGGAGATGCCGATGGATCGTTCAAAGATTGTGGCTA
The DNA here is from genome assembly GCA_003242035.1 of Nodosilinea foveolarum. Taxonomy (GTDB): domain Bacteria; phylum Cyanobacteriota; class Cyanobacteriia; order Phormidesmidales; family Phormidesmidaceae; genus Phormidesmis; species Phormidesmis foveolarum. The sequence continues at coordinate 23,304 of QBMC01000018.1, read as the reverse complement.
TTATCACAGGTGCACTGTCTATTTTGTTGGCGGTGGGTTATTTGTTGCTGGTTCAAATACTAGATTTTCGCGGTGAAATGATTCCTGCGCCAGTGAGTTTTCTAGGATCTTGGATGTATTAAATAGTACTTTCGCTGATTGGATGCGGTAGTTTTTGGGTCAGTAGGGCTAGCGATTGGCTTTAAACCAGTGCGATAGGTCGCGGTTTAAAAGTGTCTGCAATTGCAAAATGTCTTCGCGGTAATAGTCTTCTAGTAGCTGGCGTTCTTCGTGGGTTAGGGGTAGCTTTTCTTTGCTCTGGGAGTTGGCTGCGATCAGTTGCGATCGCAGTTTCTGGCGATGGTCTTCACTCACGACGGCTCTAAGTACTTTGGCAGCCCCTGTTCTCAACGGGTTTCTCGTTCGTAAAAGCCGATTAATGGTTGAATTTTTGGGCACCTCTGCGGTCTGGCTTTGCTGCTGGGTGTTGGCTTCAAAGCGGCTGTCTACGCCGATGAACTCGTACAGCTCGCGCATCAGTCCAGCGCTATCTTTACGCAGGTCGCCAAAAAGAAAAATCTTTACCTGTTCTGGGCCAAAGGCGTCTAAAAAGTGCCGGGTGCCTTCGTAGTACAGTCCTTTGAGCAGTGTGTGGGAGGTCTGCCCGCTGGTTTCAACCTGCTCGGCTAAGGACTTGCGATTGCCCACCACCTGTCGCAGGGACATTAAATAGTCGGAATAGGCTCGTTCTACCGGATTGCGCAGAATGGCGATCAGCTTGGCGTTGGGGGTGTAGGTTTGAATATTGGGGACTGCCTGCTGGTGAGCAAAAAGGTAGTTGGGTGAGGCTTCTCCGAGGGCGATCGCGTTTCCAGCCTGCTCAAATAGCGCCTCGTAGCGTTCGATAGTGACAATCTTTTGGCGTCCTCCTTTAGTTAGCCCGAGTTTGTCCTCAGGCGTCAGCAGCGCTGGCTTTCTAGCCGACTCGCGGCTCATAAATTCCGTCTCTTTTACGGGACTGGTGTATACCTGCGGATGCTGCTTTAGGTAATTGTAAACAGAGGTGGTTCCCGCTTTTTGAACGCCAAAAATCAAAAAATTGGGGAGAGTCATGGGTCGCTACTCGAAAGATTGAACACTTTTGCTAGACGCAGTATGCACCATTTGCCAAGTCGTCCTATCAGGTTTATTCAGTCTGTTGATTATTTGGATTTCGATTGAGGGTTCACAAGGTGTAGAAGCAGAATGGGTATTGTGAAAATGCTATTACACTTTTTGAAATAACTCATGGAAGCCTCTTCCCCTAATCTAAACGTCTACCTTTAGGACCCGTGCTCGTTCTTCCCTTCATTTTACAAATTGCGGGTGTAGCCGGACTAGTGGGGTGGCTTTCATTCAGAAATAGTCACAATGCTGTTGACGACCTCGCCGGTCAGCTCTCAGAAGAAGTTGGCGAACGCATCCATCAGCAGCTAGATAGCTACCTGGCAACCCCTAAAGAGATCAACCAGCTCAACGGCGAGATAGTAGATTTGCAGATGGTTGATCTCAATGATTTTGAGGCGACAGGTCGATACTTTTGGCGGCAAGCTCAGCTACATGGCGTGAACTACATCCAGTACGGCACTGTTAACGGTGAATATGTGGGGGCCGGTGACTATGGTGATGGCGTTTACAAAATAGAGGAAGTTCCTTACGGTAAGCCGGGTATTACCTATCAGTACGCTACTGATGAACTAGGCAACCGCACTGAACTCTTAGAAGAAGGTGAGTTCGATCCGCGTTTGGAAGCATGGTATACCTACTCCAAAGAAAATCTGAAACCAGGCTGGGGCGATATTTATACCTGGGAAACCAATTTGGATATTATGTCTGTGCCTGCGGGCTACCCGGTGCTCAATGCCGAAGGCGAGTTTATCGGGGCGATGGGCGTCGATACTAACCTTGCGCAGGTGAATGACTTCTTAAGGACGTTAGAAATTGAGAAATCAGGCAAGGCTTTTATCATAGAGCGCGACGGCTTGATGGTAGTCAACTCTGTGGCAGAGAAACCCTATAAACTAATAGAGGGTGTTGGAGAGCGCTTGCCAGCTACGGAAAGTGCAGATGAGACGGTAAGCGCCGTTGCTCAGCAGTTAGCAACAACCTTTGGCGATCTCTCTGAGCTGACAGAGCCTCGACTGTTGGAGTGGGAAGTAGAGGGTGTGCCTCATTATGTACAAGTTGCACCTTGGCAAGACGATTTAGGGCTTGATTGGTTGGTCGTGTTAGCGATTCCGGAGGCTGACTTTATGGCACAAATTAATGCCAGCCGCCGGACGACTATTTTGCTGTGTATGGCGTCGCTAGCCGGGGTGATCGCAGCCGGTATTGCAACTGCCCGATGGGTTGTCAAGCCAGTTCTTCAGCTTCAAGCGGCTAGTCAGGCGATCGCTCGCGGCCAGCTCAATCAAACCGTAGATATTCAGGGCACCGAAGAAACCGCTAAGGAACGGCTCATAAATGACTGTCGCACAACATATATCTTAAGTACCGTGCCGCTTACCAGTCTATTTTTAGAATGCGACAGTAGTTGATTGACCGTTCCTAAGCTAGGGCGCGCCTTCAACCGCATGGCCCAGCAACTACGAGAATCATTCGACAAACTTGAGAAATCAAAAGCAGAGCTAGAAGTTCGAGTAGAAGAACGTACGACCGAACTCAAAGCGGCCAAAGAATCTGCTGATAGCGCCAACAATGCGAAAAGTGACTTTCTCGCCAGCATGAGCCACGAACTGCGTACCCTGCTCAATGGCATTCTAGGCTACGCCCAAATTTTGCAACGGTCTGAAGCACTCTCGGAGAAAGGTAGAAAAGGCATAGATATCGTTTATCAGTGCGGTAACCATCTGCTGAACCTGATTGACGATATTCTCGATCTTTTCAAAATTGAAGCGCGTAAAATGGAGCTTTATTTAAGGACTTCTATCTTCCTGCTTTTGCTCAAAGCGTCGCTGAAATTTGTCGGGTGCGGGCAGAGCAAAAAGGCATTGAGTTTGTCTACGATATTGATAAACAGCTATCGCTAGGCATCACAGCCGACGAAAAGCGATTACGGCAGGTGCTGATTAATCTTTTAGGCAACGCCATTAAATTTACCGATGCTGGGCAGGTGAAATTTCGAGTGCTACTGGGAGAAGGCAGCGCCCCAGAGGGATCAGTCTGTTTGCGCTTTGAAATTACGGATACGGGTGTGGGTATGAACCCAGCCCAAATTGAAAAAATTTGTCAGCCGTTTGAGCAAGTGGGTGACGATACCCGCAAGCAAGCGGGTACAGGATTGGGTCTAGCCATCAGCACTCAAATCATTGGCATGATGGGCAGCCAGCTCAGTATTGAAAGCGAGGCTAACGTGGGCAGCACCTTCAGCTTTGAGATGATTCTGCCAGAAGCTAAAGACTGGACGGTCACCACCCTTGATAAAAACAAGGGCACAATTGTGGGCTATGAAGGGGATAGGCGCACAGTGCTAGTGGTTGATGACCGTTGGGAAAACCGCTCGGTTTTGTTCAATCTGCTCGAACCTTTGGGGTGATTATCACGGACTTGGTGATGCCAGTGATGGATGGCTTTGAGTTGATCAAAGCGCTGTCATCACGGCCTGAGTTGAAAACCATTCCAGTGATTGCCTCTTCAGCCAGCGTGTTTGAAGTTGATCAGCACAGAAGCTTGGAGGCAGGAGCCAATGAGTTTTTGGCAAAGCCTGTGCAGGCTGATGAACTACTCGGTGTACTGAAAACCTATCTAAAGCTGGAATGGCAATACGAAGCGCCCCCTGAGTCAAAATCCGATAGTGAAATAACGTCTACCGGGGATGTTTCAGTGACGCCTACGCCAGAAATACTGGCCCAGTTTGCTGATATGGCACTTGCAGGAGATTTAGATGGCATTATCCAAGAAGCGCAACAGCTAGATAGTCAGTATCAAGGATTTGCCGATACTGTCACCTCTATGGCAGAACGCTTTCAGGTGAAACAGATCAGGACATTTATTCAACAGATGGTGAGTGAGGACGATTGAACCTCAACGGAATAGAACAGAAAACCATACATTCTGAAACTTAATGAAACATAGCAATCCAGAGTTTATTTTAATTGTTGATGACAACCCAGATAATCTATCTGTTCTTTCTACTACTTTGAAAGGCGCAGGCTATGCCGTTCGGATTGCGGTGGACGGTGAAGACGCTTTGTTGCAGTGCGATCGCGCAATGCCGATGCTAATTTTGCTCGATGTCATGATGCCAGGAATCGACTGATTTGAGACCTGTCGCCGACTCAAAGAGAATGCTGCGACGATGGCGATTCCGGTGATCTTTATGACGGCCTTAGCCGACAACGACCACAAGGTCTTAGGGCTTTCTACTGGTGTGGCTCATGAGATTAACAATCCTATGGGCTGCATTGTGAATAACCTCAGCTTTGTTCAAGACTATAGCAATCATTTGTTAGAGCACATTGCTCTGTATCAACAGGTGTCGCCCAGTGTCAACGAGCAGATTGAAGATCATGCTGAAGATATTGACCTTGACTATCTCAAAGTAGATTTGCCTAAGATGGTGCAGTCTATGACGGTGAGCAGCGATCGCATTCGAGCCATCAGCAATTCTTTACGCACCTTTGCCCGCCGCGACACCGAGCACAAAAGCGAGTTTGATCTGCATACCGGATTAGACAGTACCTTACTCATTTTGCAACATCGACTCAAAGCACAAGACAACTGAGGTGCGGTGGAAGTTGTGAAAGCCTACGGCGGTTTACCGGCTGTGCTTTGCTATCCAGGACAGCTCAATCAGGTATTTATGAATATCCTGGCAAACGCAGTTGACGCTTTTGACGAACGGTTGACGCTAAAACCCACGATTACGATTTTTACAGAACAGCGGGAAAGTAACGTGCTGATTCGGATCTCCGACAATGCTGGGGGGATGCCAGAATCAGTACGCGCTCAGATATTCAAACACGCCTACACCACTAAAGCGGTGGGTAAAGGCACCGGCTTAGGGCTGTCGATTGCCCGTCAGATTATGATTGAAAAACACAGCGGCGATCTGCGCTGCACTTCGACCCTGACAAAAGGGACTGAGTTTAGTATCGTTTTGCCCGTTGGGGCGATCGCCGCTCAAACCTTTTAGCGCTAAACAACTCACCCTAATCAAGCGTGTCTTCTAGCGAGCCTTCCACCGTAGCAGCATCGTATCCCTGCTCTTTGTCGAACAGGCCCAGCAGATAGCCGAGAATTGCGCCAAAGATAAATCCGCCTGCATGTGCCCAGTACGCAACGCCGCCGTTCATCCCCACGTCGGCAGCGGTGCCTAAGCTGCTAACGCCGTAGAATGCCTGTTGGACAAACCAAAAGCCTAGAAATAGTATGGCCGGGATTCTAAAGGCGGTAAAAAAGATCGGGATAAACGTGAGGACGCGGACGTTGGGAAAGCGAAAAATGTATGCGCCCATGACGCCCGCGATCGCGCCACTCGCCCCCAAAGAAGGAATCGTGGACTCAGGGGCCACATACCACTGACACAGCGAAGCCAATACGCCGCACATAATGTAAAACACAAAAAACTTGAGGTGGCCTAGCTGATCTTCTACGTTGTTGCCAAAGATAGCGAGATAGAGCATGTTGCCGCCAACGTGAAAAAACCCTGCATGTAAGAATTCGGCGCTGATGAGCGTCCCCCATTCTGAGATGTGCGGAAAGCCTACGCCGGTATGGAAGCTATAGGTAAGCTCGCTAGGCACGACCGCAAACGTATTGAATAAAAGTTCTCGGCTCGGTCCGCTGAGCGTGGCTTCGTAAAGAAATACCAGCACGTTTAAAGCAATTAGCCCATAGGTGACGTAGGGCGTCGTTGAAATTGGATTATCGTCCCGGATAGGAACCACGGTTATTTCCTCTTGATCAGTGAGTCAGTTGACGGAGCAGTTGAGTGGCTGAGTGAATAGGCAAGTCATCAGCTTTATGTAACTTACTAGAAGCCTTTGCCTAAACAGTCTCTCTTTTGAGAGGAATCCTCATGGGGCTGTCTCTCGATGCCTCTAAAAATTCGGCAGCAGGAATTCGGTAAGATAGTAGATATGAAGTCCAGGGATTTGCTCAAACTAATGGCTCAACGCAAAAAGAACGCTGGAAGCGCGTCCGCTAATCCGGCAACTGATCGGGTGGCCTATTCTGAATTCGGCACTCATGCCGCTGCGACAGAACGCGCCGTTCCAGATTTGCCACCCGCGCAGCAAGACCTACGGGTACAGATTTCTCGCAAGGGTCGTAAGGGCAAGAGCGTCACTGTGATTACCGGCTTTGCCCACAAACTTGAGACAATTGAGGCACTGGCCAAGAAGTTGAAGAGTCAGTGTGGCTCGGGTGGTACGGTCAAAGATAACACCATCGAAATTCAGGGAGAGCACGCTACTAAGCTGGTCTCTTTGCTGATAAATAAAGGCTATAAGGCTAAAATCAGCGGTGGCTAATCGTCACATTTAAGTAAAGGACTCAATCGCAATGGCGCGCAGGCAAAGGCAACTGGGCATCGCATTTCTCATTGGTATTTTTTGCTCAGGACTCTTCAGTTTCCTTGGCCCCGTCAGTTTCAATCGAGCTGAAGCTATCACTACCGGCTTCAACGGACATTGGGCCGAACCTTGCACTCAGGCTTTGGTGGCTCAAGGCGTGTTCGAGCAGCGCTTTGTCAATAGCCGCTATCCCAACAGTACGCTGACTCAGGCGGAGTTTTCTAGCGCGGTGCTCAAGGCTTTTCCCGGTGCTTTTGCGGCGAATAGTGAATACCTGGGCCTGACTTTTGACCAGGCCGAGAATGAGTCGGAAGCGTTGCTGATGGCAGCTATTGGTGAGGATGCTGGTTTGAAGCGGCCGATTACGCGATCGCAGGCCCTATCCGCCCTGATCTCAGGCTCTGCTACGCCTTACCAAGCAGATGCTGTCAATGCGCTGTACTCTACCTTTCGCGACGCCCTTCTAATTCCTCGCAATACCCGTGAAGGCGTAGCGGCAGCACTAGCCGCTGGCTACATTGTGGATCAAGAAGGCGTAACGGCGGGCGAATTGCCTCAGCTTCGACCCAGACGCAATGCAACCCTGGCCGACGGCGCGGCTTTCCTTTGCCGCTCCAATTTAGACCAAAACACCAGAGAAACCATCGATGCTGCTCGGATTGTGCTTTACGATCCGCCGCCAGTAGCAACAGCCCCTAGCCGCGAGCTGCGGGGCGTGTGGATGACGAACATCGACAGCGACGTTCTGTTTTCTAGAGCCAAGCTAGAGCCAGCGCTGAACAAGCTGGCAGATTTAAACTTTAATACGGTTTATCCGACGGTTTGGAATTGGGGCTACACGCTGTTTCCGAGTGAAGTGGCTGAGCGGGTCACGGGCTACCGGCAGGGGCTTTACCCAGACCTAGCAGAAACCGGGCGGCAAACGGCACTAGAAGCGGCTCAGGGTAACCGAGACATGCTGCTGGAGCTGATCGAAATTGCTCACAAGCGCGACCTAAAGGTGATTCCTTGGTTCGAGTTTGGCTTTATGGCACCGGCAGATTCTGCGCTGGCGATGCGCCATCCCGATTGGCTGACACAAAAGCAGGATGGCAGTCTCATCACCGCAGAGGGCGACCACGATCGCGTTTGGCTAAATCCTTTCCATCCCGAAGTTCAGTCTTTCATTTTGGCCCTGGTGTCTGAAATCTCGACTAATTACGACATTGATGGCTTCCAAGTAGACGACCATATGGGTCTGCCGGTTGCCTATGGCTACGACGATTACACCGTGAATTTATATAAGCAGGAGCATGACGGTAAAGCGCCGCCGACTGATCCTCAAGATGCCGAGTGGACTCGCTGGAGAGCTGACAAGATTACTGACGTGATGGGTCGGGTGTTCACAACGCTAAAGACAAATCGTCCTCAGTCAATTATGTCGGTTTCGCCAAACCCACATGTGTTTGCCTACGAGTTCTACCTGCAAGATTGGGACACCTGGCTCAAGCGCGGCTATGTGGAAGAACTGATTATTCAGCTCTATCGTAATGATCTGGGCCGGTTTGTGTGGGAGATGGGTCAAGATGCGGCTGATTTTGCTAGAACCCATGTGCCTACTAGCGTTGGGATTTTGAGCGGGCTGCGTGGGCGGTCGGTGCCGATGGCGCAGATTGCGGAGCAGGTGGAGGCTGTGCGCGATCGCAATTACGCAGGCGTTTCCTTTTTCTTCTACGAAACGCTATGGAATATGAGTGACGAGGGCACTCCCCTAGAGCGTCAAGAAGCCCTTCAAAAGATCTTTCCAAACCAAGCCATCTATCCCCGTCTAAATTAAGATGTTGAACCTTCCCAAAATTGAATTCTACTAATCTTTAGTTTCGCTAAATAGTTGGACGGAAAAACGCGCCAGCTCTAGGTTAATAGATAGATATCTCCTTGCTTAAAAAAGGTTTTTCCTTTGATGGCGAAGAAATAGATGGGAAAAACCAGCAGCTTTGTTTAAAGTCGTATCAGTATTTCTTGTTCGGTCCTATATTGAACTGTCAGCTCGAATACAGATAGCCGCGCGCATAAGCAGCTATACATAATTACAAGTGAGGAAAAATATCTATGGCACAGAGTTTTGGCGTAATTGGTTTGGCAGTGATGGGCGAAAACATCGCGCTGAATATTGAGCGCAACGGTTTTCCAATTGCGGTCTATAACCGCTCCCGCTCAAAAACTGACGCCTTCATGAAGAATCGGGCTGGCGGCAAAAACGTCGTCCCCACTTTTTCCCTAGAAGAGTTTGTAGGTGCGCTAGAGCGGCCTCGGCGAATTTTGCTAATGGTGCAGGCGGGTCAGCCCGTAGACATGGTGATCGACGCTCTCAAGCCTTTGCTCGATCCAGACGATATGATTATCGACGGCGGAAATTCTCTGTATGAGGATACTGAGCGCCGCGTGAAGGATCTGGAGGGCGCAGGCTTTAACTTCATTGGCATGGGCGTGAGTGGCGGCGAAGAGGGCGCACTGAACGGCCCTAGCCTGATGCCAGGTGGCAGTAAAGCGGCTTACGACGCGATTGAGCCGATTATGACTAAAATTGCGGCCCAAGTAGATGACGGCCCTTGCGTTACCTATATCGGCAAAGGCGGCTCGGGTCACTTCGTTAAAATGGTGCACAACGGCATTGAGTATGGCGATATGCAGCTAATTGCAGAGGCGTACGATCTGCTAAAGAACACGCTGGGGCTGGAGCATGAAGCCCTGCACGAGATTTTCACTGAGTGGAATAAGACTGAAGAGCTGGACTCTTTCCTGATTGAAATTACCGCTGATATCTTTAAGAAGATGGACGAGGAGACCGGCAAAGCGCTGGTAGAGATGATTGTCGATAAGGCGGGACAGAAAGGCACCGGACGCTGGACGGTAATGAGCGCACTAGAGTTGGGCGTTAGCATTCCAACGATTACCGCTGCGGTCAATGCTCGTATCATGTCTTCTATTAAAGCAGAGAGGATGATTGCCGCTAAAGATCTCACGGGGCCTACGGCGACTTTTAACGGCGACAAAAAAGCCTTTATCGACAAAATCCGCGATGCGCTCTACTGCTCCAAAATCTGCTCGTATGCTCAGGGTATGGACTTGCTGAGCAAGGCTTCTGCACTCAACGGCTACGACTTGGACTTGGGCGAAACGGCTCGTATTTGGAAAGGGGGCTGTATTATTCGCGCGGCCTTTTTGAACAAAATTAAGCAAGCTTACGATGACAATGCGAAGTTACCTAACTTGCTTTTAGCGCCTGAGTTTAAGCAAAGCATTCTCGACCGTCAGGATGCTTGGCGTGACGTGATTGCGACGGCTGCTAAAAATGGTATTCCGGTGCCTGCCTTTAGCGCGTCGCTAGACTACTTCGACAGCTATCGCCGAGAGAATCTGCCGCAGAACCTCACTCAGGCTCAGCGCGATTACTTTGGGGCGCATACGTACCAGCGACTGGATAAGGAAGGTATTTTCCATACCGAGTGGGCTGAGTAGAGACCGATATATGCCTGGTCTTTAATGTTTAGGGCATTTAACTGAAAAGCACTTTGAGGTTACTCAGAGTGCTTTTTGTTGGCTATTTTTTCAGTATGAACTCAACAGATTGGCTTCAGAAAATGATGGCGTTTAAGATCAACTTAGGGACAGATGGATAGAAACGCAGCCTAGACCCGCACTAGGCGATATTTGTTCGCTGACAGAGACAGTGTCTTCGGGGTGATTTTTGGCACTACGGTTTTTTTGTTCTTGGTCTCAACAAATTGCCTGCAAATTTTCTTTTTACTCGAAGTGAAAGCAAATCGGAGAGTGTATTTTTACTTTAGTGGAACAAAGAATACTAGCAGGGGAACGAAAATGCGGTGAGTTGAGAGAAGCTCAAAGCATTGTACTAACCTGCTTAACCCGAACTCACGTTATTTTAGTACGGGAATAGGTTACTTCTGCTGGCTAGACGGTTGAATTGGGATCAGCAGTTTGTGGAAGCAGTTTTTTATTGCAGTAGCAGGATGAGGATCAGGATGGCGACGGCGATCGCAAGATAGGGAAGCCACTTGGGGAGTGGACGTTTGCTGGTGAGTGGGTGAGGAGTGGAACCGTTGGGGGCGACTGGCATGGATTTGGTTAGCCAGTCGGGTTCGGTGCTTTTGGCGGGGAGCGGGGGTGCTTTTTTTGGCGTTAGGGAAATGATTTTATTGCGTTCTTGGATGGCTTTGTCGCATTTTTCTACCCTATGAGCCAGCTTTATCTCTGTGAAGATGTCTTTTGCTTGCTCGTAGCTGTCGCGGGCTTTCCAGTGTTTGTCTATTTTGGCGTATGCACTTCCCAGATTGAATAGGCTGCTGGCGGTGCCCTTGTGATCGCCAATCTCGCGTGTAATCTCAAGTGACTGTTGCTGAAAGTCGATGGCTTTAGCATAGTCGCCCTGTGAATAGTAAGCACTGCCCAGATTGCCGAGAGAGGATGCAATGCCTTTGCGATCGCCAATCTCGCGTTGAATCTTTAGCGACTGCTGATAGAAGTTAATGGCTTTGGCATAGTCGCCCTGTGAATAGTACGCACTGCCCAGATTGCCGAGAGAGGATGCAATGCCGTGGCGATCACCAATCTCACGTTGAATCTTTAGCGACTGCTGGTAGAAGTCGATGGCTTTGGCATAGTCGCCCTGTGAAGAGTACGCATTGCCTAGACCGTTGAGAGAGGATGCAATGCCGTGGCGATCGCCAATCTCGCGTTGAATCGCCAGCGACTGCTGGTAGAAGTCGCTGGCTTTGACATAGTCACCCTGTGAAAAGTACGCACTGCCCAGACCGTTGAGAGAGTTTGCAATGCCATTGCGATCATCAATCTCGCGTTGAATCTCAAGCGACTGCTGGTGGAAGTCAATGGATTTGGCATAGTCGTCCTGTGAATCGTATGTAATGCCCAGACGATTCAGCGTTTCTCCATACTTTCCCTGACTGCTCTGGCTAATGGCAGATTCTGCCGCAAGACGTTCGTATATGGCAGCTAAAGTACGATAGTTACCGCTAAGATTCAGCCAAGAATAACAAAGATTGACAGTGTCGAATGCAGCCTCATAGTCGTGACGCTCGCAGTAATGGTGAAAGCATTCGAGATAGTCTTGAATGCTTGGAGTCTCCTGCTGAAGCTGAAGCTGAAAATATTCAATCGCTTTACCCTGGGCATCGGCTTCTAGCCCATCAGTCCGCCTGTCACTCACCAGCTCACCCATCAAAGGATGCAGCCGCCACTGACCGCCCTGCCCCAACAAAAAGCCCTGTGTTTCGAGGCTATCGAGTCCTGCGGCGGTTACCTCTGGCTGCATCGCCTGTGCCATCTCCAGGCTAATAGATATCCGATACACCGAAGTCTCTAGCAATACTAACCGCAAAGTTTCTGATAGCTTGCCTAGCAACCGCTCAAAAATCTCTTCAACTTGAGCTTCTGGATTATCTAAATCATCCTTAAACAGCTTTTTAAAGAAATCTAACCCGTCTTCATCAAGCGTATTTTCTCTTGTTTTCTCCAGCCACGCCGCAGACAAATTCAGCAGCAAAGGATGCCCGTTGCAGATTGCCGATAGCCTGGGCAATCCATCTAAGAGCGCTGTGCTAACGGCTTTCTTTTGCAAAAAAGTCGCCCCTTCATCCGGTGTAAAGCCCGGTAGCTGCAAACAAAGATCTGCCTGTGGCAAAAAGCGCTGCCGCGTTGTCACTAGCACCGTACTGTTTTGTCCATTACGCTGCCAATAGTCTAAAAACGTTTCAAACGTTCCTCTGTTCTTCTGCCTCAGCAATTGCTTCTAGCTGATCCATCACAACTAGGCATCGCTTCTTCTTCAGCCGATACATCAACTGCTCGATTAGCTCATCATCAGGAACGTCCTCTTTCATCAAAAAGCCCAGCTCTTGCAACACCCACCGACCAAATGAATTAAAAGAAGGCACCTTTGCAAAGTTCACTGGCACGGTTAGGGTTCCTTTAGCCTGCTGCGGTTCAGTTGCCCACACCGCCAAAGCAGACTTGCCAAACCCTCCCAACGCCACCACTTCTATCAGCTTAGTTTGTTCATCTATTTGCTTCAGCAGCTCAGCCTGCACCTGAGCGCGATCCACCCATAGCGCCAACTTGCGCGGCGGTAAGTTCGGGTTAATATCCGAAACCAAGATCTGCCGCTGCGCTTCAATAGAGTCGCCAAAATTAACGGGGCCATTCACATCCCGGCCAACCAGCATCTGCCTTGCATGGTCTTTGGCAATACCACTCACCTGCCCTGGCAATGGGCCATTTCCCTCGCTCATGGTGGTCCATCCCCAAAGTTCGTCGTACCATTTGCATCCCGGCCAACCACCATTTGCCTTGCTTGGTCTTTAGCCACCGCATTGATAGTCGTTGTTTGCTGCTCCATATCTACGGCAATATTCACAATCTGCTGCGCCATCTGCCTCAGCTCATCCGCCAGCGCCCGATGCTGCGACTCCGCTAGGTCATCATCCAAATACACCGCCAGCTTATTAAACGCCTCAGCCGATTGCACACTTTGCGGCGGGCCTGCTTCTACCTGCGCCAGCAACCCCGCCGCCCTCTGGTTCGGGGCAAAATGCCGCTTCACCCGCTGCCACATTGCATCCACCTGTGTACCCGACTGCTTCAGCAGCGCAGCGCTCGCCCCCTCACCTAGCACCGTCGCAGCCTTTTCCGCCGCCACTTCTACAAACTTACTCGCCGCGATCGCCATCAACGCCGCCCCCGTCAAACTCACTGGCTCCACCATCACCACTGCCCCACAAACTCACGATATGGCCTAATTATCAACGAGCGATCGCAATAATGCGGACATTCCCCGCCAAATTTTCAAGATAACTTGATATTTTGCGTCATTTAGACAGTTAAAAACAAATTTTCCACGCCTTTGAAAAGTTATTTCAAGCCTTTAGCCAATCGTTGAAAACGCTAAATAAATAAGTAAGTCTATCGACGAAAAGCTAGACTTGGGTAGCGGCTGTTCTACCACTACAGTAGAAGCCAAACTAAAAGAAGCCCTCACCAAACTCGAAAATTACAACAAGCTAAAGTCTCAAACCGCTGCCGCGATGACCGAATTTGAAAAAACAGAAAAAGCACTGTCCCGGCTCTCTAAGCAAATTCTGCTCGGCGCAGCCATGAAGTTTGACAACGACAGTAAAGAATATGAAATGGTAGGGGGCGTGAGAACGAGCGATCGCCGCCGCACCCTACCCAAAGCCCCCAATATGCCCGTGCCTGTCCTGGCTTAATGCGACTACCTACTCGCCAACCGCTTTATAGCATCGCTAATCTTTCCTGAATAAGCTTCACCTGCTTTTCAGCTTCTGCTAGCGCATCTCTGGCACCTTGTACCACGTCTGCTGGGGCCTTATCGGTAAAGCCTTTGTTGCTTAGACGACCCGTGAAAGATCTTACTTCGCCTTCGGACTTAGCAAGGTCTTTTTCTAGCTTGGCTCGCAGTGCGTCTACATCAACGACGCCAGTTAAAGGAATCAGTATCTGTACGGTGCCAGTTACACCTGCAAACATCTTGCGCTGATCCTGATTGGGATCGTAAACGGGCTGGGCAGCTTTGATGAGTTCGCTCGGCGTGATGCCATCCGAGAGATCCATAGCGGCGGTTGGTTGCGAGGTTTTGCTTGTGGTCGCCGTTGATGAAGCTGGTTTAGTCTGCTCGGTGTCGCCTACGATATCGCTCCAGGTGCCTTGGAGTTGTTGGGCTACGCGCGATCGCGTCTCAGCTTTCACCCCTTTATTAATGACAAACCGCACGCTGTAGTACAAACCAATGAGCTGAAGCAGTCCTTGCAATCCGGGTATGTCATTAAAAGTGTCTAGAATAGATCCTAATACTTTTAGCGTCATGGCTGCGCCCAGCAGTACGGCTAGCGTAGTCACAGGCTTTTTGTAGTTAGCAAAAAAGCCGTCAAAGTAGCGCCAGGGATTTTCTAAAAAGGTCAGGATGGTGGCTGAAATTTGCCGCCACAGGTCACCCTCACCCGCAGCTCGAAAACGGCTAGAAGATGGGTTTGCTTGGGCGCTTATCGTTGTTGTTTCTACGGGAGCGATTGTAGAATTAACCACTTCTACTTCTTCAACCATCTTTGCGGCTTCCGCGATGGAGAGCGTTTCCGCAGTTTCCACATGAGCAGGTGAAAAGTCGGTATGTAAGAGATTCAATGTTTCTACTCTGGCAAGGTCTTTGATGTACTGCTGAGTAGCCTCTAAAGTGACTCGTTCGCTGTCGCTATCCGTTTTCAAAATAGCCTCAATTTTGGCGGAAGGCTTTATGCCTGCTTCTACTCGCAGGTTGCGGATGGTGCGAATTAAGTCGATCAACAGCTCAAACTGTTGTTCTAACTCAGCGTCAATTTGGTCGCTGTTCGACTCGGGGTAGCGCTGAAGCGCCAAGCAATGATCCTCGCCTTTGCCCGTCAGCGTGTGCCACAGCTCTTCGGTAATGTGCGGCATAAACGGATGCAACAACTTTAGAACGCCCTCTAATACGTAAGCTAGGGTTTGCTGAGCAGTGCGCTTAGTCGCCCCATCGCCATAGAGTCTGGGCTTTACTAGCTCAATATACCAATCGCAAAAGTCTCCTCTAGTAAATTCGTACAGCTCTTTGGCAGCTTCGCCCATGCCGTAGCCGTCGAGCTGTTCGCGCACTCGCTGAATGGTTTGATGATAGCGAGAGAGAATCCAGCGGTCGGCCAGCTCTAACGTTGCGCCACCTGCTCCGGGTTCGCCCAAATCGTCAGGAGTCTGTCCGCCCAGATTCATCATCACGAAGCGCGAGGCGTTCCATAGCTTGTTAGTGAAGTTGCGTGAGGCTTCGACTGCTAAAGACTCGTCTTTGTCGCGGTCGTAGTCTAGGCGAATGTCTTGACCGGCTCCGGCCACTTCTCGTACTAACGTGTAGCGCAGCGCATCTGTACCATATTTGGCGATCAAGATCAGTGGGTCGATGCCGTTGCCTTTCGACTTCGACATTTTTTGGTTGTTTTCGTCGCGTACTAAACCGTGAATATACACCGTGTCGAATGGCATATGGCCGGTGAAGTGACCCGCCATTAGGGTCATCCTGGCGACCCAGAAGAAGATAATATCGAATCCGGTGACTAGCGTTTGGGTGGGGTAGTAAAACTGATAGTCGGCGGCGGTGGTATCTGGCCAGCCCAGAGTAGACATCGGCCACAGTCCGGAAGAGAACCAGGTGTCTAGTACGTCTGGATCTTGGCGCAAATCTACGTCATAGCCAAATTTGTTGTTGGCTTTGTAGATGGCTTCTTCTTTGTCGTGAGCAACGATGAAAGGGGTGTTGTCTGTAATGGTGCCTTCGGTTTCGCTGACGACGTACCAGGCGGGAATTTGGTGGCCCCACCAAAGCTGACGCGAGATGCACCAGTCTTTGAGGTTTACGAGCCAGTCGCGGTAGACTTTTGTCCAGCGCTCGGGGACAAACTGCGGATCTTGGGCGTCTAAGGCGGCTAGGGCTTTGTCGGCCATGGGGCGAATTTTGACGAACCACTGGGTTGAGATTAGCGGTTCGATAGGGACTTTGCCGCGATCGCTATAAGGAACAGAATGCTTATAGTCTTCAATTTCGCCTAGCCAGCCCTGCGATCGCATTTTCTCGATCACCCAGTCGCGAGCCTGAAAGCGATCAATGCCGTCAAACTCTTCGCCCGCATTCTCATTCAGCGTGCCGTCCTTGTTCAAAATGTTGATAACGGGCAGATCGTGCCGTTTGCCCATTTCAAAGTCATTAGGATCGTGCGCGGGCGTCACTTTTACACAGCCCGTGCCAAACTCCATATCGACGAACTCATCACCGATAATCGGAATTTCGCGGCCTACCAACGGTAGGTTCAAGGTTTGACCAATTAAATGTTTGTAGCGATCGTCGTTAGGATTCACCGCGACTGCCGTATCGCCCAGCATCGTCTCAGGCCGCGTTGTGGCGACCTCCATCGTGCCTTCTCCACTAGTAAGCGGATAGAGCAGGTGCCACAGCTTGCCATCGACTTCTTTATTTTCTACTTCTAAATCGGAGACCGCCGACTGGCTAGCAGGGCACCAGTTCACCATGTAGCTGCCCCGGTAAATCAGCCCTTCATCATGCAGCCGGTTAAAGGCGGTTAAAACGGCGTTAGACAGCCCCGCATCCATCGTGAAGCGCTCGCGCGACCAGTCTACTGAGACCCCGAGTTTGCGTAACTGATTGACAATCGTACCGCCCGATTCGGCTTTCCATTCCCAGGCTCGCGCTAAAAACTTCTCGCGTCCGATTTCTTCACGAGTTTTGCCTTCAGCGGCAAACTGCCCCTCTAAAATAGTTTGTACGGCAATGCTGGCATGGTCTGTGCCGGGTAGCCACAGCGTGTTTTTGCCTTTCATCCGCTGGTAGCGAACAACGGTGTCAATCAGCGTTTCTTCAAACGCGTGGCCCATATGCAGGCTGCCGGTTACGTTTGGCGGCGGAATCATCACGCAGAATGGCTCGCCGCCTTTGCTGGGGTCGGCCTTAAAGACTTCGTGGCGTTCCCAATATTGCTGCCATTTCGTTTCGGTAACGGTGGGATCGTATTGGCTCGCGAGCGTCGGCGTAGTAGCAGTCATTGCGGGTGCGATTCAGATGTAATCAGGTTAAATGTTAGCAGTGATTTGAGCCTTCGTACGCTACGGGCGAGCATTGAGCGGCTAATGTTCTCTTTGTAGCGCGAACTGAATGGTTTCGAACATGCAAAAAAGGCATTTGGTTAAGTTCCAAATGCCTTCTGAGAGGACTCTAAGGTGTCTATTTAAGCATCACAGACAAAAGTGGTGATGCTTATTCGGTCACGCCGAAGGTTTCCGACTGGGTTGTCGGGTTGGCTTCGGCCGCTCTCTGTTCTAAAATGGCTCGCTGTCGGGTGCGCAAAGACTCGGCCTGACTGTTGATGCGGCGGCTTTGGCTACGATAAAACCCATCATCTACTTGTCCCGCCCCTTGTAAAGCGCCCGACTGATGATAGATGTCCCAAATATTGGCACCAGACCCTAAAAAACTATCGGACGAGTTCTGGCTTTTAAAGTCTTCAGCAGTGTTGGCTCGGCCTGTGTCCCCGCTGCCTAGCTGCGCCATTGCCGGAGCCACGCCCGATCCTAAAACCAGTCCAGCACTCATTAGTTGAACAGCTAGCTTACGCATTAATCCACCCTCCAAAAGGTATCCATATTCCATCAGTGTACCAATCCCATCCCGGCAATCCGCAGCTTCTCTGTGCCGATCTTTCTAGCGGTAGATGGCCAGATGATCTACCCGGCAATCCGTCGGCAGTTTGACTAAGCGATTCGCCGACTGATGAGCGGTCGAATTAGCGCGAGTGCGCCGACGCTAAAGGCTAACAAAAGTCCTAGGGCCGCGCTCATACTAATGTCGGCAAAGGGGGCTTGCATCACAATGCTGCTAAAGTGCCAGTCGGAATGCAGGTAAATGTAGCGGATGGGTTCGATGGCGTAGCTCAGCGGATTTAGACTGGCGATGACCTGTAACCAGGGTGGCATAAAAGACAGCGGCACTAGCGCGGTACTGGCAAACAGCAGCGGCAAATTCGTGATGAAAATAACGGCAAGTAGCTCAATGTGGCCCGGTAGCGCGAAGGCGAGACCCAAGCTCAAGGCGGTAACGCCAAAGACCAGCATTAACACGATTAAAACCATAAGCAGTAAGCCGCCTGGTCCTGGCAACCCAGCGCCTAAGACAGCGCTGAGTCCTACAATGGCGGTGGTTTGAATCAAGCTCATGGTGGCGATAAACAGGGCTGAGGCAACCACGATGGAGAAGCGCGAGGCTAACGGGGCGACTAGCAGGCGGTTGAGAAAGCCGAACTCGCGGTCGAACATCACGGGGAGTCCGGCGTTGAGCGCTCCGGCAAAGGCGGTGAAGACGATAATGCCTGCGCCTAGAAACTGGCCGTAATTTTGACTTTCGCCAAAGAGTCCTTTAGGGACGTTTTGAAAGAGTGCGCCAAATAGCAGTAGCCACATTAAAGGTTGAATAACGCCTGCGACCAGGGTGGTTGGGCGTCGCTTTAGCTGAATAAATAGGCGGCGAGTGAGCGCAACGGTTTCTTGCACGAACTCTTGAGTGCCGGGTGAGGGTAAGTTTGCGGCAGGGTTAATTTGAGGCTGGGTTGGGGCGGAGGCAGTAGATTGGCTCATCGCAATCGGGGTTGAATCTGTTTTTTGGGCGGAAAGTGTTGGTAGAGATAAATAAGGACAGGCTCCTTTAGGCTAACGCAGTCTGAACGGCTTGTGCATTGACCTGCTGTTATCTAACGCATATTTTGCTTACGCTCTTTTTTCACATCGCGTTTTCCAGCAGCGGCCATCTCCGCATCCATTAGTGTGCGTCCGGTTGCGGCTAAGTACACGTCATCTAGACTGGGCTGAGATTGCGAGATGCCGAAGGTTGGCAGTCCGGCTGACTTGAGGGTTGACTGAACGGCGGCTAGGGCGTCGGCTTCTTTATCGACGACCAGGTTGAGTGAGTTGCCTTGGGCGCTGTTGACGATGACTTCTTGTACGACGGGCAAGTCGGAGAGCAAACTGCGGGCTTTTTCGGCCTCTGGATCGGTGGTGAATTCTCGAATGCGGAGGGTGATGCGATCACCCCCCACCTGCGCCTTTAAATCTGAAGGCGTCCCGGTCGAAATCACCTCTCCTTTGTCAATAATCGCCACTCGTCCGGCTAGGGCATCGACTTCTTCTAGATAGTGACTAGTCAGCAAAATAGTCGTGCCCTCATCTCGGAGCTGCCGCAAAAATCGCCATACCGCTGTTCGACTTTCAATATCCAGGCCCACGGTCGGTTCATCGAGTACCAGCACCGAAGGCTGATGCAATAAGCCCGCCGCCAAATCTAGCCGTTTCTGTTGCCCGCCTGAATAGTTGCCGGTTTTTTTATCGGCAATATCGGCAATTTCTAGCAAATCGAGCATCTGCTCAATGCGTGGCTTGAGCGTGGCTTTAGGTAAGTGATAAATCGCCGCCTGTAGTTCTAGCAGCTCGCGCCCGGTCAGCACTTTATCTAACGCAACCTCTTGGGCGATGTAGCCTAGCATCTGGCGAGCAGTGCGAGGGTCTTCTAAAACCGAAACGCCATTGATGGCTAACCGACCAGAATCCGGCGTCATCAGCGTACATAAACAGCGAATCGTTGTTGTTTTACCAGATCCGTTTGGGCCGAGTAGTCCAAAGATTTCACCGGGTTCAATGGCAAAAGAGACGTCTTTTACGGCCTGTACGTCTCCGTAAGACTTCTTCAATTTTTCGACTAAAACAGCAGGGGCCATTAGTTAACTATCCATACAAGGGGCCGTTTCTTATTGTATTACTCTCCTAGTGCTTCGCTCAGATTCCAGGCAGCGCTAATTAAAGCGATGTGCGTAAAGGCTTGCGGAAAGTTGCCCAGCGCTTCGCCGCTGATGCCCGTTTCTTCGGCGTATAGGCCGACGTGATTGGCGTAGGTCAGCATCTCTTCAAAGATTCGCCGACTTTCGTTGAGCAAGTGATGATCGGTGCTACCGGCCCTTGTAAGCGCTTCAACTAGCCAGAAGGTGCAGAGGTTAAAGGTGCCTTCTTCGCCTTCTAGTCCATCGCTAGATTTGCCCTCGCTGTTGGTGGTGTTGTAGCGGTAAACCAGGCTGTTTGCGGTGAGTCCTCCCTCTTGAGGGGGCCGACGAACAGCGGCGATAGTTTTGAGCATTTTGGGATCGCTCGGTGCGAGAAAGAAAACCAGCGGCATAATCAGGCAGCCAGCGTCCAAGTCTTTTTCACCGTAGGCTTGCACAAACGACTGTCGGTCTTCGTCCCAACCATTTTTGAGGATATCCTCGTAGATTTCATCACGAGTTTTGACCCAGCGTCTGTGCTCAGCCGGAAAGGAGCGGCTTTCAGCGATTCGCAGCGCTCTATCGACCGCAACCCAGCACATCAGGCGGGAGTAGAGATGGTTCTTATCACCGCCACGCGATTCCCAAACGCCGCTGTCTTTACGGTGCCAGTTTTTGCACACCCAATTGGTGAGGTAGCGCAGGTGAACCCAAAAGTCGTGAGAGATGAAGTTGCCGTACTTGTTGTACAGGTAGGCAGAGTCCATTAGCTCGCCGCAAATGTCTAGCTGGAGCTGATCGAATGCGCCGTTGCCGATGCGGACAGGTTTGGAGCCTTTGTAGCCTTCTAGGTGGTCGAGTTCTTCTTCTTCAAGATCTAGCTTGCCGTCGATGCGGTACATAATTTGCAAGCTGCCGCCTTCGCCTAATTCCTGACAGCGAGCTTCTAGCCAGCCCATAAAGCCCTTGGCCTCTTCGGTAAAGCCAATGCGGATCAGGGCGTATACCGTAAAGGCTGCGTCTCGAATCCAGGTATAGCGGTAGTCCCAGTTGCGGCCGCCGCCGACGTATTCTGGCAGGCTAGTGGTGGGTGCAGCGATGATCGCGCCGGTTGGCTCGTAGGTCATTAGCTTAAGCGCCAGAGCCGATCGCTCAACTCGTCTGCGCCAGCGTCCGGTATAGATGCACTGTGAGAGCCATTCTCGCCAGTATTTAGTAGTTTCGCTGAAGTAGTGCTCGGTGGTTTGGTTGAGGTTGGCGAGTTCTTCATCCGTTAGCTGAAAGACCTGTCTGTGGCCTTTTCTCTCTTTTTCGGCTTCGAGATCTTCTTCATTGACGGCTGCTCTATAGGGGTCTTTTTTGGTGTTGACGGTAAACCCAGATTTTTTCTCTAGCGCTTTGTATTCGTCCGCAGAGCAGTCGGCTTCGTCTTCGGACTCGGAGACGTAAGGCTTAAAAATAAAGGTAGCGACTTCCCCTTCTTTGAGGGTAAATTCGGCAGATGCGCCCCGCTTATCGATCTCTAAAGGAACCTGAGTGACTAGCTCAAAGCGTTGACACTGGACTTCTCTAGGGTCGATATCGGCATCCTTGGAGTCGTCTTTTGAGCCTTTTGCGAGGGATGTAGATTCGCAGGGGTCGGTATCGCAGGCAAATTTGACGCCGGTTTTGGTGTGCGTTGAGGTATGCGTTTTTCTGCCGTAGTCGAAGGCGGGATAGCATTCAACTCGAAAGGTAATTTCTTTGCGGACGGTGCGCACCTGGCGAACGATCCAGTTGCGCATGGCGGAGTTGCCTAAGGGCATGAAGTCTACGACTTCGCCAACGCCGTTTTCACACAGAAAGCGGGTGATGAGGATGTTGGTTTCGGGGTAGTAAAACTGCTTGTGGTGGTCTTCGTTAACCATAGACTCAATTCTGAAGTGACCGCCTTTTTCGCTGTCTAGAATGGCGGCAAAAATGCTGGGTGAGTCGTGGCGGGGATGGCAAAACCAGTCTATAGATCCGTTAAGCCCAACGAGTGCGGTGGTTCGCATATTGCCAATAAGACCGTAGTCTTCAATGGGCTGATAGTTCACGGATAGTCCTCTGGATCTGGATGGTTGCTCGATTTATCGTAGGGCATTTTTGACTATTCTGGCGGCGAGTGGGTAAACGTTCAGAATAATTTCTGTCTTTGGGCGGTATAACTCTATACGCTGACTGGCTTTTGTGCGATCGCCCAGTAAAAATTTTGTAACAGGGGTCACTCACTCTCTGTAAGGTCGAAACGTTTGGGGTAAGGGAGCTGATGTTTGGCAAACTGTTTTTTGGCGCGGACGGTAAGGTCGGTGGCGTAGGCAAATTCGTCGCGGGCATCTAATGGGTACGATCTGAGCTTGAATAGGCTCCCCCAGCTATGTTCACTCATGACGACGGTAATCGGCAGCTTGAGGTGGGTGTATTTGCTGGTGTAGGCTACGCGGTAGAGAATGTTTTCGACCCGTTCTGGATTGGCGTCGTGAGCCAGGTAAAACTGGGTGACAACCTGGGCTTCTAGCTCGCCCATGTTGGCGTTGGAAACCGGGTTTGTCCAGATGTAGTTGTGGGGAACGGTGACGGTATTGTCGTCGGGGGTGCGAATTCGAATGGCGCGCAGCCCGTAGCTGATGACTTCGCCGTAAGCATCGGCTACCTCAATGCGATCGCCCACCCGATAAGGCGCTTCAAACAGGCCCACAATGCCCGCAATAATAGAGCTGGCATAGTCTTTGAAAGCAAAACCCAGCGCGACGGCCACCGTCCCGGTCACGGCCAGAACGTTCTCTTGCGAAAGGTTTAAGAACAGGTTCATCAGCATAATCACCGTTAGGGTCATCACAAAAGTGCGGATAAACGGTTGAAATTGTTTGACCCTGAGCCTTTGGTGACGAGCTACGCGCTCCGATAGGCTAATGGTGGCCCAATCGACCAGTTTGATGATGCTGTAGGCCACCAAGATGATGATGAGGGCTTCTATAACCTTTGCCCCGGTGATTTGTCCGAGCAGTCGCTTGGTCTGATTGGCGGTTTCACTCGCGGCTTGTCCAGCGCTTTCGGCTGCGCCTTTGGCAGCGTCCTTAGCCGCATCTCCCGCATTTTTGGCCGTATTTCCGGCAGCTTGAGCGAGCAGCGTTCCCATTAAGTAAATCGTCATGGCAGCAGGTTAGTCTCCTATTTATCGCCGGGTACTTCAATAATAAAGTTGTTTTTAGCCAGTTCTCGTCGGAGTTTGGGATAATGAAGGCGTTGTTGCACAAATAGGGGTTACGGATGGGATAAGGCACGGTAAGTTTTAAGTAACCAAACAAAAAAGCTAAACCGATGAGCCAATATCGCGTCCG
>QBMC01000189.1 GCA_003242035.1 Nodosilinea foveolarum | reverse complement strand
TCACCATCTGGTGATTGATGGGGTGTCGTGGCGCATTTTACTGCAGGATTTTCAGACTGTTTATCAGCAGCTGAGTCTGCAGCAACCCCTCCAGCTTCCGGCTAAAACATCGGCTTTTCAAACCTGGGCTCAAAAGCTACAGACCTATGCAACATCAGCCGAACTCGAACAAGAGACTGGCTTCTGGTTAGAAATGTTAGAGCAGCCTCCTACGATGACCCCTTTCAGCACAGCGATCGCTCAACCGGCGATGGCTTCGGCCTCCACTGTACGGGTCAAACTCACTCAGGCAGAAACCCAGACACTGCTTCAGGAGGTGCCTGCCGCTTATAATACTCAAATTAATGACGTGCTGCTGACGGCTCTGGTGCAAGCCTTTCGAGAGTGGACGAATCAACCGTGGGCGGAGCACGCTTCACTGCTGATCGATTTGGAAGGGCACGGACGAGAAGACTTGTTCCCAGATGTCACGATCTCACGCACGGTTGGCTGGTTCACCGCTGTCTATCCGGTTCATCTTACGGTAGACACCTCTGACCCAGGTCTAGCGCTGATGAATGTAAAGGAGAGATTGCGACAAATTCCCAATCATGGCATTGGCTATGGACTGTTGCGCTATGGTCGTGAGCAAAGGGCGATCGCGCAGCTGCAGTCACTACAGCAACCTCAGGTTAAATTCAATTACCTAGGGCAGTTTGATCAGAAAATTGATCAATGCACGAAAGATGAGATTAATCTCGTAACCGCTCAAGAGTCTTGTGGTGAAAACCGGAGTCTGCTGGGGCCCCGCGATCATCCCTTAGAAATTATCGGCTATGTCTCCGAGGGCACGCTGCACCTGGAATGGATTTGTAGCGGTTCCTTACCCCCTTCTAAAACGATAGAAACACTCGCTCAAAGCTTCTTGTCATCACTGCGATCCTTAATTCAGCACTGCCAAGACCCAAACACAAAAGGCTATACGCCCTCAGACTTTTCTGAGTTTCAGTGGAGCAACTGGAAGCAAGCAGACCTCGATAAGATTCAGGCCGCCATTGGAGAAAATTAAAATGTCCAACACATCAACAGGTAACGTAGAAGACTTTTATCCACTCTCTCCAATACAACAGGGGATGTTCTTTCATTCCTTAGAAAATCCTTCCTCAGATGCCTACTGCGGCCAAATGCTGTGCCAGCTCAGCGGCAGCCTTGACCTGATTGCGTTTGAAAAATCTTGGCAGCAGGCGATTGATCGACATCCCATTCTTCGCACTCGGTTTGTTTGGCAAGGCTTAAAAGAACCGATTCAAGTCGTGCAGCGTCAGGTTAGCCTATCGATTGAGGTACAGGACTGGCAAGACTTAGCGTCCGAGCAACAAACGAGACAGCTGGCACAATGGAGAAAACGCAATCGCGCTCAGGGATTTGAGCTATCCGCAGCCCCCTTGATGCGTTTCACCTTGATTCGCATAACGGATCAAGATTATCAGTTCCTTTGGACCTACCATCACCTGTTACTCGATGGCTGGTCAATGACCATGCTATTTCAAGATATAATTGCCGCGTACCAAACTTATGTAGAAGGAAAAACTGCTAGCCGACCCTCTCTTCGACCGTACCGGGACTACTTGGTTTGGCTACAAAAACAGGATCTCTCTACCGCAGAACAGTTTTGGCGAAAACAGCTTCAGGGATTCACGGCACCCACAGCATTTTGCATTGATCGATCAGCGGGAAATTTATGCCCTTCTGCCAGCGATCGCAGCAAACAACAGGTCATGCTCACACCCGATGCCACCCGCGCCCTACAGCAGTTTTCACAACAGCATCAGCTTACCCTCAATACGCTCATTCAAGGCGCTTGGGGCCTCTTGCTAAGTCGCTACAGTGGCGAAACCGATCTGGTTTTTGGAGCTACTTCTTCTGGTCGTCCAGCCAATCTCGCCGGTGTAGACGCTATGCTGGGCGTCTTCATCAACACGCTGCCGCTGCGACTGCAAGTACAGCCGAAAGCAAACCTCTTGCCCTGGCTGCATCAGATACAGGTGCAGCAGGTGGAAATGCGCCAGTATGAATACAGCCCGCTGGCTCAGGTGCAGCGCTGGAGCGATATCTCACAAGGACAACCGCTGTTCGAAAGCCTGCTTTTGTTCCAGAACTATCCAGTCGATCAAAGCTTGGGCTCCAGCTTAAGCACTCTGACCATTCAATCAGTTCAAACTTTTGAGCAAACTCACTATCCGCTGACTATTTTGGCTGGCTTGAGCGAAACCCTAGAAATTCGGATTCTCTACGACTGCCAGCGGTTCTCGGATGACACGATCGCTCGGCTCCTAGGACACTTTAAAACGGTCTTAGCCAGTATGGTGAAAACGCCTCAACAGACGCTTGCTGAAATTGCCTGGATGACAGAAAGCGAAAAGCAACAAATTCTCTCCTGGTGTCACTCTCAAGCAGACGTGACCGCTGATGGCCTCTCGACATCAGTCTCCAACCATCGCACCTTACCTCAACGTTTTGAAGCTCAGGTAGAACGTACTCCTGATGCTATTGCCGTGGTTTTTGAAGAGCACGCCCTTACCTATCAAGCCTTAAACCGGCGTGCTAACCAACTAGCTCACTCATTGCAGCAACTGGGTATTGAACCCGAGCAGCTAGTGGGGCTATGTATTGAGCGATCGCTAGAGTTGGTAGTGGGTATCCTTGGCATCCTCAAAGCGGGTGGGGCCTATGTCCCCATTGATCCAGCCGCCCCGCCTGAGCGGTTAGCATTTATGGTTCAAGATAGTCAGCTCAAGGTTCTGCTCACGCAGGCTCATTTGACCGAATTGCTGACGGGTATGAACCACGATGACAGTCATAACAAGAAGGTTCAAAAGAACCAGGACAACACAGACAATCCGCTCCGAGAGTCTGTTCATACCCTCTGTCTAGATACGGGCTGGGCCTCAATCGCGCAGTGTCCAACCCACAATCTAGAAAGTCACATTACGCCTGATCATCTGGCCTATGTGATCTACACGTCCGGATCGACAGGGAAGCCAAAAGGGGTGATGGTTACCCATGCGAATGTGGATCGTTTGTTTACCGCAACAGATCAGTGGTTTCAATTTAGCGATCGCGACGTATGGACGCTCTTTCATTCATTTGCCTTCGATTTTTCTGTCTGGGAAATTTGGGGAGCCTTACGCCACGGTGGACGATTGCTGATCGTGCCCTACGGGCTGAGTCGCGCTTCCGACGACTTCTATAATTGGGTTTGTCAAGCGGGGGTGACCGTTCTAAATCAAACCCCTTCAGCATTTCAGCAATTTATGCAAGCAGAGAGGGAAAGTGCTCAGGCTCATTCTCTAAAGTTGCGGTACGTCATTTTTGGCGGAGAAGCACTCGATTTGGCCAGTCTCAAGCCCTGGTGCGATCGCCATGGGGATCAGCAGCCTCAGCTGATCAATATGTATGGCATCACCGAAACAACAGTACATGTTACCTATCGCCCCATTACTCAGACAGACATCCAAGCGGCGGCAGGCAGCCTGATTGGCCGCGCCATTCCAGATTTGCAGATTCATGTTTTAGATGCCCAACAACAGATTGTGCCCATGGGTGTACCCGGAGAACTCTATGTGAGTGGTGCGGGTGTCGCACGAGGATATTTGAATCGTCCTGCGCTGACGAAAGAGCGATTTATTACCAACACTGCTCACAGCACTTCCCCACCTCAACCAGTCGCCGTTTCCCGGCGCTATTCCCGACTCTATAAAACTGGCGATCGGGTGCGCTACTGTCCCAACGGGGAGCTGGAGTATTTGGGGCGAATGGATCATCAGGTCAAGCTGCGGGGGTTTCGGATTGAGTTAGGAGAAATTGAAGCTGTCTTAGCCCAGCATCCAATCTTTCAATCTGCGCGTGTTATCGTCCGTGAAGATCGACCGGGCGATCGCCGATTGGTCGCCTATGTCGTACCGAATGAATCTTGTGAAAGTCTTCCAGAAGACCTAAAGAATTTTTTGCGTCGTCAGCTTCCTGACTACATGGTGCCATCGTCTGTTGTCTTATTAGCATCTCTGCCTTTAACTCTCAATGGCAAGCTTGATCGCAAAGCACTGCCAGCACCTCAAGTTCATGGCTTGAATGGTTTGAGTTCAACGCCGCTGGCGGATGGGAAACCGAGATCGCCGCTAGAATCATCGCTCCAAAAAATCTGGTCCCAGGTCTTAGACATTGAATCAGTGGGTATTTACGACAACTTCTTTGAATTGGGTGGGCATTCCTTGCTCGCGGCTCAAACCGTGACTCGTATTCGAGATACATTTGCAATAGAACTGCCCATCCGCGCTTTATTTGAAACCCCGACAATCGCAACCCTAGCCGTTGTCATTGAGCCGCGATGTCAGGAAAAATCAGTACCGACGTTGCCGCCTATTCGCCCGATCCCTCGTGAGGGGCAGCTCTTTCCCATGTCCTTTTCCCAACGGCGACTTTGGGTGGTCGATCAGCTCGATCCTCGCAGTGCCTTATACAATATTCCAGCAGCTGTACGACTCAAGGGCCAGCTCGATCTCTTCGCCCTACAACAAAGTTTTCAGTCCTTAGTTCAACGGCATGAAGCCCTCCGCACCACGTTTGATCACATAGAGGGACAGCCCGTCCAGAGGATCGCACCAACCGCTGAGCTACCCATTACCGTGATGGATTTATCTGAGTTTCGTGATCGCGAAACTCAAACCACCACGATTTGTCTAAGCGAAGCTCAACAGCCCTTCGACCTCAAACAAGATCGACTCCTTCGCGTCGTCGTTTTGAAGCTAACTGAGGCAGAACATGTGGTTCTCTTGACAATGCACCACATTGTGTTTGATGGCTGGTCGGTGGGTGTACTGATTCAGGAGTTAGCAGAACTCTACCAAACCTGGCGTACATCTCAGACGCCAACCCTACCCCCCTTAGCCATTCAATATGCAGATTTTGCGGCATGGCAGCATCAGCATGTCATGGATTGGTTACCGGTTCAGCGCACCTACTGGACTCAACAACTTAAAGGCGCACCGTCATTTCTACCACTGCCCACCGACCACCCGCGACCTAAGACTCAGACACTTCGCGGCGGCCAACAGTCTATTCAGCTCACAACCGATCTCAGCGATGTGCTCACCGATTTGAGTCGTCAAGAATCGGCCACTTTATTTATGACACTGCTGGCTGCATTTGATGTTTTGCTGTACTACACCACCCAGACTGACGATATTCTGGTGGGCTCACCGATTGCCAACCGTAGTCAGGCTGAACTAGAACCGCTACTAGGGTTCTTCGTTAATACAATTGTTCTACGCACTCGCCTCTCGGGTGCTCTAAGCTTTCGAGATCTGTTGCGTCAGGTGCGAGAAACAACGCTAGGAGCCTATGCCCACCCCGACTTGCCCTTTGAGCAGCTGGTCGATGATCTTCAAGTTGAGCGCAACTTGAGTCACAACCCGCTTTTCCAAGTCTGGTTTGTGCTGCAAAACACGCCGACGCCCCCACTAGAACTCCCAGAGTTGACGATCAGTCCAGTAGAGATTGATCAGGGCACAGCTCGGTATGACCTCAAGCTAAATCTTTGGGAAAGCCCAGAGGGCATCGCAGGATTTTGGAATTACAAAGCGGATTTGTTTGAAACGACCACCATTCACCGACTCTCAGACACCTTTACAGTTCTGTTGACTTTGCTCACACAACAGCCTGACATCCGGCTAGAAGATATCCTGACTCAATTATCTGAACGCGATCGCCAACAGCAGCAACAGTCAGCCCAATCGCTTAAATCCGCTGGTCTTAAGCGATTAAGACAAAGACAACGTAAGCCCCTACGCGGATAATGTACCCCTACAAAATGAGAACTATGACCCGTTCAAATCTCTCAAATCCAACAACAAAGCCCCGTATGGGATCCGCTCGCCGTAAAGCGATGAGCCTATCTCAAACGGATTTGGTTACAATAAATCCTCTCGATCCTAGTCGGCCGCTGCCCTATGTGATTCAGCCTGCAATTACAGATCTAAATCTTGTCAGTTGGGCAGCCAGTCATAGGGACTTAATTACGCAGCATCTGCGGCGGGTCGGCGGCATTTTATTTCGTAATTTTCAAATCAAAGGAACCACAGATTTTGAACAGTTTGTTCAAACAGTGGCGGGCCGTCTCCTGCACTATTCCTTCGGCTCAACCCCTCGAACTCAGGTGCAAGGACAGATTTATACGTCGACTGAATATCCAGCCTCTGAGGTGATTCCGCTGCACAACGAAATGGCCTATACTCGCAACTGGCCAATGAAAATCGCGTTTTTTTGTGTACAGCCTGCTGAGTCAGGAGGCGTCACCCCTATTGCAGACAGTCGGCGTATATTCCAGCGGCTGGAGCCAACCCTTCGCGATCACTTGCGAGATCAACAAATTATGTATATTCGTAATTATGGCAGCGGGCTAGATCTCTCCTGGCAACAGGTTTTTCAGACCCATGACAAAACAGACGTAGAAGCATACTGTCAAAAAGAAGGGATTGAGTGGGAATGGCAAGACGATTGTTTAACAACCCGCCAGGTGTGTCAAGCGATCGCAACCCATCCTCAAACAGGAGAAGCCGTTTGGTTTAATCAAGCTCATTTATTCCATATCTCTAACCTAAAGCCCACAATTCGGGAGGCATTAAGCCTTGGCGAAGTATTCCCCCGCAATGCATACTACGGAAATGGCGATGAGATTGAGCTAGCAGTACTAGATGCCATTCGTCAGGCCTATGCCAGCGAAACAATTGAATTTACGTGGCAAGCCGGAGATGTTCTCCTACTCGATAATATGCTCGTAGCTCATGGACGAATGCCATTTAAGGGCGATCGCAAAATGCTGGTAGGCATGGCAGAACCTGGCTCATAGAATCTGTCTAAACATATTTATAAGGCACAACAGGACACACCACAACAAAACACAAAACAAAACAACAGAACACATCAAAAACGGTCATAATGCAGCAACCTGAAACAATTGAAGGCTATCGGCTATCTCCCCAGCAAGCGCGTTTGTGGTCGCTACAACAAGCACAAACAGAAACGCCTTACTATCTGAAAGCCCTTATCTCCCTCGACGGCTCCCTAAACCCAGCAAAGCTTGTTACCGCATTAAGACAGGTGATAGATCGCCATGAAATCCTTAGAACAACCTTCCGTTGCCTACCCGGAATGACGGTTCCGCTACAGGTTATTGGTGAACCGCCAGCGCTCAACTCAGAAACTCACTGGTTCGATTGTCATGATTTAAAAGATTTGGCAGCGTCAGCCGCCAGTGAACCCAACGTCCATAAACTAGATCCTATTGAAACCTACTGGCAAGAATGGCAGAAAACAGATGTTCCTAATCAGTCACAGACATTACAGGCGAGCTTGGTTCGCCAGTCCAGTCAAAAATCCTGGCTGTTTCTCAAACTCGCTGGACTCTGTGCTGATACAGCAACCCTTCAGCAGATCATTCAAGAACTTGCCCATGAGTACGAGAGTAATCGCCTAGAAGCTACAGCCGATGAGCCTATTCAGTACGCAGATTTGGCTGAATGGCAATACGAGCTGTTGGAGTCCGATGAAACAGCTAGCGGACGAAACTATTGGAGTCAGGCCGCTGCTGACAATGCCTTATCAGTAAGGTTCCCTCCAGGAAAAAGCGCCATCCCAACACAGTCTCACTTCCATCCCAACACAGTCACCCTGAACTTGCCCGCTCACTTAATTCAACAGCTCAAGGCCCAAACACAACAGGCTGAGGGCTCTCTACACAGCTTCTTACTCACGGCTTGGCAGACTTTACTCGGGCGGCTTACAGGACAGTACGACCTGACGATAGGAACAGCTTTCGAGGGTCGGCACTATGAAGACCTTGAAGCGGCCATCGGTCTTCTGACTCGATATTTACCAGTCCATTGCTTATTTAACTCAGATCAATCCTTTCATCAAGCTGGGCAGTCAATCCAAGCGCAGATTAACACCGTCGCTCAGTGGCAAGACTACTTTACATGGGAGACCTGGCAGCCCACTCTCGAAGACGCTTTCTTCCCATTTGGGTTTGACTATCATGAACTATCCTTATCTCAACCTGAGACAGCTTTAACGTTTACGCTAAAGCGCCACTGGGTCTGTTTAGAACGCTTTCATCTCAATCTCTCTTGTTACCGTCAAGGTGATACACTCACCTGC
>QBMC01000188.1 GCA_003242035.1 Nodosilinea foveolarum | reverse complement strand
CGGACGCGATATTGGCTCATCGGTTTAGCTTTTTTGTTTGGTTACTTAAAACTTACCGTGCCTTATCCCATCCGTAACCCCTATTTGTGCAACAACGCCTCTTGCAACAGCCTTTCTGTCACAGCCGTCCGCGCAGAATGTTCGTTTAGTCCTGGAGAGTCCACAATCTCTACATGATGACGGCAAAGCTCTAGCCCTGGATGCTCCAGCACAATCTCAGCAATATTAGATTCTGGTAGCTCAAATTCTCGCTTTCCTAAAGCTGCTTCTTTCGGAATAGATGCCTGTTTATGATACTGATTAAATGGGATTATGGACTGTGTTCCATCTTTGTAATGACAGACTACCCGCTTTTCAGTGCCGTACTTTAATACAGTTAGGGTTCCGCTACAGGGGATCGCCCGTACTGGTTGTAACTCTTCGCCCAGTAGTGCATTCAAGAATGTCGATTTTCCCCGACTAAATTCGCCTACAACTGCCAGTCGAAACTTCTGAGACTTTATTTTCTGAGCAAGCTGTCGAACTTCCTCTTCTAGCACTGAGGGAAAAATGCTGTAACCCTCTTCTCCCTGTAGTACTTGTATAAGGTCAATGCAAATTGATTCTAACTGTTTTCTATAGCTCTGAAATTCTTTGAGTCTTGCATACGATGGCATACAGCTAGCCGGTTGGGATGTGTTCTTTGGTTGAGCGGAATACTTAGAAGACAAGGAACGAGCGGCATTGACAAATTTTGCATTAATATCTCGGAAACGTTGAGGATCTAGCATTGTCGTAGTTTTTCCGCAGCGTTTGACTGTTTGTCTGTATGGGTTGCGCTTACTGATGATGTCGTCATCGTCGGTAAAAATATATTCCAACGGGTCAAAAGGTGCTGAAGTTCTATCTGATCCGTAATCTGGCCCAAAATCTCTGCGCCGTCTAATGCTTCTAACGCAAGGGTTGAAGACATTTTCCACCTTTTACATAGGGATAACTATTGACATGTTTCCCTACGTATTGCCTAAGATAGACTCGTTTCAAGAAACGTTCAACGAATTACGGCTGTGCTGAGGTGTCACAACCGCTTTCTCCAAATTAGGGTTAGCTTAACTTTTTAGGAAAATTTGTTGAGAATCTGCTGATCCAGAGAAAAATCAATATCCAATTTGTCCTTGCCTGTAGCAAGATAGTCGTTCTCATACGAGTCTTTGAGGCCATCTACTAAGCTGAACTTGGGTTGCCAATTTAGGTCTGCTTTGGCTTTGCTGATGTCGGTGAAGAAGTGCTGAACGCGCATGGGGAAGGCTTTCTTTTTGCCGAAGTCGAATTTGGTGGGGTCGTAGTGGATGATGTCGATGGCTTTGGGGTCTTTGCCAGTGGCGATCGCACAAGCCCTTGCCAATCCATCAAACGTAACTGCCTTATCCCCAGAAATATTATAAATTTGCCCAGTGGCTTTGGCGTTGCCGAGGACTGAAACCATTGCTGTTGCTAGATCTTCGCAGTGGCCAAGATGGGTGAGGGCCATGCCGCTGCCGGGGATGGGGATGGGGCGATCGCGCACAATCCGATCAAAAAACCACTGCTCTAGCGGATTGTAATTTTGCGGGCCATATATATAGACGGGACGGATTGCGGTGAAGGGAATGCCGCTGCTCTTTAAATAGTCTTCGGTATGGTGTTTACCCTTGTGGCGACTGTTGGGATCTACGGGGTCGCCTTCTTGGTGAGGCATTTGGTCGCTTTTTGCGTAGACTCCGGCGGAACTAACGTATATGTAGTGCTGAATTTTGTCTTGGAAGAGATCCACTAAAGGCTGAGTGTGGGCGAGTTCGCGGCCGTTGTTGTCGTAGATGGCGTCGAAGGTTTGGCCCTTTAAAAACGGCTGGAGGGCGGACTTTAGAGCGGAGGGGTTGGTGCGATCGCACACAATCGTCTCTAGACCTTCAACCGGCGAAGGATGATTTCCCCGGTTGAGCAATACGACTTCATGGCCCGCTTCTACGAGCTGCTGAGTGAGATAGATCCCGATGAACCGCGTACCGCCGATGACTAAAATTCGCACAACTCTTGCATCCTTTGTTATGGCTTAACTGATGCTCAGGATACAGGGGTTTAGAAGCTAACGGGACAGGGGGAAGCCCTTAGTCTGATCGGAGCATCACGAAAATCGGCAGTAATAATAATCTATTTCGGGCATAAATAGTTTTAATTTATGCAACGGAAATCTGAGCAAATACTTCAAGTACTTGAAATAATTATTTACAGAAAATGGAAGTAATTATATTAATCTGTGTCTTCAAGGCTGTAAGTCCTTTTACGGCAAGGATTTCTGGTAAGATTTTATGTAGGCTAATAAAGCCAATTGAAGGTACGTAAAACTGTGTTTCTGCCTCAATTCTGTTGTTTTGCAAACATTTGTTTCGTTTCTGAAATAAATCTATTTGCAAAGCGTTACCTTAACGGCGCACGGATGAAAATTCGCCGCTGCTAAAGCCTAAATTACTCGACATCTCACGCTAGGAGTTTGCTGTATGTTTACTCAGGTTCGCCCTGACATTAGACACATCGCCCCCGATAATATCGGCGAGCGGTCTCTGGTTAAAGTTGTCTACGTTGTGTTGGAGCCTCAGTATCAAAGCTCTTTGTCGGCGGCGGTGCGCTCTATTAACGAAAATAATTCTCAGATTGCGATAGAAATTAGCGGCTATCTGATTGAGGAGCTGCGCAACAAAGATAATTACGAAGCGTTTAAGCGGGATATTGCTGAGGCAAATATCTTTATTGGCTCGCTGATTTTTGTAGAAGAGCTGGCAGAGAAAGTAGAAGCTGCTGTAAAGCCACAGCGCGATCGCCTCGACGCCGCCGTGGTGTTCCCTTCCATGCCGCAGGTAATGCGCCTGAACAAGCTGGGCACCTTCAACATGTCTCAGCTCGGTCAGTCTAAGAGCGTGATTGGCGACTTCATGAAGAAGAAGCGCAAGAAAGAAGGCAGTGGCTTTGAAGATGCCATGCTGAAGCTGCTGCGGACGCTGCCGAAGGTGCTGAAATATTTGCCGGTAGAAAAAGCTCAGGACGCGCGCAACTTCATGTTGAGCTTTCAATACTGGCTGGGTGGTTCAGCGGAGAACCTGGAGAATTTTCTCCTCATGCTCTCTGACCGCTACGTGTTGACCGATAAAGAAATTAAAGGTGCACCCAAAGACGACGGCCTGACCTTTGAGGAGCCGATAACTTATCCCGACACGGGGATTTGGCATCCGCTCGCACCGACCATGTTTGATGACGTGCGCGAGTATTTGAACTGGTACGACTCGCGCAGCGACATTCCCGAAATCTCTCGCAATAAGAACGCGCCCTGCGTGGGATTGGTGCTTCAGCGGACGCATTTAGTGACAGGCGATGAGGCTCACTATGTATCTATTGTGCAGGAGCTGGAGTACAAGGGCGCGCGAGTGATTCCTGTATTTGCCGGTGGTTTGGACTTTTCTAAGCCGGTAGAACAGTTCTTTTACGATCCGCTGAACCCTGATGAAGCGCTAGTGGATTCTGTTGTTTCTTTGACCGGGTTTGCTCTAGTCGGTGGCCCAGCTCGTCAGGATCACCCTAAGGCGATTGATGCGCTGAAGCGGCTAAACCGTCCTTATATGGTGTCTTTGCCGCTGGTTTTTCAGACGACGGAAGAGTGGGAAGCGAGTGATTTGGGTCTGCATCCGATTCAGGTGGCGCTGCAAATGGCGATTCCTGAGCTGGACGGGGCGATTGAACCGATTATTATGTCGGGTCGCGATGGCATGACGGGTCGGGCAATTACGCTGCAAGACCGGGTGGAGGCGATTTCGACGCGATCGCTGAAGTGGGCGCGGTTGCGCAAGCTGCCTAGAGCAGATAAAAAGCTGGCGATTACGGTGTTTAGCTTCCCGCCGGACAAAGGCAACGTGGGAACAGCGGCATATCTGAACGTGTTTGGCTCTATCTATCGCGTGATGGAAGAGATGAAGGTAAAGGGCTACACCATTGAGGACATGCCTGAAACGCCTGAAGAACTCATGCAGGCAGTGATTCACGATGCGCGGGCGCAGTTTAATAGCCCGAATTTGAATATTGCGCACAAAATGTCTGTTGCGGAATATGAGGAACTGACGCCTTATTCTGAGCGGCTAGAAGAGAACTGGGGGCCACCGCCAGGACAGCTAAATACGGACGGCCAAAATCTGTTGGTTTATGGCAAAACGTTCGGCAACCTGTTTATCGGTGTGCAGCCTACCTTTGGCTACGAAGGCGATCCGATGAGATTGCTGTTCTCTCGCTCGGCAAGTCCTCACCACGGGTTTGCGGCTTATTACACTTATTTGGAGAAGATTTGGAAGGCGGATGCTGTCCTGCACTTTGGGACGCATGGTTCTCTCGAATTTATGCCGGGTAAACAGATGGGAATGTCTGCGAAGTGCTACCCCGATAACTTGATTGGCAATACGCCAAACCTGTACTACTACGCGGCAAATAATCCTTCTGAGGCGACGATTGCGAAGCGTCGAGGTTATGCTACGACTATCAGCTATTTGACGCCTCCGGCTGAGAATGCGGGCTTGTATAAGGGCTTGAAAGAGCTAAGCGAGCTGATTGGGTCTTATCAGACCTTGAAAGAGGGCGGTCGTGGTTTGCCAATTGTGAACGCGATTATTGAAAAGGCGCGGCAGGTGAACCTGGATAAGGATATTAATTTGCCTGCTGAGGACGCAGGTGGGTTGAGTAAGGAAGAGCGCGATACGCTGGTGGGTAAGGTCTACATCAAATTGATGGAGATTGAGTCTCGCTTGTTGCCTTGCGGATTGCATGTGGTGGGTAAGCCGCCGACAGCGGAAGAGGCGATCGCCACCCTAGTGAATATCTCAGCGCTAGATCGAGCTGAAGAAGAACAGAAGAGCTTGCAGCGAATTGTGGCTGAGAGTCTGGGTCGTGATATTGATGAGATTTATTACAACAGCGATCGCGGCAACCTAGAAGACGTTCAGCTTTTATACGACATCAATGCAGCTATTCGCACTGCCGTCACTGCGATGGTAGAACAACAGATGGACGCTGAGGGCCGGATTTCGAAGAAGTCTATGCTTTCTATGTTCAACTTTGGTGGCGCAAAAGATCCTTGGACGAAGGCGCTGCACGATGCGGGCTATACGAAAGTAGAAAACGATTCGCTGAAGCCGCTGTTTGAGTTTCTGCAATATTGCCTGAAGCAGGTAGTAGCTGACAACGAACTAGATTCTCTGCTGAGCGCTTTAGACGGCGAGTACATTTTGCCTGGGCCGGGTGGCGATCCGATTCGAAATCCGGACGTGCTGCCGACGGGTAAGAACATGCACGCGCTCGATCCGCAGTCTATCCCGACTTCGGCGGCGGTGCAGTCTGCGAAGATTGTGGTAGATCGTCTATTGGATCGGCAGAGAGCTGAGAATGACGGGGCGTACCCAGAAACGATTGCAACCGTGCTTTGGGGTACGGATAATATCAAAACCTACGGTGAATCTCTCGCTCAGATGATGTGGTTTGTCGGCGTGAAGCCAGTGCCCGATTCGCTAGGTCGGATGAATAAGCTGGAGCTGATTTCGCTAGAGGAATTAGGTCGGCCTCGAATTGACATTGTGATTAACTGTTCGGGCGTGTTCCGCGATCTGTTTGTGAATCAGATGGCGCTGCTGGATCGGGCGGTGAAGATGGCGGCTGAGGCTGAGGAGCCTTTGGAGATGAATTTTGTGCGCAAACACGCGATAGATCAAGCTGAAGAGTTTGGCCTGTCTTTACGCGATGCGGCGACTAGAATCTTCTCGAATGCTTCGGGGTCTTACGCGGCAAACGTGAACTTGGCTGTGGAGAACAGCAGTTGGGAAGAAGAGCAAGAACTGCGCGATATGTATTTGGCGCGGAAGTCTTTTGCCTTCAACTGCGACAATCCGGGGATGATGGAACAGTCTCGCGGTCTATTGGAAGCTTCTTTGAAGACGGCGGATGTGACGTTTCAGAACCTAGACTCTTCGGAGATTTCTCTAACAGATGTCTCTCACTACTTCGACTCTGATCCAACAAAAGTGGTGGCGAGTTTGCGAGATGATGGTAAGAAGCCAACTTCGTTTATTGCCGATACGACCACGGCAAATGCTCAGGTGCGATCGCTCTCTGAAACCGTCCGCTTAGACGCTCGCACTAAACTCCTGAACCCCAAGTGGTACGAAGGAATGCTTTCCAACGGTTACGAAGGCGTCCGCGAACTCTCTAATCGCTTGGTAAATACGATGGGTTGGTCGGCGACGGCTGACGCAGTAGATAACTGGGTGTACGAGGATACGAATGACACGTTCATTAACGATCCGGAGATGTGTAAGCGCTTGATGGACTTGAACCCGAACTCGTTCCGCCGGATGGTGACGACGCTGCTAGAAGTGAACGGTCGCGGCTACTGGGAGACCAGCGATGAGAACATTGAGCGGCTTCAGGAACTGTATGAGGAAGTGGAGAATCGA
Source organism: Nodosilinea foveolarum (assembly GCA_003242035.1). Classification (GTDB taxonomy): domain Bacteria; phylum Cyanobacteriota; class Cyanobacteriia; order Phormidesmidales; family Phormidesmidaceae; genus Phormidesmis; species Phormidesmis foveolarum. The sequence continues at coordinate 1,708 of QBMC01000188.1, read as the reverse complement.
ATTGAAGGGGTTGAATAAGCGATCGCTATCTTGACGACTTTCTGAGAAACAAGGGGTGGGCGAAAGCCTGCTCCTTTTTTCGTTATGATGCTGATATGCGTTTGCGGTTGTAGTTTTAGAGACGGCATGTTTAACAGTCACGCTTATTCAAGTTCTGCCACTCTACGGATGCCCGTATTCTGTCATGGTATAGTTCAAGCCAGCGAATCCTGCTCTATTAAAAACGCTACCGACTGATCGAAGGCCAGTCTGTTCGGCAGCAGGGCGATCCGATCTGGATGCCCGAAGTGGGTTTAGGCATTGGCGTAGATCAAGGAATTCATCAGGGTTTACCAATCAGAGATTGACTGTATTTGTACGACGAGCAGGGGCAGCCGTATCCTGGCACCAGAACGACTCATTCGGCAGGCTGCGGAACAGCACAGCAGGCACAGCAGGCACAGCAGTCGCTGGTGTTAGAGCGGCAGTTGAGGAAGGAGCTTTTACAGGAATTTCGCGATCGCGGCATAGACCCCAACACGCTATAGCATTTCTGCTCAATCCCCGGTAAGGTAAGCCCTAACCTGCAATCGAAGTATTCGAGTCGGATCTAATACATTTCCGTCTAATATATTTCCGTAAGCATCCGCATTCGCGCTGTATTAAGCGGAACAGTCTCGCCTTGCGTTGCAGTCATTGCGTTCTATCGAGATACCTTAAGAAAGACTTATGACCGATAATCTTGTCATTGCGACGCATCAGCTTACCAAGCAATTTGATGACTATGCGGCAGTCAGCGAGGTGAGCTTGCAAGTCCGCGAGGGTGAGGTGTACGGACTGATTGGCCCGAATGGAGCAGGCAAAACCACGTTGATCCGGTTGCTGGCAATGGCTGACGATCCAACGGTGGGCGAGATTTATATTGACGGTAAGCCGGTGCTTCGCGCGCAGCCCAATCCAGACATTAAGAAGCATATTGGCTACCTGCCGGATGACTTTCCGCTGTACGACGACCTGACAGTGCAGCAGTACTTAGAATATTTTGGTCAACTATATTATCTCGAACCCTCAGCGCTGCATCAGCGAATTGGAGATGTTTTGGCGCTGGTGCAGTTAGAGAACAAGCGAAACAGTCTGATTAGCAGTCTCTCGCGTGGGATGAAGCAGCGGCTAAGTTTGGCCCGGACGGTGATTCATCGGCCGAAGCTGTTGTTGTTGGATGAGCCGGTGTCGGGCCTAGACCCGATTGCTCGCGTAGAGTATTGCAAGACGATCAAGCGCTTGCAGACGGAGGGGATGACGATCCTAATTTCTTCGCATATCCTTAGCGATTTGGAAGACTTTTGTTCTAACATCGGCATTATGGAGAAAGGCCGGTTGGTGGAAAGCGGCAGGCTGGATTCGCTCTACCAAAAAGAGGGACAGCGACTGTTGATTGGCGTGCTGGGCGAACAGTCGGATATCGAAATCTATTTGCAGGAGCATCCGCTAGTAGAGAAATATGAACGGATTGAGAAAGGGCGGCTGGGCGAGTCTGGCAAGCTGGGCGTGACTTTTGCGGGGACGGAGGAAGACGCGGCGGATTTGCTGCGAGTGCTGGTGCAAGAGGGCGTTCGAATTAGTGAATTTCATTACATGCAGGAGAGTTTGGAGGATATCTTTATGCGGTTGGGGTATAGAGCCTGTTTGGGATCTTTCGAGTAGAATTATAGATGGCAAATACGACGTA
>QBMC01000187.1 GCA_003242035.1 Nodosilinea foveolarum | reverse complement strand
TGCCCAAAGGCATCCTCTGGCAGTTTGCCGTCACCCTCTATCGCTACATCCCCAACCAAAATTGGGTTTGGCGCAACGGCGCGGTTATCCAGCGCGGCAACACCCAAGCCGAAGTCATCGAAAATCTCCAACAGCGCCGCATCACCCTCCGCTTCCGTGGCCCCAGCATCCCCGAATTCCGCGCCGTCATCGTAGACCAACTGGACAGCATCAGCCAGTCCTACCACCAACTGCAATACGAAAAAATGATTCCTTGCCAGTGCAGCGAATGCGCAGGCAGCAACCAACCAGAATTCTTTGACTATGCGACCGTTAAAAAGCGCCAGGAAAAAGGCAAAAAAGACACCATCGAATGTCGGCGCAGCGAAGAAGACGTTGATCTCAGCTTGCTCTTGCGAGGCTACGAAATCCAAGCCATTCTCCAAACCCTCCCCGACAAACAAAACGGCGACCCCGTGCCTCCCGCCCCCATCTTAAATCCAAAATCAATCTTCATCTCCTACCGTCGCAGTGACAGTGATCCACATACCGGCAGAATTTACGACCGGCTAGTTGGTGCATTCGGTGAAAACCAAGTATTCAAAGACACGGCTAGTATTCCACTGGGTGTTGACTTTACTGAATATATCAATCAGTCCGTGAGTCAATGCCAGATTGTCTTGGCCATCATCGGGAAAACCTGGGTAAATGCAACAGAAAAAGAGGGCGGTACTCAGCGTCTAGCCAATCCTGAAGACTTCGTGCGCATTGAATTAGAGTTAGCGTTTGCCCATAATATTCCTGTGGTTCCTGTCTTCCTAGACGGCGTTCTGCCACCTAAGCCGTCACAGCTACCCAAATCGCTCCACAAGTTGCCCGGACAAAACGGCATCGACGTAGGCCGCGATCCACGGTTCCATGAGGATATGAATCGGTTGGTGAAAAAACTGAAAGGCATGTTGGGACAAGAAACCTAACCCATTCTTCTAACCCTCCCCCGACTCCAGCTTCATCATCAGCGACCTGAAGTAAACCTACGGCAACCCGCTAAATCAAGACCTGTCGCTTGGCGCTAAGGCAAATTCACCATATCGCGAATATTTCCCTGCACCGTGCCCACGCCCGCATCGAACTGCCGATCCTGCTTATGCACCCTCATCGACATGCCATGCTTAGTCCGCATCACAATCATCCCTGCGCGGTCTATGGGGTTTTCGGGTACAAATTCCAGCCGGTATCGCTGTAGCAGCATCGCCAAAATGATCTTAATCTCCATCATCGCGAAGCCCGCACCAATGCAAATCCGAGGCCCCGCACTAAACGGATTGTACTCGTAAGCAGTTGGGGTAATGGTCTCCCACCGGCTATGGTCGAAAGCCTCTGGGTTAGGGTACAAATCGCTCATGTGGTGCGTTTGAGAAATGCTGACAAACACTTCCGTCCCGGTCGGCAAGCTGTAGCCACCCAGCTCGGTAGGCTTGGCCGTAACTCTGCCATTCCAGGGCACAGGCGCAAGTATGCGCATACTCTCTTTTACCACGCGCTCTAGCAGCGGCAGATCTTTAAGTTGTTCTAAGGTTGGCGCATCTCCGTGCAAAACACCCTCTAGCTCGTCCAGCAAATCGCTCATAATCTGCGGATGCTGAGAGAGTAAAAACAATGTCCAGGTAAGCGCATTGGCACTCGTCTCATGGCCCGCAATAAAAATCACGCCCACATGTCCCAGCAGTTCTTCTTCACTTAGTTTCTCTTGGGTTTCCTCATCTCGCACCTGCATCAGCATAGAGAGCACATCCGCCTCATCGCATCCCCGCGCTCTTTTAGCATCCAACAGCGCTTTCATTGCCCGCTCGTACTCCGCCACTATGTTCAAATAGCGACGCCACGGTAGCCCTGGCAAATCGTACCGTAGAAATTTCATCGCCAAGCTGCCTTGTATGTCCAAGGCCGCATGTAAAATCTCTCCAGTGCTAGCACCTTCTGGGCCAATATCTTCCCCAAAAAGAGACTTCGCCGCAATCCGCAGGGTAATCTGTTGCATCGTGGCAGCTATGTTGTGCACCTGCCCCACTTCTAGCTTGTTCAATTCGTCTGCGGTAATGGCAGCCATGTCTTGAGCGTAGCTGCCCAAACGTTGATGGTGAAAGGCAGGCATCATCAGCTTGCGCTGTTTCTTATGGGCCGCTTCATTGTCGCCAAAGATGCCGACCAAGAAGTGATTCAGCGGCTTGGCCCGCGCCGACTCATGGCGAAAGCGGTACAGCGGGCCAGTGAGCGGACACTTGTAGAAAACATCTGGCTGAGTTGCGACCTGACGCACAATCTCGGGGCCGCAGGCAAATACGGTGCCCGGACAATCCGGGTAGTGCGAATAGAGCCGGGTGCCGCCGCCTTGGACTAAAGAGACTAAATTGCCGTATGTTTCGAATAGCTGGCGCGTGTAGGCAATGGGATCTTTGGCGAACTTAAAGATGTTGGGAGCTGCGCCTAGAAGTGGCGTAGGAGCTGGGCCAGGGACGCTTAGGGTGGGTTTGTGGGCGATCGCGCTCGTCATCAGAACACCTCAATAAGTAGCTTCCTATCATAGTAGTTAGCAAAGTCGAGTATAGATAAATAGTTATTCCAGCAGTTCACGCATAGCTATCCAGTCTTTTGTGCTAGCCAACCAGGGCAGCACGGACACCTTTTTGGTAATGCCGTCATCGTCAATATAAATGCGGCGACTGTCGGCCTTTACCACTTCCCAAGAGTCGAACGTGTAGCGCTTGGAGACAGAGCCTAACAGGTTATATACCGTTAGCTGACGAGGCTCTAGTAAAAAGTAAGGGCGGTTTAGACAATAGAGGCCAAAGCCAAACAGCAGGACGGCCACCCCAACTAGAGGCGAAAAGCGGCTGGTTTGAGAAGTATTCCAGAGGCTGAGGGTAAATCCGGCTGCCCCGCTGACGGCTAAGAGCGCCCCCAGCGTTGTTTTATAGTGGGCTGTTAGGCGCTGCTGTGAGCTGATAGATTGCATGGAGTAGAGCGCAACAATGCGTCGGAGACGGCTTTTATCGAGACAATTGATCGGTAGTCGCGAATGCCTATATACAAGCGGGCCATCCGTATAAGGCGGTAAGGCGGTGGCCACTTTGACTATAGCTACACAGAAATTTGCCCAACCTATGAATGGACGATATCACTGAAATATCTAATTGTGTAGGGTTTTTATGAATGGAGTGGGGCGACAGGCTCAAGGTTCCCCACCAACAAAACTGACCGGTCGCGAGCAACCTTTAGCGATCTGGAGCAAAGATCGTCTGGCTGGCCGCATCTCCCACGTAGCGCCAGTGCCAGGGCTGATCCGACGCTGCTCCCAGGAGTCCTCGCTTGAGCGGTGAGGCGGTAGTAGACAGCTCAAAGCCGTGCAGTCCGGCGTTTTGGGTCAGCCACTTATAGGCGTCCGTTTTGGCAAACGAGGGCTGGCGGTCGGTGCTTTCGTCCGCACCGCTAATGTCTAGCGCATAGCCTGTGGGGTAGTCTGCGGCGTTGCGATCGCTTTCTCTGGCGTCGTTTTGGGCCTGCTCTGAAGCCTGCGCTTCGGCCTGACTTTGAGCATCTTGGGTATCTATTGGGTTTGCGGGGGCCGGAGCTGCGGGTTCGCTGCGGTAGCCAGATAGTGCATACAGTTCAACGCCATCGGCTTCGGCGGCGGCTGACATCTGCCAGTAAGCGGTGACCACAGCGGGCTGTAGCAAGAGGCTACTGTCTCCTGAAAACAGGGGCGCGAGCTGCGCGGCGTCGGCGACTGGATAGGCGGATTGGGCGGCAGGGGCAGCCCAATCGCTCCAACTTTGAGGCAGACGGCTGATGCGGTATTCTCCCCAACGATAGGTTTTAACGCCAATGCCGAGGGCGATCAGAATCGCTAGGCTGCCAATGGCTCCCTTGGTTAAATAGGGGTTGGGCTTTCGGCTGCTGTAGGAGGTGGAATGACTGTTGCTGTGTGGATAGCGCTTAGAGACGTGGCTAACGGTTCTAGTCGGGCCACCTACGGCCAGATTAAGCGAATAGGGAAGGTTCTGAAGCTTGTTTTGCCGATTGTTCTGCGGGTTGTTCTGCGGGTTGTTCTGCGGGTTGTTTTGGGGGGAGCGGGGCCAGCCGGTAAGGGCCGTGGCCTCTAAGTCAGTGGTTTTAGCGGTTTTTCCGAAGGTGGTGGTTTGCTTGCCGGGGGCGACGACGACGGTAGGAAAGCGACTGTCTTGAGCGATTTGATGGCGATCGCGCACCCCCTTTAACTGCGCCAGCGCGGCCTCAGCCTGTTCGAAGCGATCGCGCCAATCGTGACGCACCAAACGATCAATAAATTCCGCGAGAGATCGGCTCGTCGCGCCCTCGACGCCTTCGCCATGCGTGACGTATTCTCGCCATAGCAAGCCCTTAACGGGGTCGAAGCTTAAGTCCTGGTGACGGCGACCGGTTAGCGCTTCGATGGCAATCAGGCCAAGTGAATAGAGGTCGCTGGCGGGCTGCGGGTTTTGCTGAAGTAGCTCGGGTGCGCTGTAGGGCTGTGGGCTAATGGGGACGCTGCTAGTAAGCGCCCCGGATTCGTTGACGGTGCTTCTCGCTAGCTTGGGTAGGGTGCCAAACTCGGTGAGAAAAATCTGGCCGTCGGTATCGCGGCGGATTAAGTGCTGTGGATGCAGGTTTTGATGGACGACGCCCTGCTCGTGAACGAGTACGAGCGGCACTAGTACGTCTTTTAGCAGCTTGCTAACGTAGCCTTCGCTCAGCGGGCGACCCGTGGAGATTTCCTGGCTGATGGGGTGCCCGCTTAGCCAAGATTGAACGATGTAGAAGATTTGCTCATCAGTAGTTGTGTTCGACGAATCAATCTTCGACTGGCTTTTCTTGGGGCCGGTATGAAAATAGGCCAGCACGCTCGGGATTTGAGGATGTGCGCCCAGCAGCTCTAGCGTATGCACTTCGCGCTCTATGCGGTGGCGCATGTTGGCCTGCCGGTAGTGAATCGACTTGACGATACAGTGAGGGCGATGAAGATAATGGCGATCGCGCGCCAAATACACGGCCATAAAATCCGTACGGCTGATCTGTTCTTCAATTTCAAAGCGGCCTTCGAGAATCTGAGGACTCATTGTGCAAAGAGGTTTCAGCGGGCGAGTTCTAGTAGGTAAATTTCAGCGGGTAAGTTTTTCCAAGGTTAAAACGCCTGAATAGCCAAGAAGCTGACGCTGACCTGTATACCTTCATTAGATTTGAGCCGAATTCCGGCGATCGCTCTTTGGGCCTGTCTAAATTAAGACCTTACGGATAGCTTCGTTAAGGAGCTTTCTCAATGACGGTGTTTAAACTATAAAGCGATCGCCGCACAATTACTGATTCACTCGTTCTTTTCTGCCTGAGTCTCCAGTTCGGCCTCTGGTTTTGTCTCTAGTTTGGCCTTGGCCTCCAGCGACTCCAATCGGCTTTTCAGCTCTTTGTTTACCTGCTTAACCTCATCGAGCGACTGGCGCAAGTCTACAATTGCCTGATCCGATCCCAGTTTTTTCTGCACTTTTTGAGCAGCTTCGTCGGCTCGTCGTTTTACCCGGCCATCGGGAGAATGCGTGGCCATCCTTTTCAAAATCTTGACGGCTCCGCGTTCTTCCATTTGACTGAGTGCGCCTACTGTGGCCACCTGAGTAAGGAAAAAATTTTCCCGAGACAGCGACTCTAAGCGGTCTAAAATTCGAGTGAGCGCCTGCTTTTCTTGCCCGGTGGAAATGCTGCCCAAGGCGCGAATCGCCGCTAGTCGTAAGGGCTGCGAGATGCCTGGTTCGGTGTAGGGCAGTAGCAAATCGAGTGCCGCTTCTGAGGCTTTGAACTGGCTAAGTCCGCTGATTGCGCCGCTGCGAACCACCTCGTTCCAGCCCGCTCGCTCTTGTAAAACCTTATCCAGCAGCTTCAGGACTTTCTTTTCTCGGTTTTTGCCGTCGATAGTAGCCGTACCGATTTTGCCGAGCGATCGCACCGCAGCCGCCTCCACGTAATAGCTCTCGTCGCCCTTTTCTGCCACCGCCTTCAGCGCCTTGTAGCTTTCTACCGACTTCACATCGCCCAGTGCGGTCACCACTGCCCGACGCACCTTCGCATGTTCATCTTCTAACCCCTCAATTAGGGCCGCTTCCGCCTGCACGAGCTGCACAGAACCTAGCTGTTCGGCAACTTCAGCGCGCACGGCCCAAAACGGATCGCCTTTCAGCGCTTCTTTAAGACTGTCTACTGCTTCCAAGCTGCCTTTTTTCGCCAGCGCCTCTGCCGCAAATAGCCGCGAAATCGCATCGGGATCATATTTGAGCTGCGCTTTGAGTTCGGCAATCGGATAGTCTAGCTCGACCGTTTTTAGCAGGTGATTATCTACATCGAAGCTAATAAAATCGGGCTTTTTCTCTAGTGGAAAGTACAGCGCCTGCTCCCGCTGATGAATGCGCACCTTAAAGGATTTGACTTCGCCGCTGGCAGCCTCGGCGTTGCCCACATACCCAAAACCAATCGGCACTTTCAAATCAAACAGGCCTTCTTGCACCTGCGATTTACCGTCTTCCACCTGAGTTTGGGTGACGGTGATTTTTGCTAGGTTGCTATCGCCATCCCAGCTATAGCCCACCTTGTAGTCGGGGTGGCCGCCTCGGTACACATATTGATCGAACAGGTAGCGCAGGTTACGGCCAGTAGATTCATCAATGGCCCTGAGCAGATCAATGGTTTCGACGGTGTTGTGAGCGTGTTTTTTGAGCAGGGTGGAGAGCGATCGCGTAAACAATTCATCGCCCAGCTCCATCCGAATCATGTGGTACACACAAGATCCCTTCTCATAAATATGCCGGTCGTATAGCTCAATCGCCTCCCGATAAATGTGCGTCACCAGCGGACGGCGATAGCGACTTTTGTCTTCATCCAGGTAGGCCCGAGCGTGGTTGAGGTGATAGTAAAGCGCCTCCTCTTTGCCTTTGGTTTCTTCTACCCACAGCACTTCCGAATAGGTAGCGGCTCCCTCTTTTACCCAAGCCTGCGACCAGTGATTAATCACAATTAGATCGCCAAACCACTGGTGAGCTAGCTCGTGAGCTACTAGGGTTTCGGCTCGCTCATTGTCGATGGCGGCTCGCTTGTCGATCATGCAGCGGTCGGTGAGCAGGGTGGTGGTGGTGTTTTCCATGCCGCCAAAAATGAAGTCGGCAACGCACACCTGATCGTATTTAGAGAAAGCATATTCGTAGCCAAACCAGCGGCTCAGCGTCTCCAGCATCTGCGGCGTTTTGCCCATCGTCAGCTTAGCTTCGGCCTTGCGCCCTTTCTCGAAGTAGTAGCGAACGGGCTTGCCTTTCCACTCATCTTCAATGACGGCAAACTCCCCAATTGCCAGCGTCATCAAATAGCTAGGATGCACTTTATCCAGCTTCCAGTGATAAATTTTGTCTGCGCCCTCGGCCTCAGTTTCTATCAGTTCGCCATTAGAAACCGCGATGTACTTTTTAGGCACACGTACCCTAATCTCTGAGGTGGCGAGCTGGCCGGGATAGTCGAAGCAGGGGAACCAAAAGCGAGAGTCTTCGTCCTCGCCCTGTGTCCAAATCTGTACGGGCTTGTCGGGATAGTGCTGGTCGGGGCCGATAAAGTAGATGCCGCGCTGAGGATTTTCGACCGCGTATTCGATGGTGAGGGTGAAGGATTTGCCGAACTTGGCAGGCTGGGCTAGACGAATATGTAGCTGTTCGCCGTCGTAGTCAAATTCTTGAGCGGTTTTGCCGACTTTAACGGACGCAATTTTTAAGTCAACGGCGTCCATTGTGAGCTTGTCGGTGCCGTCTACGACGGGCGCGATGCGGACTTTGCAGGTGCCGCTGTAGCTCTTGTTCGGAATGTCGAAGGCTAAGTCCAGCGCGATATGCTCTACCTGTCCGGGCCGATCTGGGTTGTAGTGGGGATAAGCGCCTGGGAGTTCGAAGGGTTTGCGGCCAGCAATATCGAATGCGGAGTTGGACATAGTGGAGAGGGTGGGGGGGAAGCGAAAAGCAAAGGGTTTAACCAAGATTCAGTTTAGCGGTTTGACGGGGAACTGGGCGTTTAACCCATTTGCAGATTCGTCACAGAATTGAAACGATTTTGTGACGCTTTGGGCGAGGTTTGGGATAATGCAAACTGCTCCGGCTTTATCTGTCGCTAGCACTCACTTGAGGGGAATCGGGCAGAAGACCCCCGCTTTCAGCGGCGGGATGAATGCCACTT